>JBAUQH010000122.1:0-10698 GCA_049580605.1 Gallionella sp. | reverse complement strand
GCCGCGCTCGCGTGCATAGGCCTTCCAGTCGATGCGCGGCAGCGCATCGCCGGCGGTATATTTGCGCAGCCCGGAAAAATCCTCATCTCCGGCCATGAAGCGCATGCCTGTGCCGTCCGGTGCCGTGCCGGCGGGCAGCACCGCGTCGCCGAGCGGTTTCGGATAGACCAGGCAGCGCGTGTCGAAATGCAGGTACGACCAGCAGTAGAACAGGCCGAGCGGGAACTCGGTATACAGTATCAGCCGTCCCGGCTGCAGCCAGCCGCGCCGGGTCGCGCGCAGCGGAAAGGCGACTTCGCTGTCCTGTCCGGCGGGCGCATCGAACAGCAGCGGCTTATTGGTATTTTTCCAGAACGATGCGCCGGCCTGCACCAGACTGAGCTGGTGGCGCGACAACCTGCCGGGATTATTGAAGTGCAGCATGAACTGCGCGTTCTCTCCGCAGAAAACCGGTTCCGCGCGGCCCGCGCGTATTTCCAGGTGGGCAAGATTGCGGAATGCGTGCAGCATCGACATCACCGCCATCATCGTCAGCAGGAAAGTCAGCACATAGCCGAGGCTCAGGTTGTAGTTGATGTCGCCGAGCAGCATCAGCACCAGCACGAATACCAGGGCGAATCCCTGCCGGGTCGGGATGATGAAGATGCGCCGCTGCGTCAGCGTGATCGCGCCGCGCTCGATCCTGGGGCGGAACAGCCAGGTGCGGAATTTATTCGGGAGTGCGGCTGGCACGGGATTAGGGAATCGTGACCGCCTCGATCAACTCGCGCGCCAGCGACGCGCTGTTCAACCGGGCATATTCGCCGACCGACTGCAGACGGTGGCTGACCACGCCGGGCAACACCGCCTGCACATCCTCGGGGATCACCGCTTCGCGTTCTTCCAGCAATGCCCAGGCGCGCGCGGCGGCCAGCAGTGAAAGGCCGGCGCGCGGCGACAGGCCGTGCGTGTAACGCGACTCCTCGCGCGTGTAGCGCAGGATCGCCTGCACATAGTCGAGCAGCGCGGGCGAAACGAACACTTCACGGGCGCGTTTTTGCAGCATCAGCAATTCGCTTTGTTCCAGCTGCGGGCTGAGCTGCGCGACGATTTCGCGCCGGTCCACGCCGGACAGCAGGCCCCGTTCCGCCTGCGCATCCGGATAGCCCATCTGGATGCGCAGCATGAACCGGTCGAGCTGCGATTCCGGCAGCGCGTAGGTGCCGATCTGGTAGGCCGGATTCTGCGTAGCGATCACGAAAAACGGCGCGGGCAGCGCGCGCGTCGTTCCCTCGATGGTCACCTGCTGTTCTTCCATCGCTTCCAGCAGCGCGCTCTGGGCTTTGGGCGTGGCGCGGTTGATCTCGTCCGCGAGCACCATCTGCGCGAAGATCGGTCCGGGGTGGAACTTGAACTCGCCGACCTTTGCTTCTATGCCCGGCCGTTCGTACACCGACACCCCGAGAATGTCGGCCGGCAGCAGGTCGCTGGTGAACTGGATGCGCTGGAACTGCAGGCCCAGCGTGCGCGCCAGGCCGTGCGCCAGCGTGGTCTTGCCGACGCCGGGCAGATCCTCGATCAGCAAATGGCCGCGTGCCAGCAGGCAGGCCAGCGCAAGGCGAATTTGCTGCGGCTTGCCGAGGATGATCTGCTCGGCCTGCCGGATGACGTTCTGCAGTGATTGACTCATGGGAGTTTCCGGAAATTTGAAGGGAGGGTGCTGCTGTTTCAGAACAGGATTGCCGCGACCACCCTGCGGTCTTCAGCGACCAGAATATTGTAGGTGCGGCAGGCGGCGGGCGTATCCATGCATTCCACGCCGATGCCCGCATTGGTCAGCGCGCTGTACAGGCGCGGATGCGGAAAACGCTGCCGCACGCCGGTGCCCAGCAGCAGCACATCGGGCTTGAGCGCCAGGAAATAATCGAAATGCGCGGCGCCCAGATCGTCAAAATTCGCGACCGTCCAGTCTGCACGCACAGCTTCCGCCATTACCACGATGCTGCGCTCGTAGCGCTCGCCGTTGACCATCACGTGATCCGGGCCGTGCGCGGTGAACACTTTGGTCTCGCCGGTTTTGTCCAGGTGCAATTTCAAAATGACCTCGCGAATAGTGCAGTATGATTGGGGAGAGTTTAGGGGGTGGCCGGCGCGTGCGTCAAATCGGATGGCCGGCGCCGGAATGCAAGCGCAACCGGTACAATGTGCATCAATCAAGAGCGGATATCAAATGAATGTTTCTCGTCCGGCCGGATGGCTGATCCTGGCCACGCTGCTGGTCAATGCGGCGGCGATGCTGTCCCCGGTGATCAACAGCGGCGACTCCGTGACCTATGCCGCGCTTGCCCGGCACATCGCGCTGAACAACGACTGGGTGAACCTGGTGCTGGATGGCAGGGACTGGCTGGACAAGCCGCACCTGCCATTCTGGATCACCGCGCTGTTTTTCAAGATTGGCGGGGTCGGCGCGTTTACCTACATACTGCCGGGCTTCCTGTTTCACCTGGTCGGCGGCTATTTCACCTACCGCATCGCGCGCCTGTTCTACAACCGCGACAGCGCGTGGCTGGCCGTGCTGGTGTACGTGTCGGCCTTCGAAATGATGGATTCGAGCATCGAGGTCAAGGCGGAAACCTACCTCACCGGTTTCATCATGGCGGCCTGTTATTACTGGCTGCGTTTCGACGCCGCGCCGAAAATCAAATACCTGCTGCTCGGTGCGCTGTTCAGCGCGATGGCGGTGATGACCAAGGGCGTGTTCACATTGATCGTGATCGCCGGCGGCATGGTATGCATGTGGCTGTACCTTGGCCAGTGGCGCAAGCTGTGGAATGCGAAATGGCTGCTCGCGCTGGCGCTGACGATGCTGTTCACCGCGCCCGAACTCGTTGCGCTGTACCTGCAATTCGATGCGCATCCGGAAAAGACGGTGTTCGGACTACGCCACGTTTCCGGCATCCGCTTCTTCCTGTGGGACAGCCAGTTCGGGCGTTTCTTCAACACCGGACCGATCCAGAACCACAACGGCAACCCGCTATATTTTGTTGACGCATTCCTGTGGACATTCCTGCCGTGGGTTGCGGTGTTCGCGGCGGCGATATATTCAGGCATCCGCCGTTTCGTTTCGCGCGGCAGCGCCGGGCGGGCGAGTTTCATCTATCTGTGCGCTGCGTTCTTCATCCCGTTCCTGATCTTCAGCGCGACCCGCTTCCAGTTCGAGTACTACACGGTGATCATCTTCCCGTTCGCGGCCATCCTGTGCGGGCATTACCTGGCGGAGTATCTGGATGAGCATCCGGCGCGGCCCCCCGGCAGCCGCACGCTGCCCGTCGCGCAATGGCTCATCACGCTGCTGCTGATCGTGCTGGCGGCCGGCCTGGGCATCTATGTCGGGAAAGCCGTTTTGTTCGTCCCGGTGCTGGCGGTTGCGGCAGTATTGCTGCTCCATGCGCTGGCCGGCAGGAAGCAGGAAAGCGTTTTTCCGGTGCTGGTCTACCCGGTGGTCGGCATCAATATGTTGAACGGATTCCTGGTTGCGATGACCGCGCTGACGTTCACTACTTATGGCGTTGCGCACAATGTGAATGCGCTGCTGGCGGACCGGTCCGGTGTGCCGGTCTATGTCTACCGCATGCCGATGGTGGCCAGGGAGCTGTCGCTGTACAGCCATGCCGCGATCCATGACGCGGATGATGCGGCGCAGCTGCCGGCGCCGGGGAACCGCTATTTCCTGGTGGCCAGGGCCGAACAGCTTGCGCAGCTGGACGCGCGGCTGGGACGGGTCGACGCGATCGGCGAAGGACGCTGGGCGGTGCACAAAACCGGCACCTTTCCCAGATTGCTGCGTCTGGCGAAAGGCCGCGAACCGCTCGAGAAGATCGGGATCGTGCAAGTCGGCGCAACGCAGTAAATGCAATGCGGAGACATGACTCATGCATACCGGATTGGTTATTGCGGGATCGCCAGCGGGTTCCGATTTGCTGCAAGGATGTCGGACAGGTAAAATCCCCCGCTTTCGCGCAGGGCCGCCAGCGTAGCGGCACTTTCGGCGTATCACTGAATCGGGAAAACTAACGAGTGAAACCAATCTTAAAATCAAGCAAGTTGTCCAACGTGTGCTACGACATCCGCGGTCCGGTGATGGAGCGCGCGAAGCAGATGGAGGAAGAGGGCCAGCGCATCATCAAGCTGAACATCGGCAACCTGGCGCCGTTCGGCTTCGAGGCGCCGGAGGAAATCCAGCAGGACGTGATCCTGAACCTGCCGAATTCGTCCGGCTATTCCGATTCCAAGGGGATGTTCGCCGCGCGCAAGGCGATCATGCATTACTGCCAGGCCAAGAAAATCATGGGCGTCGGTCTGGACGACATCTATATCGGCAACGGCGCGTCCGAACTGATCGTGATGGCGATGCAGGGCCTGCTCAACACCGGCGACGAGGTGCTGATCCCGACGCCCGACTATCCACTGTGGACCGCGGCGGTCACGCTGGCGGGCGGCACGCCGCGCCATTATGTTTGCGACGAACAGAATGGCTGGATGCCGGACATTGCCGACATGCGCAGCAAGATCACGCCGAACACGCGCGCGATCGTGATCATCAATCCGAACAACCCGACCGGCGCGCTGTATTCCGACGACATCCTGCGCGAAATCATCCAGATGGCGCGCGAACACGATCTGATCGTCTTCGCCGACGAGATCTACGACAAGATGGTGTATGACGGCTTGACCCACACCGCGATCGCGTCGCTGGCCGACGATATATTGTTCGTCACGCTGAACGGCCTGTCGAAGAACTATCGCGCGTGCGGCTACCGCGCCGGCTGGATGGTCGTATCCGGCGAGAAAAAGCATGCTCAGGACTACATCAACGGCCTGACGATACTGGCCTCGATGCGGCTGTGTTCCAACGTGCCCGGGCAGTTCGCGATCCAGACCGCGCTGGGCGGCTACCAGAGCATCGCCGATCTGGTTGCTCCCGGCGGGCGCCTGTGCAAACAGCGCGATCTCGCCTACCAGATGATCACCGCCATTCCCGGAGTGACCTGCGTGAAACCCAGGGCCGCGCTGTACCTGTTTCCGCGCTTCGACCCCAAGGTCTATCCGATCAAGGACGACCAGAAATTCATCCTGGAACTGCTGGAAACCGAAAAAGTGCTGGTGGTGCAGGGCAGCGGATTCAACTGGATACATCCCGATCACATCCGAATCGTGTTCCTGCCGAATGCCGATGACCTGACCGAGGCGATGGGGCGCATTGCAAGATTCCTGGAACATTACCGCAAGAAACACGGCACATGAAGATCGTCGAAGTCTATGCGGAAAAAGGCAAGCTGGCGGGTACTGAATGGCTGAAAAAAGCCGAGCCGGTGCATCGTCAATTGCGCCCGCATTTACCCGGGGACTACATGGAAAAGATGGGGCGGATACTGGAAAACGCGAGAATGGCGCTTGCAGTCGAATCCGATGCGGTGGTTGGCCTGGCGGTATACCGCTGGCACGAAAATACTTCCGACGGGGTCAAGTTCTATGTCGACGACCTGGTCACGGATGAGAGGCACCGTTGCAAAGGTGTCGGCCATGCCCTGATCGAGCATCTGGAAGCTGTTGCCCGCAATTTTGGGGCAAATTGCATCATGCTGGATTCCGGTACGCAACGCACCCGAGCGCACAGGTTTTATTTTCGCGAAGGTTTTGCAATTCCTGCTTTTAACTTTAAGAAATCATTCTCATGAAACCAATCAACGTAGGACTGCTGGGCATCGGCACAGTCGGCGGCGGCACCTTCACCGTACTGAAGCGCAACGAGGTAGAGATCACGCGCCGTGCCGGCCGCCCGATCCGCATTACCGTGGTTGCGGACAAGAACCTGGAACTGGCGAAGAAAGTCACCGGCGGCGCATGCCGCATCACCGACGACGCGTTCTCGGTGGTCGGCGATCCGGACGTGGATATCGTGATCGAACTGATCGGCGGCTACGGCGTCGCGAAGGAGCTGGTGATGAAGGCGATCGCAAACGGCAAGCATGTCGTCACCGCGAACAAGGCGCTGCTCGCGACGAACGGCAACGAGATCTTCAAGGCGGCGCAGGACAAGGGCGTGATGGTCGCATTCGAGGCGGCGATTGCGGGCGGCATACCGATCGTCAAGGCGGTGCGCGAGGGCCTGACCGCGAACCGCATCGAGTGGATCGCCGGCATCATCAACGGCACCACCAACTTCATCCTGTCCGAGATGCGCGACAAGGGGCTGGATTTCGGCGCCGTGCTGAAAGAGGCGCAGCGCCTGGGCTATGCCGAGGCAGACCCGACCTTCGACATCGAAGGCGTGGATGCGGCGCACAAGATCACGCTGCTCTCGTCGCTGGCGTTCGGTATCCCGGTGCAGTTCGACAAGGCGCATATCGAGGGCATTTCCAAACTGGATGCGATCGACATCCGGTATGCCGAACAGCTCGGCTACCGCATCAAGCTGCTCGGCATCACCAAGCGCACGCCTGAAGGCGTCGAACTGCGCGTGCATCCGACGCTGATCCCGGCCAAGCGCCTGATTGCGAATGTCGAAGGCGCAATGAACGCGGTGCTGGTGCAGGGCGATGCGGTCGGCGCGACGCTGTATTACGGCAAGGGTGCCGGCGCGGAACCGACCGCCAGCGCGGTGATCGCCGACCTGGTCGACGTGACGCGCATGCACACTGCCGACCCGGAGAACCGCGTGCCGCACCTGGCATTCCAGCCGAACGCGATGGCCGACCTGAAGATATTGGCTATGGACGAAGTGCAGACCAGCTACTACCTGCGCCTGCGCGTGCAGGACAAGCCCGGCGTGCTGGCAGACATCACGCGCATCCTTGCGGACGAGCAGATTTCGATTGATGCGGTGATCCAGAAGGAACCCGGCGAGGGTGAGACCCAGACCGACCTGATCATGCTGACCCACCTGACGCGCGAAAAGCGCATCAATGCGGCGATCGCGAAGATCGGGGCATTGGGCGTCGTGGCGGGCAAAATTACCAAATTGCGCCTGGAAGAGCTGGGCAAGTAGGATGGATCTGCATCGGGTTCTGTTCGATTCTCTGGATTGGCAGGCCTCGGTTCACGGCATGCGGTTCAAAACTTTCCGCAGTGCTGAAAAACAAGTGCGCCTGGTCGAATTTACGGATGAGTTCGTTGAGCCGGACTGGTGCGACAAGGCGCATATCGGTTATGTGATCCAGGGTGAGCTGGAAATCGATTTTCACGGGAACCTTGTGAGGTATCCGGACGGTTCTGGAATTTTCATCCCGTCTGGTTCGGCGAGTGGCCACAAGGCACGTTCGGTTACCCCAACAGTCCGGCTGTTTCTGGTTGAGGATGTTTAATAAACTGTCATTCCCGCTTCGGCGGGAGCGGCGACAAAGCGAGCAACGAATGAAATACATCTCGACACGCGGCAACGCGCCCGCGAAAACCTTCACCGAAATCCTGCTCGGCGGCCTCGCGCCGGACGGCGGGCTGTATCTGCCGGAGCAGTATCCGCAGGTGACCCGCGCCGAACTGGATGCGTGGCGCAAGCTGTCCTATGCCGAGCTGGCGTTTGCAGTGCTGTCGAAATACATCACCGATATCCCGGCGGCGGACCTGAAGGCAATCATTGACCGGACATACTCAACCGCGGTTTACAGCAACGGCCGCGGCGACTCCGATTTCAAGCAGATCACGCCTTTGCGCAAACTGGAAGAAGGCGTGTTCATCCTCGAACTCTCCAACGGACCGACGCTGGCATTCAAGGACATGGCGATGCAGCTGCTCGGCAACCTGTTCGAGTATGCGTTGGACAGGCAGCACGCCGAGCTGAACATACTCGGCGCGACTTCCGGCGACACCGGTTCGGCCGCCGAGTACGCGATGCGCGGCAAGCGCGGCATCCGCGTGTTCATGCTGTCGCCGAACGGCAAGATGTCCGCGTTCCAGCGCGCGCAGATGTACTCGCTGCAGGACACCAACATCTTCAATATCGCGATCAACGGCATGTTCGACGATGCGCAGGACATGGTGAAAGCGGTGTCCAACGACCACGCCTTCAAGGCGAAGTACAAGATCGGCACGGTCAACTCGATCAACTGGGGACGCGTGTCGGCGCAGATCGTGTACTACTTCAGGGGCTATTTTGCCGCGACGAAATCCAGCGATGAACAGGTCGCGTTCTCCGTTCCGTCCGGCAATTTCGGCAACATCTGCGCCGGACATATCGCACGCATGATGGGTCTGCCGATCGGGCAGTTGATTCTCGCGACCAACGAGAACGACGTGCTCGATGAATTTTTCCGTACCGGTGTCTACCGCCCGCGCGATACCCGCCACACTTACGAAACCAGCAGTCCGTCGATGGACATCTCCAAGGCGAGCAACTTCGAGCGCTTCATGTTCGACCTGGTCGGGCGCGACGGGGAAAAGGTACGCGAGTTCTGGCGCAATGTGGATGCGGGCGGTGCGTTCGACATCAGGGACACACCGTACTGGCACGCGCTGTCGAAATTCGAAGTTGCCTCCGGCAAGAGCACGCACCAGGACCGCCTGAAAACCATCCGCGAACTGTGGGAGGAATATGGTGTGATGGTCGACCCCCATACCGCCGACGGGATCAAGGTGGGGCTGGAACAGCGCCGGCCCAACCTGCCGCTGATCTGCCTGGAAACCGCATTGCCGGCCAAGTTCGCCGAGACCATCCGGGAAGCATTGGGGCGTGAACCGGAACGTCCGGCCGCGATGGCCGGAATCGAGGCGCTGCCGCAGCGCTGTGAAGTGATGGATGCGGATGTGGTGAAGCTGAAAGCCTATATTTCGGCGAATACGCCGTTGTAGCGTTCAGCAGGCGCATGAAACGATCCTTAGATACATACTTTGACCTGTCCACAGATTTTGGCGGATGGTTTCCCGGGGTTAATTGCTGATTTTTGTCCGTTCATCAGGAATATATTATTTAGTTGATTATCACGGAAAATAGTTGTACCTTCCGCGCAAATGCAGTCTTGGCCTCAGCGATATACATGGTGGCCATGATGGATGGTGATTGCATGTCAATAGTTGTCTAGACGATTGGCGGGGAGAAATGATGAAATTCTCAAAGTTGCCATGTTGGGCTCTGTCCGGGCTGGTGCTGGCGGCGGGTTTGGCGCACGCCCAGGATGCAAATATTCAAAATAACGTCATCAAGGCTGGTGCGACAGCCGAAGCCGGCGCGCGACAGAAACTGCTTCAGGATGCTGCAAAGCTGATCAATTCCGGCAAGGCGGCGGATGCATACGCATTGCTGGCACCGCAACAGACAAACCTTGCCGGCGACCCGGATTACGACTATCTGTTGGGCATTGCCGCGCTGGATAGCGGCAAGCCGAACGAAGCGATATTTGCGCTGGAGCGGGTGCTGGCTGTCAATCCAGACAATCTGCAGGCGCGGGCCGAAATCGCCCGGGCTTATTTTGCCACCGGTGAAAAGGAACTTGCACGCCAGGAATTCGAAGCCGTGCAGAGCCGGCATCCCCCCAGGGAAGTCAATGCCACCATCCAGAAATTCCTTGATGCCATCAATCAGGGACAGTCCAGCAGCACCCTCCTTAGCGGATATCTCGAAGCTGCCGTCGGCAGCGACAGCAATGTCAACAGCGCGACGGGCAACAGCCAGGTCGCGATCCCGGCGTTTGGCGGAGCGATTGCGACATTGAGTGCTTCCGGCATTGAGACCAGAGACTCTTTTGCCAATATCAGCGGGGGAGGCAATGTACGCCATGCCCTGTCTTCGGATTGGTCGATGTTTGGCGGAGCCAGCTTTGATCAGCGCCTCAATTCGACCCAGCATATTTTCAATACCGGCACGATAAACGGCAATGCCGGCCTCAATTTGACCAAGGCTGAAAACAGTTATTCCGCCGCCCTGCAGTTGCAAAGCTTCAGGGTTGACAACAAGCGTTACCGTGATGGCACCGGCATGACCATGCAGTGGCAGCGCGACTTGAAAAACAGCAGCCAGTTCAGCAGCTATATTCAATACACCGATTTGAAGTATCCAGACCAATCCGTGCGCGATGCCAATCGCTATGTGCTGGGTGCGGCATACGCCAGCGTGTTGGGCGGGAACTATACGCCAGCCATGTATTTTGGCCTGTATGCAGGCGAGGAAAAGGAAAAGCAGGCCGGCGTGCCCTACCTGGGACAAAAACTCTACGGTGTGAGGACGGGTGGCGAGTTGAGCATTTCTGCACAGACCAAATTGTTTGGCTCGGTCAGCGTCGAGTCACGCCGGTACGGCGGCGAGGATCCCTTCTTCCTGGTGACCCGCAAGGATACCCAGGCCGACCTGAATATGGGCGCCAAATATGTCATGCGCAAGCTATGGACACTTACCCCCCAGCTTGCCTACACCAGAAGTCAATCCAATATCGTCATCAATGAATACAAGCGCACCGTACTGAGTATCAGTCTGCGCCGTGATTTCAACTGAATCGTGCGTCATCCTGCATAGAGGGGAAAAAACATGAATCCTCAGAAGCGTTTCAAATTGTCCAGTCAGGCGATTTTGCTGGCCGCGATCTCGGCTGCGTACCCGGTAACGGGATATTGCGTTGCCGCGGGACGCGTGGAATTCGCAATCGGTGATGTGGAATCGGTAATGGCGAACGGCAGTCGGCATCCGCTCGGCAGAGGAGCGGATATCAATGCCGGCGAGTCGATCAGCAC
>JBAUQH010000121.1:0-2221 GCA_049580605.1 Gallionella sp. | reverse complement strand
GTGCCAGCACCTTGTCGAACTTCGCATTCACGACCGCCTCATCGCTCAGCATGCGTTCCTTGATTGCCTGATACGCGGAAAAATTGCCGGGAAAACTGCTGAGTTTGCCGCGATCCAGTTCGACGATGCGCGTCGCGACATTGTCCAGGAAGCGCCGGTCATGCGTGACGAACAGCACCGCGCCGTTGAAATTGTTCAACAGTCCCTCCAGCCATTCGATCGAAGCGAAATCCAGATGGTTGGTCGGCTCGTCTAGAATCAGCACGTCCGGCTCCGCCACCAGTGCCTGCGCCAAAGCGACGCGCTTGCGCTGCCCGCCGGACATTTCGCCGATGCGTTTGTCGGGATCCAGGTCCAGCTTGCTGATCGCGGTCTCGATGCGCGCTTCGACCTGCCAGCCGTCCTGTGCTTCCAACTGTGTCTGCAACTGCTGCATCTGTTCCAGCAGGCTATCGTAATCCGCGTCCGGTTCGGCCAGCTGGTGGGAAACATGGTGATAGTCGTGCAGCAGCTTTTGCAACTTGCCAAGGCCCTTCGCGACTGCATCGAACACCGTATCGCCGGGATCCAGCACCGGTTCCTGGCTGACATGGCAGATGCGCGCGGTCGGCGCGCGCCACACCAATCCGTCGTCGAGCGTGGCTTGTCCGGCCAGCACGCGCATCATGCTCGACTTCCCGCCGCCGTTGCGCCCGATCAGGCCTACGCGCTCGCCCTCGTCGAGCTGGAAATCGGCATGGTCCAGCAATGCAACATGACCAAAGGCGAGACTCGCCATGTCCAAAGTGATAAACGGCATAGATTTTTTCTGAAAGTATTATTGAAATAAGACGCGGTGCAGCAAGTGAGAATTGCGCCGGCAGCGGTATGTCCCCTGTTTGATAACCGCCCGAATCAGGTCTTGTGCCCGGCGGTGAATTTTTTCAGGTCATCGATGATCTGTACCGAGTGGCGCGAAGTGTCCACGCTCAGATACTCCTTCCTGACATTGCCCTGCGGGTCGATCAGAAAAGTGTAGCGACGCGCGAACTTGATCAGGTACAGATTCATCAGCGCCCCGTAGCGCTGCGCGGTTTCGGTGGTCCTGTCGGCCAGCAACGGGAACGGCAAATGATATTTTTTGGCGAATTCGGCATGGCTTCCGGTGTCATCCACGCTCACGCCGACCACCGCCGCGCCGAGTTCGCCGATCTTGCCCAGGTCATCGCGAAACGCGCACGCCTCCTGGGTGCAGCCCGGCGTGTCATCCTTGGGATAAAAGTACAGTACCAGCCACTTGCCGCGATATTCACCCAGCGTATGCAGATTGCCATTCTGGTCGGGCAGATTGAAATCCGGAGCGGGTTTGCCGAGTTCCGGCAGATCGCCAGCGCGCGCTGCGCGCGCGACCAGCAGCGCGGCAAACACGATCAATACGACAACGATTCCTAACCATTTCATTTCATTTTCCCCAAGTTGATTTATCCGGGATCGATACGCCCCGGAAACACCACAAACGCAGCAGCACCGCGCTGAGCAGCGACAGCAGGGCCGCAAACAGGAACGCGTCGCCGGCATTCCGGTAATGCCACACCGCGCCGAACAGCACGCCGGCCGGGATCGCACTGATGCCCACGGCGAGATGATACCAGCCAAACGCGGTGCCGCGTTCGCGCTCGTCGGCATACAGGCTGATCAATGCGCGTTCCGATCCCTCGCCGATGCCGATCAGCAGACCATAGACCACGGTCGCGAACCACAATTCATTGCTGCGCCCGGCCATGCCGAGCAGCACGAAACTCAGCGCATAGCCCGACCAGCTGATCAGCGTGATGCGCTGCTTGCCGAACGCATCGGCCATGCGTCCGCCAGGCAGCGACGCCGCCGATTTGCAGACATTGAGCACCGCCCAGAGCAGCAGCATGTGCACCAGGCTCATGCCCAGCTCGTTGCCGCGCAGCAGGATGAATGTTTCGGATGCGCGCGCAAACGTGAACAGCACCAGCACAACCAGATAGCGGCGCATGGTAGGCGACAGCAGCGCCCAGGAAATCCGGGCCTGCTGTGAAATACGATCCGTCTCCGGAGCGGCGGAAACGGCCCTGGGCGCGGATTCGCGCACGCCCGCAATCAGCACCAGCAGCACCATCGCGCCAGGCACCGCCGACCACAGGATTACTTCGCGCACCGGCCAGTGCATCCAGCCCAGCGCGGCAACCGCGAGCAGCGTACCGCCCAGCGC
>JBAUQH010000120.1:0-7083 GCA_049580605.1 Gallionella sp. | reverse complement strand
GACCAACGGATTAAAAGTCCGCTGCTCTACCGGCTGAGCTACCGACCCATCGCAAAGGAGCGCGAATTATACGGGTATAGCTCTCAGTGTCAACGCAAAATACCTTGAGAAAAATTCCAAATTTTATGTTAGGTAATACACCGTCGGATCATCCACGGCTGCAGCAACAAAGCCGGCGCGGCGCAACCGGCATGCATCGCACACACCGCATGCACGACCCGATTCATCGGCCTGGTAGCAAGAAACCGTCTGCGCAAAATCGACGCCCAGCATATTTCCCTGGCGCACGATTTCAGCTTTGCTCATGTTCATCAGCGGCGCATGCACGGTCAGCGCCAGTCCTTCCACTGCCGCTTTGGTCGCGAGATTGGCCATATGTTCAAACGCCTCGACGTAGGCGGGGCGGCAGTCGGGATAACCGGAATAATCGACCGCATTCACGCCGATGAAGATGTCCTGCGCATGGAGCACTTCTGCCCATGCCAGGGCCAGCGACAACATGATGGTGTTGCGCGCGGGCACATAGGTCAGCGGGATGCCCTCGCTGGGCTGTTGCGACACAGCGATTTTGTCATCCGTGAGCGAGGATCCGCCGAAGCCGGTCAGGTCGATTTTCACCACCCGGTGTTCCTGTGCGCCAAGCATGCGTGCAACGCGCTGTGCGGCAGCCAGTTCGGCATGGTGGCGTTGACCGTAATCCACGCTCAATGCATAACAGGCATAACCCTGCGCGCGCGCCATTGCCAGTACGGTTGCGGAATCCATCCCGCCGGATAGCAGCACCACTGCACGCTTCATATTAGTGTCCCGGTGCATTGTTCCATAATATTTTATGCAGCTGCAATTGCAACCTGACCGGCAAGCGGTCGCGCAGTATCCATTCGGCCAGACGGGTGGCATCCATTTCGCCATGGACCGGCGAAAACAGCACAGCGCACTTACCGGCGAGCTGGTGCTGCTGCAGAATCTGTATTGCCCATAGATAGTCGTCCTCGTCGCACAACACAAATTTTATTTCGTCGTGCCGTGTCAGGAGTGACAGGTTTTCCCAGCGGTTCTTCTCCACTTCACCGGAAGCCGGGGTTTTGATGTCAACCACGCGCATCACGCGCGTATCCACCCCGCCGATATCCAGCGCCCCGCCGGTTTCCAGCGAAACCCGATAGCCCGCATCACACAGGGCAGACAGCAGGGGCAGGCAGTTTTTTTGCGCCAGCGGTTCTCCGCCGGTAACCGTCACATACGCCGGGCGATATTCCGCGACCTGCCGGAGTATGTTCGCGAGACCCATGTTGTTCCCGCCGGTGAACGCGTAGGCGGTGTCGCAGTAGACACAGCGCAGCGGGCAGCCCGTCAGGCGGATGAATACCGTCGGCAGACCGACGCGGCTGGTTTCACCCTGCAGGGAATAAAAAATTTCGCTGACTCGCAGCTGCGAGTCTGTAGATGCTTGCGACATATAATTTACTTTTTGACAGCCAGCCGCTTCCTGGCCTTGGCGGCCGCGTTGCTGGAGGGAAATTTGGCGATGAGCTTCCTGAACGTTTTTTGTGCCGCCAAATCGTGCTTCAGGCCATGCAGGCACTCCGCGATATTAAACAACACATCGGGTGTAATCGGCGTATCGGGATAAGCCTTGAGCAATCCCTCGTAGGTATCCAGCGCAGCGCGGTAATTCCTGAGCGCATACTGGGCGTTGCCCAGGTAATATGTCGCATTGGGAACATGGATCGAATCCGGATACTTCTTGAGGAACTCCCGGAATGCCTTGGCCGCATCGGCATGTTTCCCTGCCTGGAACAAACCATACGCTTTCGCGAACGCATGATCCTCGGAAACAGGACCGGATGTATCGGCAAGTGTAGCAGTCGATTTTACGGCTGAGGCAGCCGCTGCCTTGGCAGCTTGTTCTTCGGATTCGAAATGGCGTACGCGCGTATCCAAATCCACGTAAAAATCCTTCTGGCGCTTTTCGGCATCCTGCAGGCCGTGCGCTGTATCTTCATTCTGTCCGCGCAGTTTGCGGAGATCCGCATTCATTGCATCAATCTGGCTTTGCAGATCGAGCATGGACCGGGTTTGCTGCTGGACGCTATCCTGCAGCTTCTGCACACGCGCCTCCAGTTCCTTGATCTGTTGGCGTGCCTTGTCATCCTCCAGTATTCCCGCTTGCGCGGGGATGGCCAGACACAGACTAAGCAACAGGAGCGCGCGGTGCATCAGCATTGTTACATTCAGCAACCTTGTTATTGATACTTGATATCGCTCCGGCGATTCTGTTTCCAGCACGATTCATTGTGCTCGGTGCATACCGGCTTTTCTTCGCCATAGCTGACGGTTTCAATCTGGCTGGCTTTTGCGCCGGCAAGTTCAAGCATTTTCTTCACGCTGTCTGCACGACGCTGACCGAGGGCCAGGTTGTACTCGTTGCTGCCGCGTTCATCGCAGTTGCCTTCAACACGGACTTTGCGGTCGGGATGCTCGCTCAGATATTTCCCGTGCGCTTCCACGATAGGCTTGTCAGCTTCCTGCACTGCAGAAACATCGAACGGGAAATACACGCTGCGCTTGGCAAGTATGCTGGCCGGGTCGTTCAGCGGATCAACGGCGACAACCGGAGCAGGTGCGGCGGGAGCGGGTGCCGGGGTTTCAACTGCCGGAGCGGGTGCAGCCTCGGGTTCTTGCGGTTTCTCGCTGGCACAGGCTACCAGCAAATTTGCCAGGACAATACTGATCAAAATTTTGTTCATTGGTAATTCTCCTTGGTAGTGAATATTAAAGATGTGGCCCCCACACCGGTTCGCGGGCATCACCGCTTTGCGTGAACATATGTTCCTGCACACGACCATCGCTGGATACGGTTGCTAATATACCACGACCGCGCGCCTCACTGGCAAACAGGATAAGTTTTCCGTTGGGTGCAAAACTGGGGTTTTTCTCCCAGCCGCCCTGCGTCAGAATTTCCACCTGCCCGGTCTGGAAGTCCTGTGTCGCGATATAGAATTTACCGTTGATGAAATGCGTGTACACGAAACCCTTGCCATCGGGACTATAGTGGGGCGAGAAATTGTTTCCGTCGCCGAATGTCAGCCGCTGATCCGGGCCGCCCGCGACCGGTATGCTGTATATCTGCGGGCTGCCACCGCGGTCCGAGACGAACAGCAACGTTTTCCCGTCGGGAGAGAATTCCGGCTCGGTATCGATCGCGCCGCTGAACGTGATGCGCCGCAATCCGCTCCCGTCCGGTTTGACCAGGTATAGTTGCGTACTGCCATCGCGCGCCAGCGCGATGGCCAGCTGCCTGCCGTCCGGCGACCAGGCCGGCGCGCTGTTGCTGCCCCGGAAATTCGCAAGCACCACGCGCTGGCGGGTATACAGCGATTGCACATACACCACTGCATGCCCGGTTTCGAAGCTCACATAGGCAAGATGGCTGCCGTCCGGTGACCAGGCCGGCGACATGATAGGCTCGCTTTGCTCGAGCACACTTTGTTCGTTATAGCCGTCGCTATCCGCAACGACCAGGTTGTAGTGCTTTTTGCTTTCCCGGTTTACATAGGCGATGCGCGTGCTGAACACACCCTGGTCACCGGTCAGTTTTTCATAGATCAGATCCGCGATGCGATGGGCAACCGCGCGCATCTGGTCGGAATTTGCCGAGACCGATTGCCCCACCAGTTGCACCTGCTTGACCACATCCAGCAACCGGAAGTTGGCCTCGATGCGGCCGTTCGGCAGCAATGTAACGGTTCCGATCACCAGTGCATCGGCGCCGCGCACCTGCCAGTCGGGATAGCTGACTTCTTCGATCTCATGCGGGGATTTTCCGATCGGATCGATCAGCCTGAACAATCCGCTGCGCTGCAAGTCGCTGACGACCACCGTGTTGATCGCCAGGGACAGATTCTGATCGCCGCCGAACGGCACGATTGCCACCGGTATCTGGTGTTCACCGGCGCCGATAATTTCAATGCTCAATGCGGCACTGGCGGTTGATGCCTGGGCCAGCAACAGCAATCCAGCCAGCACGTTCCATAATTTCATCGCGATATTCACCCCTGTCATTCGGTCGGCTTGAAAACCAGATCCAATTTACGAAAACGATTGAACAAAGTCACGTCCGGCGGAACCGGCAGCGGATCGGATTTCAGGATCGCCCGTTCCACCGCATCGTCATAGGCCGCATTGCCGCTGGATTTTACCCGTTCCGCATTCAGCACCGAGCCACCCGGCAACAGCGTGACCATGAATTCGGCGCGCGCATCCTTGGCCACACCTGGCGGCATCACGATGTTGCGGCGTATCTTGGCCTGAATTTTGGCCTGGTACTCGTCCACGACCTCGCCGATCGCAGCAGCCTGTGCTGCCTGCCTCGCCTGCTCCGCCTTCTGCATTGCGGCCTGTTGCTCTGCCATCCGCGCGGCCTCCTGATTCAGCCTGGGCGTTTTCGGCTTTTCAGGTTTGGGCTTGGCCGCCTTGGCGGTTTGCGGAACCGGTTTCATTTGCCCGGGTTCGGACGCTTTCGGCGGAACCGGAACGGGTTTCTTTTTATCAGGAATCACGATGTCGGGCTGCGCGATTTTTTCCGGTTGCGGTGGCACGACTGCTTCGGCCCTGCGCGCCTCGGGCGGCGCAACCGCCCCATCCGGCAAACTCGACCACAGCTGCACACTCATCGTTGCGGGCAAATAGGCGTGCCGGTTCCAGTTCAGGCCGAAATAAAGCAGTGCGAAAAAAATGCTGTGCACCGCGAGTGCCAGTATGCCTGCCGGTACGCTGTGAGGTTCGTGATGGACCGTTGCGCTCATTATCTGACTTGCGTCAACAAACCGACTTTCTGGATATGCTGCTGCTGCAGCACATCCATCACATTCATGACCTCCTCGTAGCGCACGTTCCTGTCCGCGGAAATCACCACCGCCTGGTCAGTCTTGTCAGCCTGCCTGGCTTTCAGTATCGCGACCAGTTCTTCTTTTGACACACGGCTTTCCAGGCTGCCCCGGGCATGATCGCGCAATGCAAGCGTATGGTCTCTTTTGATGATGACTTCCAGCGGGGCAAGCGAAGGGGCAAGCGACTTGGACACGCTGGGCAGATCGATCTGGCCGGGATTCATCAGCGGCGCGGTCACCATGAAAATCACCAGCAGCACCAGCATCACGTCGATATACGGCACGACGTTGATCTCGTTCATCAGGCGATTTTCGTTTCGGCGATTAGATCTCACAAATTCCTCTCAAACATTGCAGCAAGATTGCCTCGAAGTTCATGGCTGGCGCTGCAATACGTTGGAAAACTCCTCGGTAAAACTTTCGAAGCGAGTGGACAGGCGATTGATCGCATGCGCATAGCGGTTGTAGGCCACCACTGCCGGGATCGCCGCAAACAACCCCATCGCGGTCGCGACCAGCGCTTCGGCGATACCGGGCGCAACGTGGGCCAGCGTTGCCTGACCCACGTTTGCGAGGCCGCGAAATGCGTTCATGATGCCCCACACCGTACCGAACAGACCCACATACGGGCTGACCGATCCGACCGAAGCGAGAAACGCCAGGTGCGATTCAAGCCGGTCCATTTCGCGCTGGTAAGTCGCGCGCATTGCGCGGCGCGTGCCGTCCATCACCGCTCTGGCCTCCACCCCATTCTGCTTTTTGAGTTTCACAAACTCGACAAAGCCGGCAACAAATATGCGCTCCAGTGCGCCGTGGTTGCGCCGCGCATTGCTGTTTGCATACTTGTAGAGCTCATTCAGATTCTGGTTATGCCAGAACGCATCCTCGAATTCCTCGGTCAGCCTGACTTCGTCGCGAATCGCGAACATCTTCAGAAAGATATACCACCACGACATCAACGAAACCAGCAGCAGCAAACCCAACACCAATTGCACCAGCACGCTGGCATTGGTGACCAGATGCACAAACGACAAATCCTGCGTCACTTCCATTTCGATTGTTCCCCGTTCAATTCTTCAATTGATTGCGCAATATTTCCGGCACGCTGACCGGCTTGAAATTTTCCAGTGACACACAGACCAGGTGCACTTCGGCTTCGGTCAGCAACTCATCACCTCGGCACACCGTTTGCAACAGCGTCAGGCGACTGCGCCCGATATCTTTTATCTGTGCCGTCACATCCAGCGCATCATCCAGCAGCGCCGGCTTGAGATAATCCAACTTGACAGAGCGCATCACGAACACCATGCCGAAATCCTTCATCAATCCGGCGTTGCTATGACCGTAAGTGCGCAGCCACTCAGTCCGCGCACGCTCCATAAAGTTCAAATAGTTGGCGTGATAAACCACTCCGCCCGCATCGGTGTCCTGAAAATATACCCGGATCTGCAGTGAAAATATTGTGCTCTTTGTCATATCAGCTATCCTTATCCAGTGGTAGTTCGGCATTTGCCGACTGGATACCCGCCGGATTGTTAGCGACCGCCAAGCCGAAATGGCGATAGGCGATCGCGGTGGCCATGCGGCCGCGCGGCGTGCGTTGCAGATAGCCCTGTTGGATCAGGTAGGGTTCCAGCACATCCTCGATGGTGTCGCTCTCCTCGCCGATCGCCGCGGCAAGGTTGTCCAGGCCGACCGGGCCGCCGAGAAATTTTTCGATCACGGCCAGCAACAATTTTCTGTCCATCACATCCAGGCCGTGCGAGTCCACATCCAGCATGGTCAATGCGGCATCGGCCACCGCGCGGGTCGCATCGCCGCCCGCCCTGACATCGGAGAAATCGCGCACGCGGCGCAGCAAACGGTTGGCAATGCGCGGCGTGCCGCGCGAACGTTTGGCGATCTCCAGCGCGCCGTCATCGGTCAGGTTCATCTTCAACAGGCTGGCCGAGCGCATCACGATGCGCTGCAATTCCTGCGGCGTGTAAAACTCCAGCCGCGCAACGATGCCGAAGCGGTCGCGCAGCGGATTGGTCAGCATGCCGGCGCGGGTCGTTGCACCGACCAGCGTGAACGGTGGCAGGTCGAGCTTCACCGAACGCGCTGCCGGGCCCTCGCCGATCATGATGTCGATCTGGTAATCTTCCAGCGCGGGATACAGTATCTCTTCCACCACCGGGGACAGGCGGTG
>JBAUQH010000119.1:0-5238 GCA_049580605.1 Gallionella sp. | reverse complement strand
GGGCGGGGGCGGGTTTGGTGGTGGCGGCGCATCGGGGAGCTGGTAAATGAGGCACGCATGGATTTTATAAGGGTGATGCGACATCTCTCGATGGGACGAGCGGCGGTACGGCGCGTCTTTCCGCCGCGCACGCTGGACGCAATCGAGCAGGCAATCCACGCAGCCGAAGCACCGCATGCCGGACAGATTCGTTTTGCTGTCGAGGCCTCACTGGAACTCGTGCCGTTGCTGGCCGGGCAGACTGCGCAGCAGCGCGCGATCGAAGTATTTTCGACATTGCGCGTCTGGGATACCGAGCACAACAACGGGGTGCTGATCTATCTGTTGCTGGCCGACCGCGATGTCGAGATCGTAGCCGACCGCGGCATCCATGTCAGTCTCGGCCGGGAAGCCTGGGAAGTGATCTGCCGCGAGATGGAGGCGGCGTTCCGTGCAGGACGTTTCGAAGCGGGCGTGCTCGCCGGGATAGATGCGGTGGGCGAACATCTGTCGCGCCATTTCCCGGCACACGACGGCAAATCCAACGAGATGCCGGACAGCCCGGTGATACTGTAGCGCAACGATACGCGCGGTCATGCGCCCGACATTCCATCCTCATTTGGTAAACGGTTCGACGGGAGACCCGGTACTATTCGTCGACTGCCTGTTCGAACACCGCGCGCTGCTGTTCGATCTGGGCGACATCCGGGCGCTTCCCCCGCGCAAACTGTTGCGGATCAGCCATGTGTTCGTCACCCATGCACACATGGATCATTTCATCGGTTTCGACTGGATGCTGCGCATATTGCTCGGACGGGAAAAAGATCTTCAGCTGTTCGGTCCGCCCGGATTTCTGGATCAGGTGGAACACAAGCTGCGCGCCTACACCTGGAATCTGGTGCACAACTATTTGTCCGATTTTACGCTGCGCGTCACCGAACTGGATGGCAGGGAATCCGGGCGGCTGGCCAGTTTTCGTTGCCACAACACGTTCCGCCGAGAAGACGAGACCAGCGTGATCTGCCCCGACAATGTGCTGCTGCGGGAACCGGCGCTGCAGATGCGCTGCACCTTGCTCGACCATGGCGGCATCCCGTGCATGGCCTATGCTTTGCAGGAACAGGCACACGTCAATGTCTGGAAGAACCGCTTGCAGGATCTCGGCCTGCCGGTGGGAGCCTGGCTGCGCGACTTGAAGCAGGCGGTATTGCGCAACGAACCGGAACAGTGGCAGTTACGCGTGGCCTGGCAAGACGATGACGTACCGCATGAGCGTCTGGTGTCGCTCGCCGAATTGAAACCCGCGCTGCGCGTTGTGCCCGGCCGGAAGATCGCATTCGTGACCGATGTCGCCTGGCACGAAAGCAATGTGACGCGCATCGTCGATCTGGCACGCGATGCCGATCAGTTATACATCGAGGCGGTATTCATGGAACGCGATGCGGAACACGGGCAGCGCAAATTTCATCTGACCGCGCGCCAGGCGGGCGAAATTGCCCGTGCGGCGAATGCAGGGGCTGTCACACCGATGCATTTTTCTCCGCGCTATCAGGACGGCGACAGGATTGCACTGTGCGCCGAGGTCGAAGGCGCGTTTGGGGTTGCGCCTGCTTCTAGTTTCGAATAGGCGATTGCAATGATCGAGATCCAGCCATTTGCTTCCGTCTGCATTATGATGCATGCGGACTGCCGAAAATTTGGGCTTGCAGTACTTTAATGAACACTGATAATCCGTGCCGACAATAATTTTCAACGCTCAGCTTTTAATCATTATCTGCCTGAGCCTGCTTCACACTCAGGTTCGGGCCGCTGAACTCGCCGTCCATAAAAATAGCGCAAGCGGTTTGCTGACATGGACATCCAGGGACGATGGCTTTAGCATAGAACTTATCCAACTGTTTCCTGACTTTGTTCGTGCCGTGTACTCCAAGTACGGCTTGCCTGCTGGTGAAGTCGAGCGAATTGCCGCTTACTGTGACTTCGGCACGATCATCCAGAACACTTCACAGCAGCAACTAAGCTATCAGGTTTCGGACTGGCGCTATATCGATAAAAATGGTAAATCCTATCCTGTCAAAACCAAAGGCCAGTGGCTTGAAGAATGGCGCAGAGCGGGCATCACCTTTGCATGGACTTTATTGCCCGGAAGCGGCGACTTTGGAATTGGCGACTGGCAGCAGGGTTTTACCACGATAAAAATAGACCGCAATGAAAAATTCGACCTTGTTTACACCTGGACACTGGACGGAATAAAACACCGTGGGAAAATTGAAAACATGAGCTGCGCCCCCGCCAGCCTCCCGGCAAACCCGATCACAAAGTAACAGGACCTGTTATGACCATTCATACCGCCATGCCATTCAAGCTGTTATCGATATTCTTAAGCTGCCTGCTGATGTTCCCGGCGCAGGCTGCGGAAAGTGAACCACCAAAACTGGGCTATACGTTAACAGCATTATCAAAACCCATACCGGCGCCGGAATTTACACTCGAGGATATCGACGGGAAAAAATT
This sequence comes from Gallionella sp., assembly GCA_049580605.1. Classification (GTDB taxonomy): domain Bacteria; phylum Pseudomonadota; class Gammaproteobacteria; order Burkholderiales; family Gallionellaceae; genus Gallionella. Next base: position 2,745 of record JBAUQH010000119.1, on the reverse strand, counting down.
CAGTCTGGAAGAATACCGGGGAAAAGTGGTATTGCTCAATTTCTGGGCCACGTGGTGCCCGCCTTGCCGCAGGGAAATGCCTTCCATGGAACGTTTGCACCGGAATTTCAAGGGCAAGGATTTTACCGTGCTCGCGGTCAACCAGATGGAAGACAGTGACCAGGTTTTTATTTTCACAGGCGGTCTCGAAGTATCCCCGACTTTCACCATTCTGTTCGACAAAAACAGTGACGTCGCCCGTGCTTATGGCGTGGTGGGATTGCCAACAACCTATCTGATCGACAAAAATGGAAAAATACGATTTCGTGCAATTGGCGGGCGCGAGTTTGACCACCCAGAAGTGGAAAAACAGATTCTGCAGTTGATGCGGGAGTAGGCATGTTGCGCACCAGAACGGCGGTTTTCATGGGCTGAACTCGGCACCACAAGCATCACTTAGCGGATGAAGCAGGTGGATGCCCGCGCAGTTAATTCTTAAAACCAGCTGTCCGCCTTGTCGTCCAGGTCCTGCTTGCAGGTCTTCAGCTGGGCATTATAGGCAGCCGCTTTATACCTGACCTTGTCGGCCACCTGCTTCAACCACACCTTGTTCTTCCAGCTGCCGCTCAAATATCCGCTTTCCCCTTCATGATAGACCAGGTACTGGTGGTAGGCATCCCATTTCGAGATACCGAGCGTGCGCTGTGTCGTATTGGTATACCAGCCTACGAAATTGATTGCATCGGCAAAATCGTCGCGATCATGCCCGCTGTTACCCGTTTCATTCATGTACTTTTCCCACTCCGAATCCTGCGCCTGGGCGTAACCGTAAGCCGATGAGCGGCGCGGGAGCGGGATAAAAAGAAACCAGTCCCGAGCCGGTTTTGCATCGCTGACAAAACGCGATTCCCGGTCGATGATCGCCATCATTACCCACACCGGCGTACCCCAGCGCTTGTTTGCTTCCAGGGCAGCCTTGTACCAATCGGTATCACCGAGGAAGATGGAACAGATATTGTCGGTACGGACAGGTTGATATGTTGCGCAGCCGGGACTCAGAAACAGCATCGCGATCACGGCCAGGCAGGTGGAGAGCTTTAGAATCATGTCGCTATTATCCGCATTTAGGCGCAGCGATCAATGCACGATTTTCGCGTTCAGCAGCGGCTATTTCAGAAGGTCGTCAAGGGTTTTCCAGGTAGCGTCGGCTGACCGCAACGCCTCGATATCGCCATTGTTGAAGAATGTCACTGCAGTTCCCAGCTCATCCCCCTGAAGCGGCTCCTGGAATTCCTGCAATTTTTCCAGCACCTCCGCGCTTGCCTCGGAGGGATCGTTGCGCCTTTTGCTGCGCAGCGCCAGACGTTCAGACAGCAATGCCGCATCGGTCTGCACGCTGGCGATCACGAATGGCACATCGAGTTCGCGCGCCAGCGAACGGAAAATCGCGCGTTCGGTCCGGAGTATAAATGCGGCATCGACGATCACGGTGTATCCCGCGGCAAGGATGCCGCGCGCCAGCTCCTGCAGCCGTGTATAGGTTCGCCGGGTTGCGTCCTTGCTGTAGATGTCCGCATCTAGCAGTGCCTTGCTGTCGGCCAGGGGCGCCAAACCGAACAGCCGCTTGCGCTCGACATCGGAGCGAATGCGGATCGCGCCCAGCTGTTCCAGCGCGATCTGTGCCAGCGTGCTCTTGCCGCAACCGGGCAAGCCGTGGGTGATGATCACCGCAGCGCGCCGCATGGTCAGGCAGCCTTGGGCCAGGTGCAGATAACCGATGCAGGATTTCAGTTCCCTTTTAAATCTTGAACCGCGCTGAACGGTGCGAATTGCGGCAATCTTGGCGCGCACCATCGCGCGGTAGGCGAGATAGAAGCGCAGCACGCGGACACCGGGAAAATCCCCGGTGATCTCCAGATAGGCGTTGAGAAAACGCCACGCCAGCTGCGGACGGCCGCGCCGCAGCAGATCCATCACCGTGAAGCTGATCTCGCTGATCACATCGATCCAGCGCAATGCGGCGCTGAACTCGATGCAGTCGAACGGGGTGGGCACGTCGTCCAGCAGCACGATGTTGCGCAGATGCAGGTCGCCATGGCATTCGCGCACCATGCCGGCTTGCGCGCGCTGCCGGAACAGCGGTTCGCAGGCGTTGAACTCCAGCACGCTTGCATCGTGCACGGCTTTCAGCCTCGCCAGGCCGTCGGTTGCGCCGAGTATCTGCTGCAACGGTACGAAATTCTGCTCCGCGGCCGTGTCGATTTCGGTTGTTGCGCAATACGGAGAATCCGCCGCCGCGGGCGGCAGCGACTGGTGAAATCCGGCGATCGCAGCGGCCAGGCTGTCGATATGGGCGGGTGAGACGAGATTGCGTGCCAGCATGCGATCCATCATCGCGGATTGCGAAAAGCGCCGCATGTGCACCGCATACTCGATGGCTGGTTTTCTGGCCAGCCCCGAGTTCATCACGGGGTCCATCACAGGTCCCAGCACGGGTTCATCCGGTCTGCCGCCGATAGCGACGACGTCGAGATAGAGATCGGGGGCAAGGCGGCGATTCAGGCGCAGCTCTTCGTCGCAATAAAAGCGGCGCAGTTCCAGCGTAGAGAAATCCAGGAAGCCGAGATCGAGTGCCTTCTTGATCTTGTACGCATCGTGTCCGGTCAGCAGCACCCACGAGATGTGCGTCTCCTCTATCCTGGGCCTGTGCGTGAATATTCCGGGTGCGCACAAGGTTTGCACCAGCTGCTGCTGGCGGATCAGTTC
>JBAUQH010000118.1:0-2187 GCA_049580605.1 Gallionella sp. | reverse complement strand
GTTGAATGTGATTGCGGAGGGAGTGGAAACCGAGGAGCAGCTTGATTTTCTCAACTTGCGCGGCTGCCATGCTTTCCAGGGCTATTATTTCAGCAAACCGGTTCCGATCGATCAGTTCGAAGGCGTTCTGCGGGGAAAGTAAAATCTGAATTGCATAATCGCGCACTGCCATACGCCGCTTCGCGATGGGTTGCCGTGCCGACCGGCACATCGAGCAGCCTTTCCCGCAACATTCTCCAGGCTTCATTGATCGCGCCGCCGCCGTTGGTCACAACGCGACGGAGCGGTGGCGCATGCAGTTCGGCAAGCCTCGCATAACCCGCCGTCTCGATGCGCGCCAGTCCCTGCAACATGCCATGCAGGAAGTCCGCATTGCCGGCCGGTCGCGGCGCCAGTCTGGGCATCATCAGGGGATCATTGACCGGAAATCTTTCCCCGGTGCCATTCAGCGGGTAGTAATCCAGCGGACTATCCAGGGCCGGGTCGACCAGCTTGCTCAACTCGGCCAGTTGCGTATCGTCAAAATAACGGCGCAGCACACCTGCTCCCGCATTCGATGCGCCGCCGACCAGCCACAGTCCGCCGTAGCGATGGCTGTACACCCCGTAGTCCGGCGCCTCGATGCGCTGTTCCGACAGTTGCTTGATGACCAGCGTGGTGCCGAGCGTGGTCACGCCGACGCCTGTTTCATCGACACCCGCCGCGATGAATGCCGCGGTGCTGTCGGTGGTTCCTGCATGTACCGCGCATTCCGGATTGATGCCGAAATGCGCGGCAATGTCCGGCTGAATCTGCCCGATTACTGCGCCGGGCGTGCGCACCTGCGGGAGCAGGTGGCTGTGCGGCAGCGCCAACACCCAGTCCGGCCAGTTCATCCGCTCGACGTCGAAGCCGGTCTTCAGCGCGTTGTGATAATCGCTGCGGCCCGGTTGTCCGCTTAGCAGCGCCGTGAGCCAGTCGGCCTGGTGCAGGAAATACGCGGCATGCCGGTCTTCGTCCTGTTTCGTCAGCCACAGAAACTTGGCCAGGCCGGAAGTCGGGCTGACGGCGGTGTGCCCGGGTGCGATAGACTTCAGTTGTTCGGCCTGCAAACATGCGCGGCTGTCGTGGTAGAGCAGCGCAGCGGAGCATGGTTCCAGGACGGCATCGCACAGCAGCACCGTGCCCGAGGTGCCATCGATTGCCAGACCCTGCAGCCGTGCGGCCAGCTGCTCCGGCAGCGCACTGAGCAGGGTGTGCAGGGCTTCACGCCATTCGGCGGGGGTTTGGCGGGCCGGGTCGGGATACTGGACGTGCTGTTCCCAGACGACGGAGTTATCCCGGGCGATCACGCAGGCGCGCGCGCCCGATGTGCCGAAGTCCAGTCCCAGATAGAGCATAGCCGCTATACCGGAAAATCAGCCCCGCGTGTTCGATGCGGTATCGAACCGGCTCAATTCGACGGGCGGCGCGGGCTGCCAGCCGGGCTCGCGGTGTTCCGCGACAACGTTGGTGAATATCCCGCCGCGCACATAGAACTTTGCGGTCAGACGCATGAAGCGCGGCTGCAGGGCGGCCACCAGGTCGTCGAGGATGCGGTTGGTGACGTCCTCGTGAAAATGGCCCTCGTTGCGGAACGACCAGATGTACAGCTTGAGGCTCTTCAGTTCGACACAGTTCTGATCCGCGATGTAATCCAGCACCAGCGTGGCGAAATCCGGCTGGCCGGTCTTTGGGCACAGGCAGGTGAACTCGGGAATCTCCATGTGGATGTGGTAGTCGCGACCGGGGCATGGATTTTGGAAAGTTTCCAATGACTTGGAGGGTGCTTTGCTGCTGGATGGGGGGGCCATATTGGTATGCCTGTCCGGTTCGGTTAGAATGGCGCCCATTATAAAACGTTGTGGCATCCAAATTGCGACTTTCCCATATCAAGCTGGCCGGCTTCAAATCCTTCGTCGATCCCACGCACATTTCGCTGCCGGGCCAGATCGTGGGCGTGGTCGGGCCGAACGGCTGCGGCAAGTCGAACGTAATCGACGCGCTGCGCTGGGTGCTGGGCGAATCCAAGGCGTCCGCGCTGCGCGGCGAGACCATGCAGGACGTGATCTTCAACGGTTCCAGCAAGCGCAAGCCGGTGTCGCGCGCCAGCGTCGAACTGGTGTTCGACAACTCGCTGGGCAAGGCGAACGGACAATGGTCCAGCTA
>JBAUQH010000117.1:0-66598 GCA_049580605.1 Gallionella sp. | reverse complement strand
CGGCTTGCCCACGGAACAGGTCAGCCGGAGCAAAAATCAAACCCGGTTTGGCAGAAGGGGCGGGGCCTGATTCTGCCGCGTGTTTCCTGACCAATTGCGGCAGATCGGCAGACAGCCCATGCGGGCTAGTGCCAACGTCAAAAGCAGTTTCGCGTTTCATCGAGCACCTCCGATCGCTTGCGACCGCTCGAGCAATTCCACAGTCGCGGGTAACGGCAGCACCTTGGCTGCAGGCCGGTGCTGCCTTCTGGCGTGATCCTCGCGCCACAATCGGGCCATCGCGTAGACGCGCTCGACCTGTCCGAGCAGGGCGGCATCGAACCAGCGTCCGCTCGGTGCGAACAGCTTGTCGCCGTGGACGTGCCAGCCTTCCCATGCGACGCCAGGTAAAGCTGCGCCCTTGAGGATGCGCAGCATCCGGTAAGCCATCCAGGGGATGCGAGCGCCTCCGGTTTCCCAGTTCTGGATCGTGCGCACCGTCACGTCGAGCAGATCGGCAGCCTGTTTGCGGGTCAGGTCTGCAAAGCGGCGCACGTCGCGGAAGTCCTGCGGGTCGATGTAGCGTTTCATAGCTCACCTCCGCGCCAGTCTTCGTTCGGGTGAACGCCCTTGTTGGCTGCCTTGGCCAGCTTGAACAGCGTGTAAATCTGGTTGTATGCGTCGATGTCCGGCTGGATTTCATGGCGTGCGTTCGGCTCGTCGCTCAAGGCTTCGATGGCGTCATCGATGGCAATGGAAAGCGCGCGTTCGACGCGCTTCATCTGTGACGCGGAAAGCACCATCGGGTAATGGTGCTCGGCAGCAGCCGCCTTGATCGAACAGCAGGCAGACTGCACCTTGTCGCTGCAAAATACCTTCGGCAGGTCACTCATGGCAGCCTCCCAAACCGAAAGCCGGAATAGTATTTTTCCGGAAAAGGACAAAAATGCCGGTTTTCCCTTTGCAATCAAGGGGTGCCAGTTTTTGCCAAAGGCGGAATAGTTTCTCTGAGGGGTAAAATCGGGCTCTAAGCCGCAAGCCGTAAGGCTTGGCGGGAGTTTTTACGCAGTGGAAAAAGTCCCAAATTGGGAATGAATGGCTACGTGTTACCCCAGAAGGAAAATTAATTAATTTTTTTCGGCAGCCGCCAGGTGAGAATCGGCCAAGCGGGGGGCGATCGGAGAATCGCCGTTCTGTAAAATGGCGAATCATGCCGCTTACCGTTCCGCCTTGACCCTCCCTGAAATACGCATAATGTATATTATGTAAAATGCGCATTACACGATTTAAGTATTCCAACTATTTTGACTTGCATATTGTCCCAGCGATTTTTAAAATACCCCTGCCCATCTGATCACTTTGATTAACATCAATATGTATGATGATGTTTATTTGTTATAATAATCCTCAGGTTTCTTGTTGTAAATGATCCGGAATGCGGGAATTATCCCGTGACATAAGTAACAACGCGTTAGAAAAGTTGGGTTTAACCTGATCCCAGGTGAAGCGCCATTCCCAGCTTCCGGAATGATGGCCCGGTGTGTTCATGCGATGCTCTCCTGACAACCCGAGCACATCCTGCATCGTAAAAATAACCAGATTTGCCTGCGAGTCTGAGATGGCCCTCATCATTACCCACTGAATGTCTTGCCCGTCGGTGTGGAGATAGTGTTGTGCGAATCCCTTTTCATGTGCTGAAACTGAATTCCACCAGCCTTTAATGGTGTCATTGTCATGGGTGCCCGTGTAGGCGACCGTATTGGGCACATAATGGTGCGGTAGAAAGATGTTGCCCTCGCCCTCTCCGAATGCAAATTGAAGGATGCGCATTCCCGGGAGATTGAACTTGTCGCGAAGTTCGATTACGTCAGGAGTGATCAGCCCAAGGTCTTCTGCAATAACTGGAAGATTCGGAAAAACCTTTGCAAAGGTTTCAAACAATTTTTCTCCCGGACCTGTCACCCACTCGCCGCTGATTGCATTCGGCGCATTCGACGGTATTTCCCAGTATGCCGCAAAGCCACGAAAATGATCGATGCGAACCATGTCAGACAGTTGCAGTGCATGACCGAGACGTGCGACCCACCAAGCATATCCAGTCTTTTCGTGGTTTTCCCAATGATATTGAGGATTTCCCCAGAGTTGCCCGGTTGCGCTGAAGTAATCGGGAGGCACTCCGGCCACAAAGGTTGGTTTGCCGTTCTCGTCCAACTCGAAAAGTTCCTGATGCGACCATACGTCCGCGCTTTGGTAGGACACGAAAATGGGTATATCGCCGATGATTCTGACTCCGCACTCGTTCGCATATAGCCGCAAATCGGACCATTGCCGCGCGAAGCACCATTGGCAGAATTTCCAGAATGCTATCTCTGCTGCGTTTGCCGTTTCAAATTGACGAAGTGCCCTGGCTTCCCTTTTCACCAGTTCCGAGGGCCAGAGGCTCCATTCACGCCCATTTTCCTGTTCAGCAATGGTCATGAACAGCGAATAGTCTTCGAGCCAAGCGCTTTCAGCGATGCAAAATTCCGTATATGAACGGTGCATGTCGTCATGAGAGCTCGCAAAAAAGCGTAATGCAGCGTGGCGCAGTCGCTCGATGCGGTATGGGCGCAACAGATTGAAATCCACCCTGTCAGGCCGGAAACCGGGAAACGGTACAAGATCCGCCGGTTCGAGCCAGCCATGGTTTGACAATTCGATCAGGTCGATAAGCAGGATATTTCCGGCAAAAGCAGACATGCTCATGTATGGCGAGTTGCCATGCCCGATTTCACCGAGCGGCAGAACCTGCCAATAGCACTGCCCTGAACTGACCAGCCAGTCGATAAATCGGTATGCATCCGGACCGAAATCGCCTGCGCCAAACGCGCCTGGCAGCGATGTCGGGTGTAACAATATGCCGCTGGCACGATCCTTCAACATAAAGATTTATTGGAAAAATTCACCAGCATGGACTATTCAGATGCACGTCGCATTGCTCCGCCGGCTTCAGGTGTTCCGCTGCCCTGGCTGATTGGCTCGGACAGGTTCAACGGGGCGGGCAATTTCAGCAAGCGATACAATTCGGTCAGGTTGTGGCGAAACAAGCGGTCGAAACTTGCTACCGAGTGGGATGGGTTATAGTCGCCGAACCACCAGAACCAGTCGGAACTTTCACAGGAAAAAAGTTGCTTTTCAGCGGCACCCTGCTCCGCCTCGCTAAGCCTGCCGCTGGCCATGACCAAGTCATAACTCTGCTTTGCGACACACAGCAGATCCCATGCATGATTCTTGTCCTTGGAACCTATCCAGGTTGCAAAATTGCCATAAACCCAGCTTCCCGCAACGATACCTGGCAGGAAGCCCGTCTTTGCACTGGCCGGATTGGCCAGGCTGGTTTCCAGATAGACGCTAAAGGTATTGGTCTGGATATTGGTTGCCTTTTCGAGCTCCGAATAGAGTTCATCAAGGAAATAAAATCCGTTATACGGATAATATTCCCATGCATTTTCGCCATCCAGAATCACGCTGACCACAGGTTTTTCTTCGGTCGGAGCATGTTGAGCGATCGCTTCTATCTGAGCAACAAAATGTGCCGCCGCATCATTTCCACTCCAGCGTGAATACTCGAAACCAATCAAATCGGACAATCGGTCATCGCGAAAAAAACACTTCAAGCCGTCCGCCCCCGATTCCAGCTGATAGGGTCGATACAGGTATTTATTCATTTCTGGGACGGGTTGCTGCTTACGGTGCAGGCTATTGACCAACACGCCCTCCCCGCTCGCAACCCAGCGGCAACCTTCAGCAGCAAAAACTTCCAGTGTTTCCGTCGATATCGCCCCCTCCGCCGGCCACATACCCAGTGGCTCCGCGCCAAAGCGCGCGAGGTGGCTACTTTTGGCAGACTCGATGTGCGCTGCGACGCGCTGCTTACCCTTGGGGTAATGCGGCGATATGGGCAAAGGCGCCTCCGGCATCGCTTCCTTGCTGCTGGAAAAATCAATCAGCAGCGGAGCTAGCGGATGGTAGTGCGGAGTGGCAGATATCTCGATCTGGCCCGATTCGGCGAGTTTGCGATAACGTGGAATGATGTCGCGGATCAACTCACCGATCAGGCCGAACAATTTATTCCGGTCTTCGATACTGAAGTCCTGACCCTTGCTCATCAAACGTGCCACCAGGGCAAATTCTCGACGCACGCTTTCGCCGCACCAGGCCAGGTGATACCAAGTGAGCAGATCAGCAAGATACTGATCCGACAAATAGGACAACGCAGATTCACTCTCGGCCTGCAGCAAGTTGTACAAATCCCAAAGGCGCTTGTAGTTCGGATACGGAGCAATCATTTTAGTGTGATTGCTGCGGAAACATGCATCGAAAGCCAACTGCCGTTCTTGCGAGGAAAAACTGGCGGAATGATCATGTATCAGCAGTCGCAACAGCGGATCTCGCAGCTGCCCGGTGGCAAATTGATCCGAATAATCATCAAGCTGGTCTAGAAGAACAGGCACGAAATTCACCACCGCGTGTACTTTGGGATGCCGTTCCAGGTGGTAGGCCATGTCGGTGTAATCCTTGATGGCGTGCAAATAGGTCCAAGGCAACACGAATTCGCCACTGGCATAATCGCGGTAATCCGGCTGGTGCATGTGCCAGAGAAATACTAGATCAACGGTTTTATTCATCTATTCGAATTCGACGCCGCGCCAGTCGGCAGCGGGCAAGTATATTCAGCGGAATTGATGTGTCATTTGTCCCAGCATTTCCGGGGTAATCAGCGTCACGCCGTTCGGTGTGACATGGAAACGCCTTCTATCCTCTTCCGGATTGACGCCCACGACCATGCCGTCCGGAATCTTGCAGTTTTTGTCTACGATCACGCGTTTCAATGTGACATCACGGCATACATCCACATTGGGCAACAACACCGAATCTTCTATGGTGCAATAGCCATTCACCCGCACATCGGAAAAGAGCAGCGAGCGGCGCACTACCGACCCGCTGACAATACAGCCGCCTGAAACCAGCGAGTCGATAGCCATGCCCCGACGACCGTCTTCGTCAAACACGAATTTTGCCGGCGGCAATTGCTCCTGGTGCGTCCAGATCGGCCAATCCTGATCGTACATATTCAGGTCCGGGATCACCTTGGTCAGCTCCATATTCGCTTCCCAGTAGGAGTCGACGGTTCCGACGTCGCGCCAATAAGGAATGTTGTCATCCCCCATCCCGACGCAGCTTTGCTCGAAGCTTTGCGCGAACACATGATATTTTTTGATCATGTGGGGAATCAGGTCCTTGCCGAAATCATGGCTGGAGCGCTTGTCGTCGGCATCGCGTATCAACTGTTCATACAGGAACTTTGAATTGAACACATAGATACCCATGCTGGCCAGACACATGCCGGGTTTGCCCGGAATGGTTGCAGGATTTGGGGATTTTTCGGAGAATTCGACTACACGGGAATGTTCATCAACCTGCATCACGCCGAAAGCAACGGCTTCTGCGACCGGTACCTCGAGACATGCCACGGTCATATCCGCCTTGCTCTCCACATGAAAAGCGAGCAACTTGCCGTAATCCATTTTGTACACATGATCACCGCCCAATACCAATATAAAGTCCGGATTTGTTGATCGCAAAATATCGAGATTCTGAAACACCGCATCTGCGGTACCTTGATACCAGTGACTTTCGTCAACGCGCTGCTGTGCCGGTAACAGGTCGATAAATTCCCCAAATTGCCCGTTCAGGAATGACCAGCCGCGTTGAATGTGCTGGATCAGGCTGTGCGATTTGTACTGTGTCGCCACCCCGATATGGCGGATGCCGGAATTCACGCAATTGGACAGCACGAAATCAATGATTCGGAACTTGCCGCCAAAAGGAACGGCCGGTTTGGCGCGCCAGTCGGTGAGCTGGTGAAGACGGCTGCCGCGTCCCCCAGCCAACACCATTGCGTAGGTGTTTTTGGTGATGCGGCTGACAAAGCGGGGAGCGGGGCTATCAACAGCAACGTGATATTTTTTTTGCAGATATCCCAACTCGGCATTCATTTAAGCTGCTCCCGATAAACCATATAGCGTGCAACCATTATCGTTTACAATTGCCCGACTAGACAAGATATATGAGGTAAATTGTGGACAAGCTGATCGAGTCGTTGCTGCAGACCCGTCTTTATGACCCGTTCGGATTGCTCGGCCTGCACCGTGAAGGGACGGATTGGGTCACCCGCTTTTACGATCCTCATGCATCCCAGGTCGCCCTGATTACCAACAATGATAGCGAATTGCTCAAACGCGTGCATCCGACCGGGATATTTGAATGGCGCGGCAGGGCTGAACCGTCCCTTCCCTATCGTCTGCGCATTCATTATGGCAGCGTGACCCGCGATATATTCGACCCATACCAATTTCCATCCAGTATCTCACAGCAGGATTTGTATTTATTCAGCGAAGGCAATCTGCGTCAGGGCTATCGGATGCTCGGCTCGCATTCCATTGAAATCAAAGGGGTAAAAGGTGTCAGGTTTGCAGTTTGGGCTCCGAACGCGGAAAGGGTCAGCGTGGTAGGTGAATTCAACCAGTGGGATGGCCGATTGCATCCGATGCGTTCCCTGGGCTCAAGCGGTGTCTGGGATTTATTCCTCCCGGAAATTAACGAAGATGCGCTATACCGGTATGAGATACGCAATCGTGAAACCGGACAGGTACTGACCAAAACCGACCCCTACGCGCAGGGTTATGAATTGCGTCCCGGGACGGCAGCACTCGCTGCCACCGCCAACCGGCATGAATGGAACGATGCGGAATGGTTGCGGCAACGCAGCCAATGGGACTGGCTGCATGGCGCGATGAACATTTACGAGGTTCATGCCGGCTCGTGGAAGCGCCATCCGGACGGCCGTTTTTACACCTACAATGAGCTGGCGACCGATCTGGTGCCCTACGTCAAAGGCATGGGTTATACGCATATCGAATTAATGCCGATTTCCGAACACCCTCTGGATGAATCCTGGGGATATCAGGCTACCGGATATTTTGCCGCGACCAGCCGCTTTGGTTCAGCAGACGAATTGCGAAATCTTGTCGACACCTGTCATCAGGCTGGTATCGGCATGATCCTCGATTGGGTGCCGGCCCATTTCCCACAGGATAGCTGGGCGTTGGCGCGCTTCGACGGCACGGCGCTTTATGAACACCAGGACCCGCGACTCGGCTTTCATGAGGACTGGGGTACGTATATTTTCAACTTCGGGCGCAACGAAATTAAGTCCTTCCTGATGTCCAGCGCACACTTCTGGCTGTCGGAATTTCACTTCGACGGGCTGCGCGTGGATGCGGTCGCCTCCATGCTGTATCTCGATTATTCACGCAAGGCGGGCGAATGGATACCCAACAAGTACGGCGGTCGAGAAAACCTCGAAGCGGTCGAATTCCTGCGCGAGATGAACATTATGGTGCATGACGAGTTTCCAGGCGCGCTGACCATGGCCGAAGAATCCACCGCCTGGCCGGGGGTATCGCGTCCGGTCTATCTCGGCGGCCTGGGATTCTCGATCAAATGGAATATGGGCTGGATGAACGATACGCTGAGCTATTTTAGTCATGACCCGATACATCGCCGTTACCACCACAACGAACTCACATTCGGCCAGCTTTATGCCTATACCGAGAACTTTGTACTGCCTTTTTCACATGATGAAGTCGTGCATGGAAAGGGTTCGCTGCTGTCTAAAATGCCCGGGGATGCCTGGCAGAAATTCGCCAACCTGCGTTTGCTGTTGACTTACCAGATGACCAGTCCGGGCAAAAAACTCAATTTCATGGGCAACGAAATCGCACAAGGTCGCGAATGGCAATCACGCTGGGAACTGGAATGGTGGCAACTGGGCCAGGAGTTGCATCACGGTGTGCAAAACCTGGTACACGACCTGAATCAGCTTTACAGCAAACTGACTGCGTTGCATGACCAGGATTTTCAACATGAAGGATTTTCATGGATAGACTGCAACGATGCGGAAAAATCCGTATTGTCCTACCTGCGTCGCGCACGCGACGGCACAATTGCCATCATCGCGCTGAATTTGACCCCCGTGCCGCGCAACCACTACCGGATCGGTTTGCCCGCGCAAGCACGTTATCGCGAAGTACTGAACAGTGACTCGCAATATTACGCTGGCAGCAACGTCGGCAATGCCGGATTGATCGATGCGCAAGCGATACCTTGGATGGGGCTGCCCTACTCCGCCGAGATTGCGCTGCCCCCGCTGGCTGGCATCATTCTGGTTCCGGAAGAATGATTCCCTGCTGTTGATTTAAAACGTTCAAAATGTCAAAACTTACCCAATCTGCCGCATGGCAGGCGCTCAGAGCGCATTACACCGACATCCAGCCGCTCCGGATGCGTCAGATGTTTCTCGATGATCCCGCACGATTCGACAGGTTTTCGCTGCGAATAGAGAAGCTACTATTCGATTACTCCAAGAACCGGATCAACGGCGAAACGATCAGGTTGCTGGTTGCGCTGGCCGAACAAGCCGGATTGCAGTCCGGCATCGAACAAATGTTCCTCGGTGAAAAAATCAATTCCACCGAGCACCGGGCCGCGCTGCACACTGCGTTGCGTAACCGGTCCGGACGGCCGGTGCGGGTGGACGGCCACGACGTAATGCTGGATATACGGCGTGTGCTCGGCCTGATGCGCCGCTTCTCCGATGCGGTGCGCAGCGGGGAGCATGCCGGCCATACCGGCAAGGCCATCAGCGACATCGTCAACATCGGTATAGGCGGCTCGGATCTCGGCCCTCAGATGGTATGCGAGGCGCTCAAGCCCTATGCCAAGCAGCTGCGTGCGCACTTTGTTTCCAATGTCGATGGCACGCAACTGGCCGAGACACTAAATTATCTGGATGCGGAAACCACACTGTTTGTCGTCAGCTCGAAAACCTTTACCACCCAGGAAACCCTGACCAATGCGCATTCAGCGCGGGCATGGCTGGTCGCGAAGCTGGGCGATGAACTTGCCGTGGCCAGTCATTTTGCCGCGGTTTCCACCAACCTTGAGGCGACCGCCCGGTTCGGCATCAATCCGCAAAACGTGTTCGAATTCTGGGACTGGGTCGGCGGGCGGTATTCCCTGTGGTCGGCTATTGGCCTGCCCATCGCGCTATATCTCGGTATGGACAGGTTCGAGGAATTGCTGGGCGGAGCGTATGCGGTGGATGAACATTTTCGCACTGCCGCTCCGGAAAAGAATATCCCCGTGCTGATGGGAATGCTGGGCATCTGGTACGGAAACTTTTTCGGTGTCGGCTCCAACGCGGTGCTCCCCTATGACCAGTACTTGCACCGCTTGCCCGCCTATTTGCAGCAGCTGGAAATGGAAAGCAACGGCAAGCGTGTGGATCGCGATGGCAATGCCGTGGATTACGACACCGGAATGGTGATCTGGGGCGAACCGGGTACCAACGGCCAGCATGCCTTCTACCAGCTCATCCACCAGGGTACAAGGATGATACCGGCCGATTTCCTCGCCCCGCTGCACAGCCAGAATCCGCTCGGCGAACACCACAACATCCTGCTGGCCAATTGTTTTGCCCAGTCCGAAGCACTGATGGTCGGCAAGACCGCCGACGAAGCACGCGTCGAACTTGAAGCACAGGGTCTGCTTGGCGACGCGCTGGAAAGCCTGCTGCCGCACAAGGTATTCCCCGGCAACAAACCGACCAATACGCTGCTGTTCGACCGGCTCGATCCGCACACGCTGGGCATGTTGATCGCGCTGTATGAACACAAGGTGTTCGTGCAAAGCCTGGTTTGGAACATCAACCCGTTCGACCAGTGGGGCGTGGAACTGGGCAAACAACTGGCGGGAAAGATCCTGCCTGAATTGAGCGATGGCGTTTCATCAACCGGGCATGATGCCTCGACCAGCGGACTGATCCGGTATTTCCGCGATCATCATTAGCCAGCGCGAGGCTGCTTCGGTCAGATTGCGCTTCCGCTCAATTCCAGATCCTCGGCATAGGGTTTGCTTGGATTCTGGAATGCGATCGGACCGTCCGGCTGGGCATGGACGAATTGCCTGACAAACGGGTCCTTCGAGCCGACCATTTCCGCAACGTCGCCTGCCGCGACAACGATGCCGTCATGTATAAAATACACATAATCGACCACCTTGAGTGATTCTGACAAATCGTAGGTCACGACAACAGAGGTTACTCCCAATGCGTCGTTCAGCTTGCGGATCAGGTTCGCGATGGTGCTGAGTGAAATCGGGTCGAGTCCTGCAAACGGTTCGTCATAGATGATCAGTGCCGGATCGGTTGCAATCGCCCGCGCCAGCGCGACGCGGCGTTCCATTCCCCCGGATAGTTCGCCCGGCATCAGGTCGCGTGCATTGCGCAAGCCGACCGCATGCAGCTTCATCAAAACCAGGTCGTGGATCAGTTCCTCGGGAAGGTTCGTGTGCTCGCGCATGGGAAAGGCCAGATTGTCGTAGACCGACAGGTCGGTGAACAAGCCGCTCACCTGGAACATCATTCCCATTTTCAGGCGCATCTTGTAAAGTTCATCGTTCCCGAGTTCGTGCACCACCTGGCCCATGAATTTCACGGAACCGCGCGACGGTCGCAACTGGCCGCCGAAATGACGCAACAATGTGGTCTTGCCGCATCCGCTGACGCCGAGGATGCCGATGATCTTGCCGCGCGGAATGGTCATGTTGATGCCTTTGAGCACCTCCCGCTGTCCATAGGCAAAATGCAGATCACTGACCTCGACAATATTTTCCGGCAGCTGGCGCAATATCTTTCACTCCTGTAGTAGTGCTGCGTAAGATAAACTGGCTGCACCAGGATAATGTGCCGGTGCATTGCTGAATTGTAATCCCCCTCATATCAACCGGGCCACCCGTATTTCAATGACATCGCGTTCACCCCAGCCGATTCTCCCAGCCCAGCAGATACTCCGGGATGTATTCGGTTATGGTGAATTCCGTGGCGAACAGCAGGCGGTCATCGATCATGTCGTGTCTGGCGGCGATGCGCTGGTATTGATGCCGACCGGCGCCGGTAAATCGTTGTGTTTCCAGATCCCTGCGCTGCTGCGTCCGGGCGTTGCCATTGTTGTCTCGCCGTTAATCGCGCTGATGCAGGATCAGGTTGATGCATTGTGCCAGCTCGGTGTGAATGCCGCATTTCTCAATTCAAGCATCAGCGCGGATGCAGCCCGCGAAGTGCAAAGCAGGCTGCGTATGGGCGAACTCGACCTGCTCTATGTTGCACCGGAACGATTGCTGATGCCGGGCTTTTTGGCGCAGATGGAACAGGCCGTGGAATCCACGGGGATCGCGCTGTTTGCGATCGATGAGGCGCATTGCGTCTCGCAATGGGGCCATGATTTCCGTCCCGAGTACCGCGAATTGACAGTATTGCACGAGCGTTTCCCCTCGGTGCCCCGCATCGCGCTGACCGCGACAGCCGACATGCCGACACGCAGGGAGATTGTCGAGCGGCTGGCGCTTGAACAGGCACGCCAATTCGTATCCAGCTTCGACCGCCCAAATATTCGTTACACCGTCACACAAAAGAATAATGTACGCAATCAGTTATGCAAGTTTATTGATAAAGAACATCATGATGATGCGGGTATCGTTTATTGCCTTTCGCGCAAAAAGGTTGATGAAACCGCCTTATGGCTGCAGCAGCGCGGCCGGGTTGCGCTGCCCTATCACGCCGGGATGGACAACGTGGCACGCAGCAACAATCAGAGCCGCTTCCTGCGAGAAGAAGGCATCGTGATGGTGGCGACCGTCGCATTCGGCATGGGAATCGACAAACCGAATGTGCGCTTTGTGGCGCATCTCGACCTGCCCAAAAGCATGGAAGGATATTATCAGGAAACCGGCCGAGCCGGGCGTGACGGACTGCCGGCAAATGCTTGGCTGGCCTACGGTCTGGGCGATGTGGTGACAATGCGGCAGATGATCGACAACGGCGAGGCCAGCGAAGAACGCAAACGTCAGGAACGGCAGAAACTCGACGCGCTGCTTGGTTACTGCGAATCCACTGCGTGCCGCCACCAGTCCATGCTGCGCTATTTCGGGGATGCGCATCCGGGCAACTGCGGCGCGTGCGACAACTGCCTGGAACCGGCAGAAACCTGGGATGCGACAGTGGCGGCGCAAATGGCCTTGTCCTGCGCATACCGTACCGGACAGCGCTTTGGCGCCGGACACCTGAGTGATGTGCTGGCTGGCAAGGCCACCGAGCGGGTCGGGAAATTCAGGCACGATGCACTTTCCGTCTTCGGTATCGGAAAGGAATTGAGCGCGACGCAATGGCGCAGCGTGTTTCGCCAACTGGTGGCGGGCGGCATGCTGGAATCGGAGAGTGCCGCATACGGCGGACTCAAACTCGCCGCAGCCGCCCGCCCGGTACTGCGCGGCGAGGAATCCCTGTGGCTGCGCCGCGACATCAAACCGGCCGAGCACGGGGCACAACACCGGGACAGGCAACACTTTACCGGAACAAACGACGATCCGCTGTGGCTCGCCCTCAAGGCCAAGCGCATGGAACTCGCCCGCCAACAGGGGGTGCCTCCCTACGTGATCTTTCACGACAGCACCTTGCTGGACATGCTCAAGCGGCGTCCCGTGACGCTGGATGAAATGGCCCAGGTCAGCGGCGTCGGACAG
The DNA here is from genome assembly GCA_049580605.1 of Gallionella sp. GTDB lineage: Bacteria > Pseudomonadota > Gammaproteobacteria > Burkholderiales > Gallionellaceae > Gallionella. The sequence goes on along the minus strand of JBAUQH010000117.1, from coordinate 53,938 downwards.
GCCAAACTGGCGCGTTATGGAGAAGCATTCCTGGCTGTGCTGGCATGATTTGCCTAAGCCGGAGATGGAGTGCAAATTTGCCGTCATTTTGCAAACATCAACGATAATGGTTTCATGGAGCTTTTGCATGTTTTACCCCCTCAACCCATAAAAAAACGGGCCGCAATGCTGTGCGCTTTTTCGGCCGGCAGGGGTGCTGACCGGCACAGTCTTGCTGGGAGCGCAGCATCAGAGTCCGTCGCAAGTGCTGAAATCCCTTATTTTCCCGTATCAACCATTTCCTTCGCGCTTTCGATAGCCCGGAAATTGCACAATTCGGCCGAACTGAGGTTAAACTTCGCCCCATGAACACACAAGTAACCCAGGCCACATCACCCGGATCCTATATGCTGGGTGAGGATGACTATGATGAAATGCTGGATAGTCAGGGGCAAGTCCGACCCCATTGGTCCGCTTTAATGCAAGAGTTGGATAAGCTTGGCAGCGCAGAGATGGAACTGCGGCGCAAGGAAGCGCTTAAACTGCTGCACGAGAATGGCGTCACTTACAATGTCTACGGGGATTCAGGCGGCTCAAGCCGTCCCTGGAGGCTGGATCCGGTGCCGCTGATGATTTCCGGAGAAGAATGGCGCGAGATTGAAGCTGGCCTGTTGCAGCGTGCCGAATTGCTGAACATGATCCAGGCTGATCTTTATGGCCCCCGGGAACTCACCAAAAAAAATCTGCTGCCGCAAGAGTTGATCTACAACCACGGAGGATTTCTGCGCGCCTGCGATCAGGTCAAGTTGACCGGTCATCACCAGCTGATACTTTATGCGGCAGACCTCGCGCGAGGACCAGATCAAAAGATGTGGGTGTTCAGCGATCGCACCCAGGCACCGTCTGGCGCGGGTTACGCACTGGAGAACCGCGTAGCTGTCTCACGTGTGATGCCCAATATATTTCGCCACTCCAAGACCCGCCGGCTTGCAAGCTTCTTCAAGTCGATGCATTCCGGGCTGACTGCCATTGCGCCGCCTCATGCAGAATCGCCTCGCATCGTGATCTTCACTCCGGGGCCATTTAACGAAACCTACTTCGAACACGCTTATCTGGCCGCCTTTCTTGGCTATCCGCTGGTACAGGGCGACGACCTCACGGTACGTGATGGTTATGTCTGGATGAAATCACTGACCGGATTGAAGCGTGTGGACGTGATCATACGTCGTGTGGATGACACTTACTGTGACCCCCTGGAGCTGCGTGCAGATTCCCGCTTGGGTGTAACCGGTTTATTGGAAGTTGCCAGGCGCGGCAACGTTGCAATCGCCAACCCGTTGGGGAGCAGCATACTGGAAAACCCGGGTATCCAGCCTTTCCTGCCCAGGATTGCCCAACACATCCTCGGTGAGTCACTGAAATTGCAGTCTGCGGCCACCTGGTGGTGCGGCCAGCCGCTGGAGATGGATTATGTGTTGGCTAACCTTGACAAGCTTGTAATAAAGCCGATTTACCGCGCCCACGGGACCAATCCGGTGTTGGGTCACCTGCTCAGCCAGGCACAACTTGCCGAATTACGTGAACGCATTCGCGCCAACCCTGCTTTTTATGTCGGACAGGAACATGTCAGTTTTTCTACTGCACCCTGTGTCACCCCGCAGGGCTTTGAACCACGCAAGGTGTTGTTACGCTGTTTTGCCGCAGCCGGCCGAAATGGCTATGAGGTCATGCCGGGAGGATTGAGCAGCAGCGCCCCGGATAAAGGCGATATGCTGATCTCCGGACAAGCGGGAAGCATCAGCAAGGATACCTGGGTGATCGCCACCGGGCCGGAAAAGTATGAAACCGCCAGGAATATCGGCGCATCAGCGATCAGTGGGAATGACCATGCGCTACCCAGCAGAGCGGCGGATAACATTTTCTGGGTCGGACGCTATGCCGAGCGTGCGGAAGGCAGCATTCGTTTGCTGCGCGCCACAGTTAAAAAGTTGTACACCAACCCGAATAATAACGATCCGGATTACCAGGAATGTCTGCATTGCCTGTTTCGCGGGGTGACCAATCTGACCGGAACCTGGCCGGGCTTTCTGGACGAGGAACATGCAGCCTTGCTGCATTCGCCGGAATCCGAACTCATATCCGTTGCTCTGGATGAACAACGTAGCGGAAGCATTGCCAATTTGCTGCGTAATCTGGTGCGCACCGGGTACTCGGTGCGAGATCTCTGGTCCGCAGATATCTGGCGGGTAATGGACGACATGGATGAACATCTCGCTCATCCACAGCAACTCGGCGAAAATGCGCTGTGGAAATTGCAGGAACTCATGGACCGCCAAATCACCGCATTAAGCGCTTTCAGCGGCTTGTCCATGGAAAACATGACGCGCGGCAACGGCTGGCTGTTCCTCGATATTGGTCGCCGCCTGGAACGCGGCATGCTGACAATCTCGATACTGCGTAACGTTCTGTCTGCGTATCATCGCGAAGGCGTGGAAGCGCAACTCATCGAATCCCTGTTGGACACCAGCGACAACACCATCTGCTACCGCCAGCATTATCGCAGCTATTTTGAGTTGTCTGCTTTTCTTGAGTTGCTGCTGCTCGACACCAACAATCCCCGCTCGCTTGCTTTCCAGATCGATTGCCTTAAAAGTCATGTCGCAAAACTGCCAAGCACCCACAAGGGACAGCGCTTGAACACAGAACAGCGTCTGATGCTGGAGGCAAGCTCTATGCTTGATCTGCTTAACCTGAGTGATCTGCTGGTGGTTTCCGGAGATGGTATCCGCGAGAATCTGGACCAACAATTGAGCCGGCTCTACTATCTGCTGTCTACATTGTCTGAAGCCATCACTGCCGAATATTTCCGCCACGACAGCAGTCCCCAACCGCTTTAAAATAATCGTCAGGTTGCACAAATTGTATCTGCTCGCATACAAGCAGCAGCCATTACCCAAATCTTAAAGGTTAACTTGTGCGCTACCGCGTCATCCACACCACTACTTATGAATATTCCGGCCTGGTCGGGCATTCTTACAACGAAGCCCGCTTGTTGCCGCGCGAGTGTCAACACCAGAACCTGATTTCCGCTCGTCTTGAGATCACACCGAAGGAAAGTGATATTCGCGTCAGGGAAGATTTTTTCGGAAACAAGATCGCTTATTTTGCGATTACGGAACCGCACAACACATTCACCATTACAGCCACCAGCGAAGTGGAGGTGCTTGGCAATGTCAGACAACTCGATCTTTCCAGGAGCACTTCGTGGAAGGACGTCAAAGAAATACTGCAGCAGGATAAACACGCTGAAGTGCTGGATGCGCGCCAGTACACACTGGATTCGCCTTATATCAATACCAGTCCCGACCTTGCAGCTTATGCACAACCCTCCTTCACGCAAGACAGGCCACTGTTTGAAGCAGTCTATGACCTGATGCAACGCATCCACCGGGATTTCACTTTTGATCCGGAATTCACCACCCTGTCCACTCCGGTGCAAACAGTGCTGGAGCACCGGCGCGGCGTGTGTCAGGATTTTGCCCACCTCGCCATAGGCTGCATCCGCTCCTATGGTCTGGCTGCCCGTTACGTCAGCGGCTATATCGAAACCCTGCCGCCACCCGGGCAGGAAAAACTGGTCGGCTCTGATGCCTCGCACGCTTGGATTTCGGTTTACCTGCCCGACACGGGCTGGATGGACTTTGACCCGACCAATAATCAGATCCCCGTTGATCAACACATCACGGTTGCGTGGGGTCGCGGTTATGGCGATGTCACCCCGCTAAAGGGCGTGGTTTTCGGCGGAAAAGACCACGAGTTGAAGGTGTCGGTGGATGTGGCAAGGCTGGGGCCGTAAATGAAGTTTGGGGCAGGAAGCATTATTTAATGAAATTCTGCTTTCGACACTAAGGGGGCGTTCGCGAACGACTTCTGCCGATCGGATTGCGGACACGGCTTACGCAAAGTATAAGCTCCACGTTTGAAAGGCAGGCCAAGACTTGCCTTGGTCTGCCCGATCGACGTAAGGATTAGGACAATGGTAGATATTGGTACAAGATATCTACTTCCGCTAGGGACCCCAGTGAATTGCCCCGTGCAAAGCGGTCGTGCCACCCTCGCAGTTTTGTTCGAAGCGCAGGTCGATCGCGGTGAGCACGCCGTTGACGTCGTAAGTGACGTTGTCGACGGCAAACCAGCCTTTCTCGGTATTACAGCCGCGCCCATCACCAGACCAATCGAGGCCACCAAACACCGGATTATTAAACGGGTAACGCTGAAGTCCCGGGTAAAAACCAGGTTGAAGTTGAGTGAGCGTATTCATGGTTTGGAAATTGCCATACCACCATGTGTTTCCATTGACATTAACTGAAAGATGGCCGCCAGTCGCGCTGACGGAAACTATCGCGGTCGCCGGAGTGTAAGTGTATGTCTGGCCTAAGCCAATATAATCGCCAACATCGCTCAGCATATAAACGAAGTTGCCGGTAGCCGGCGTCGAGCCCGGGGCGGGTTGCCATAGACCATCAGGCGGCGGATTGATCGGTCCTGTTGACGAGCCATCCGAAAAGGTCTGGAATGTCCACGAATAGTTCGTACTCATCGCAGTGCCCGACGAGTCCTTGACTGCCGTGGTAAGAGTGGCCGTGTAAACGGTGTTTGTTGTTAAAGATGATGAGGGCGTAAATGTGGCAGTGTTACCGCTGTATGTAACCGTTCCAGTAACCGGGGTAGTACCACCTGTCAGCGTATAAGAAGTGACGGTCACCGTGGTGGGGTCCATCGACGTGCTAAATGTGGCGGTAATGGCGCTATTGAGTGCGACAGCATAAGCGTAGGGAACCGGGCTGGAGGACGATACCGTCGGAGCTGGAATCACAACGGTCTGAAATGTCCATGAATAATTTGCGCTCATCGCATTACCCGCCAAGTCTTTGGCGCCTGTGGTGACCGTGGCCGTATAGGGTGTGTCGGTTGCTAAAGATGCTGAGGGTGTAAATGTTGCAGTAGAACCGCTGTATGTCACCGATCCGGGAACAGGCGTCGAGCCGTTCATCAGGGTAAATACTCCAGCAGTAGTAATCGTTGCAGGGTCAACTGGCTCGCTGAATGTCGCAGTGATGGCGCCATCGATAGCAACAGCACTAGCAGAATTAGCCGGGCTGGTGGACGTCACTGTCGGCGGCGTGATGTCTGGATCGGCGGTCTTAAATTGCCACACATAGTTTGAACCCAACGCATTACCCGCGAGGTCTTTCACGCCCGAGGTGATCGTGGCTTTATAAACTGTGCTGGTGCTCAGGTTTGCTGAGGGCGTAAAGGTGGCGCTGCCGCTACTGTACGTTACCGTCCCTTGAACCGGTGTTGGGCCGTCCATCAGAGTAAATGAAGCAGCGGTGATGGTGGCGGGATCTATTGCCTCACTGAATGTTGCAGTGACGGCAGAGTATACCGGGACGCTTGTTGCAAGATTGGGCGGGTTTGCCGATAAGACCGTCGGTGGCGTGGTATCAGGTAGTGCTGTCAACACAAGATGCGTCGTGGAACCATTTGCATATTTTAGGTCAATTTAAACCGGTATCAGGGTGCCGTCGGCCTTGATTCTGGACCTGCTTTGCCCCGTAGAAGTCAAAGTACCGCTAAGATCGTATGATTTGTCGATAATGTTAACAATGGCGGTATTGGCTGTATCCGGCTCTATCGCATAACTAATGTCGTCGTGACCAGCATCAAAGGTAAATGCAGAGTCAAAATAATAATTTATTGTTCCTATTGCCCCTGTATCGCCAACCTTAACAGACACGGGTAAATTTGGAGGTGTCAGGTATTTACCATAATCACCGCTGGAATCGATAGTACCCAACTGGTTGTAATTGCTGTCGTAATAGTCTGTTGAAGTGCCATATAAATAAGACGGGTAGCAATTTGGCACATTCATGCTTAGTGCGCTTAGGACAGAAACGCCGGTAACAGTTTCGAATGTAGCAGGGGTTGGTGCCGACGAATTCATATTGCCAGTGCCACTGCAGGTACCGGAAACGGAAAAATCAATTGATCCACCTTGTTGCACTGACGCTTTCATTCCGTTTTGCAGCGTGAATGAAAGGGTTGAGGTCACAGGTCCAGTACTACCTCCACCCCCGCCGCCTCCGCACGCGGCAAGACATAACGTGAAAAGAACAATCAAACCGGTACCGTATGGTGTCGATTTTTCTAATAGATTTTCTATCCGCATCATCACTCCCCGTTGCGATTTGTCGCGCTAATAAATAATTGTTGTAAGAACGATGTGACTCTACGCTCACCGAATCGGTTGTCAATTAATGTTATAACCCACAAAATTTACTCGGGTATCAAGCGAAATTTAACGGTGTTCGAGCGTCTGCAACCGGCACCAACCAGGCCAAAATGCAAGAATGCCGAGCATGCTCGGCATTCTAGGTTATTCGTTGATTCACTACTTGCGAGCATGCCAGCGCAAATCCAGCGTGAAGGGAAAATCCTTGTTGGGCGTTTCAGGTGGCAACTCGGCAGGATTTTCTTCGGGCGTGTGGCCGTGATCCCAGAAGCGGCTGACGCGGCGGGCTTCTGCCTCATAGGCGTTGACAGGTAGCTTGTCGTAACTGCGCCCGCCGGGATGACTGACATGGTAGGTGCAACCGCCAATCGGGCGGCCGCTCCAGGTATCGACGACGTCGAATATCAACGGTGCCTGCACACCGATGCTGGGATGCAGCGCAGAAGGCGGATTCCACGCGCGATATCGCACACCCGCGATCAATTCGCCCGGTATCGAGGTGGTACGCAAGGGCACGCGCCTGCCGTTGCAGGTGAGTGCGTAGCGCTCTCCCATCGCGCCGCCCATTTTGACCTGCAGACGTTCAACCGAGGAATCCACATAGCGCGCCATACCGGTGCTGGTAATTTCCTCTCCCAGAACATGCCACGGTTCGATGGCCTGGCGCAGTTCGAGTTGCAGGTCATTGACCTGCAATGCCCCCATCAGCGGAAAGCGGAACTCCAGGAACGGCGCGATCCATTCGGGTTTGAAATCGAAGCCAGCCTCTTGCAGGTCGCGGGAAACGTCGTGAATATCGCCGGCAATGAAATGCGGCAGCATGAAGCGGTCATGCAACTGCGTGCCCCAACGCACCAGCGGTTTTTTGTATGGCTGCTTCCAGAACCACGCTACCAGCGAGCGCAACAGCAGCATCTGCATCAGACTCATCCGGGCGTGGGGAGGCATTTCGAAGGCGCGCAGCTCCAGCAGGCCCAGGCGGCCGGTTTCGGATCCGGGCGCATAGAGCTTGTCGATGCAGAATTCGCTGCGGTGGGTATTGCCCGTCATGTCCACCAGCAGGTTGCGCAACAACCTGTCCACCAGCCAAGGGCTGGAAACTTCGCCATCCGGCAACTGCTGAAATGCGATCTCCAACTCGTACAGGTTGTCATTGCGCGCTTCGTCCACGCGCGGTGCCTGGCTGGTTGGGCCGATGAACAGGCCGGAGAACAGATAGGATAGCGCCGGATGATGCTGCCAGTAGGTCACCAGGCTGCGCAGCAAATCTGGTCGGCGCAGGATCGGACTGTCGGCAGGCGTGATGCCGCCCAGCGTGACGTGGTTCCCTCCGCCGGTTCCGGTGTGGCGCCCGTCCAGCATGAATTTCTCCGTGCCCAGCCGCGTCAGTCTCGCCAGTTCATACAGTGTGGTGGTGTGATGCACCAGCTCTAGCCAGTTTGATGCCGGATGGATATTGACCTCGATCACGCCCGGATCGGGTGTAACGGGCAAGCGGTTCAGACGCAGGTCGTGCGGTGGCTGGTAGCCCTCGATAACGACGGGCAATTTCAATTCGTTGGCGGTAGCCTCTACGGATGCGACGATGTCCAGATAATGCTCCAGCGCGTTGGTGGGCGGCAGAAATACATACAGACGGCCATCGCGACTTTCCACCGTCAGTGCGGTGTGCGGCGTGTATTTTGGATGGGCCGGTGTGTCTTTGTCATCGGCCGATTCCATTTCGTTCGGATGGGCAGATGCCTTCTTGCCTGTCTTGCTGTACCTGCGGCTGACTTCGGAATCGATGTCTCCCAGAGGTGCCACTTTCTCGAACAGGCTGCGTTCTTGATCGTAGTCGCGATCTTCGTAGGGCACCCATGGCAGGCTGCTAAGCGGCAGACGCAGCCCCATCGCGGAATCGCCCGGAACCAGAAACATATCGTTGCGGCGAAATTTCCACTGGCTGCTGCTCCAACTGTTTATCTTGTGGCTCCAGTGCAGGGGTAGCACATAACCAACCGGCCCGCCCAGATCTTCGCTCAGCACTTTGCTGAGGCGCTTGCGCTCGATATCATCTTTCAAGTCCAGTTTGAGCGGATCGAGATTGTTGGGTAACAAGCCTTCCTGCAATAGATAATAGAGCGGGTCTTCATAGCCGGGGATAATATGTTTTCCCTTCAGCCCCAGCCGTTTCGCCAGTTCGCGAATGAAGTGTTCGGCATGTTCGCGCTTGACCCCGTAATCCTTGCCTTCGTCTGCCTGCAAGGCCGGATCTTTCCACACCGGCTTGCCGTCCTTGCGCCAGAACGCTGCAAGTTGCCAGCGAGGCAAAGTTTCACCCGGATACCATTTTCCCTGGCCGAGATACAACAACCCGCCTGGCGCAAAACTGTCGCGCAATCGCCGCATCAGTTTTCCGGCCAGTTTGCGCTTCTGCTTGCCGTCGGCGTCGGTGTTCCATTCCGGCGCATCCATGTCGTCAATGGAAACAAAGGTCGGCTCGCCGCCCATGGTGAGCCGGACATCGCCCTTTTTGAGTTCCTTGTCCACCTTTTCACCAAGCGCATTGATGGCAGCCCACTGCGCTTCGGAATAGGGCTTGGTGACTCGCGGGTCTTCATGGATGCGCGTCACGCTGTTGCTGAAGGTGAACGTGGTGTTGGCCTGACCGCTGAATCCCCCGGTGACCGGTGCGGCGCTGACGTAATCGGCGGCACAGGCGAGCGGTATATGCCCCTCGCCCGCAAAAAGTCCCGAGGTCGGATCAAGTCCGACCCAGCCTGCACCGGGGATATACACTTCCGCCCAGGCATGCAGGTCGGTGAAATCCTTGTCTGTGCCTGAAGGCCCGTCGAGTGATTTGACGTCGGCTGCCAGTTGCACCAGATAGCCTGACACGAATCGAGACGCCAGTCCGAGGTGGCGCAGTATTTGCACCAGCAACCAGCCGGAATCACGGCAGGAGCCGATTTTGCTCCCCAGCGTTTGCTCGCAGGTCTGCACGCCGGGTTCCATGCGCACGGAATAATTGACAGCGTGATGCACACGCTGGTTGATCGCGACCAGGAAATCGACGATACCCTGCGGATTCAAGTCGGTTTGTTCAAGAAATTCCTGCAGCATCGGACCGCGTTCGACAATTTCCAGATAAGGAGCGAGTTCCTTTAGCAGTTGATCGGGATATTTGAAGGGATATTTTTCAGCGTATTCTTCCAGGAAGAAATCAAATGGGTTGAAGACCGTCATTTCGGCAATCAAATCGACCTCTATGGAAAGCATTTCGCATGTTTTCGGGAATACCACCCGTGCCAGATAGTTGCCGACCGGATCCTGCTGCCAGTTCATGAAGTGTTCTCCCGGCAGGATTTTGAGCGAATAGGCGGAAATTGGCGTACGCGAATGCCCCGCCGGACGCAGCCGGAATATATGTGGGGTCAGCTGAACCGGGTGGTCGTAATGGTAGGTGGTTTTGTGATTGATTGCGACGCGGATAGTCATTTCAGGAAGTGCTGTCCGTTAGCAGCGGCCGTAAAAGCCACTGGAACTTTCTGGAGTTGACCCTGCAACCTTGCTTGTGGTGAGTTGTTGAATTCATCCGGTTCTCTAAGGAATATCGTTGGGAGAGCACCTTGCTATGTGCCATTGCTTCGCAATGGCTGATAGTACCGCCATTTTATCTTATCGGGTTAACCCGGTTTGCCGGCCATCCAACCCCGCTGCTTTCCAGCGATGCCAAATCCGCATGTCAGGCCGTGCTCGCCGGCACGTCAAGAAATGTGTGCTGAATTTCGCTGCCGAGCGCATAGTTGCGTTCGATGAACTCCTGCAGGAATTCGTGCAAGCCCTGCTGGAATATATCTTCCATGCGCCCGTAATGCAGGCTTGCATGAAGTTCGCCGGCGAGCCGCAGACACTCCCAGCCGCGGTTCGAACACAGTTGCTCGAGTATCGGCGTGACTTCATCGAGACAGGCATGCAGCGAGCGCGGCATGTCGTGGCGCAGTACCAGCAGCTCGGCCACGCGCCAGGATTCGATCGTGTCGCTGAAAATTTTCTGGTAGGACACCAGTGCACTGACCGAACGCAAAATCGCGCTCCATTCATAGTAGTCCATTGCCCCGCCCACATCTGCTGCAGACGGAAGCAGCAGGTGATACTTCACGTCCAGCAGCCTGGCAGTATTGTCCGCTCGCTCCATAAAAGTTCCCAGGCGCACGAAATTATAAGCGTCATCGCGCAGCATGGTGCCGTAGGTAACCCCGCGAAACAGGTGCGAGCGGGATTTCACCCAGTCGCAGAACTCCTCAGGCTTGTCCAGCACCAGATTTTCGCCGGCGATGTTGTGAAACTCGATCCACATCGCGTTGATGTTTTCCCACATTTCGGTGGACATCGCCGCGCGTACCGCACGGGCGTTCTCGCGTGCCCTGTTCAGCGCGCTGGCAATGCTCGATGGATTGCGTTCATCCAGAGCCAGGAACCGGATCACATTGGCGGCACTGTACTCACCGTAATATTCCTCGAACGCGGTGGAGGTGTCGGCGATCAGGACTGACGGCCGCCACTGGCTTGCCTCACTGTGAAATGCATTTGGCATCAGCGACATGTGGTTGGTGACGTCCAGAACACGCGCAATATTCTCGGCCCGTTCGATATACCTGGCCATCCAGTAAAGATGATCTGCTGTTCTACTGAGCATCGTTCAATACCCAGGTGTCCTTGGTGCCGCCGCCTTGCGAGGAATTGACGACAAGGGAACCTTCACCGAGCGCAACCCTGCACAGTGCACCCGGGATCAGCGTGACTGTTTTGCCCGACAGCACGAATGGGCGCAGATCGACATGTCGCGGAGCGATGCCCTGCTCTACCAATGTCGGGCAGGTGGACAGTGCCAGCGTGGGTTGGGCGATGTAATTGCCGGGATCGGCGATGATGCGAGCGCGAAATTCCTCTATCTGCGCCTTGCTTGCAGCCGGGCCTACCAGCATGCCGTAACCGCCGGAACCGTGGACTTCCTTGACAACCAGTTCCGCAAGGTGCGCCAGAATATACTTGCGGTCCGAAGCGACGGATGCCTTGTAGGTCGGCACATTGGAAAGTATCGGCTCTTCGCCGAGGTAGAAGCGCACCATTTCGGGAACGTAGGTGTAGGTGGACTTGTCATCGGCAACGCCAGTGCCGATCGCATTCGCCAAAGTCACGCCGCCATTGCGATATACCGACACCAGTCCCGGCACGCCCAGCATGGAATCTTTCCGGAATGCCAGCGGATCGAGAAAATCGTCGTCAATGCGACGGTAAATGACGTCCACCCGCTGCGGTCCTTCTGTGGTGCGCATGAACACCGCGTTGCCCTTGACGAACAGGTCCTGGCCCTCGACCAGTTCGACGCCCATCTGCTGCGCAAGAAATGCATGCTCAAAATAGGCGCTGTTGTATGCCCCTGGCGTAAGCAGCACGACGGTAGGGTTGCTCACCCCGGGTTGTGCCGTAGCACGCAGGTTGTTCAGCAGCACCTGGGGGAAATGTTCGACGGGCGCTACCGAATAGCGGCGGAACAGTTCCGGGAACAGCCGCATCATCATCTTGCGGTCTTCCAGCATATACGACACACCGGAAGGCGTGCGCAGGTTGTCTTCAAGCACGTAGAATTGACTCTCGCCGGTGCGCACGATGTCGATACCGGCAATGTGTGCATAGATTCCTCCCGGCACATCGATACCCTGCATTCCCGGGCAGTACATTGCATTGTTCAGAAAGTCGGCTGGCAGGATGCCTGACTTGATGATCTCCTGTCCGTGGTAAAGATCGTTAAGGAAAGCGTTCAATGCGCGCACACGCTGAATCGCCCCAGCAGAAAGCAGTTGCCAATCGGCCGCGGTCAGGATGCGTGGAATGATGTCGAAAGGTATCAGGCGCTCGGATCCCGCATCTTCGCCGTAGACGTTGAAGGTAATGCCAACCCTCCTGAACAGCAATTCGGCTTCACGTGATTTCTGGTTCAATTTTCCAAAATTGGTGCATTGCAGCCAATGCGCGAATATCTGGTATACGTCCCGGACATTTCCACCGGGCTCGCGCATTTCATCGTAAGCGTTGCTGATATTCATCCTCATAAATGAGTATCAGCAATGGTTATGCCAACCTGAGATATATTGTCAATTCATTCCGTTAGAAAAAAATCCTGCCAAACAAGTGCATGTTTGCACCTGAAACGGGCACGGATAATCGATTCCGCTCCAATATAATGCGGATGATGGGCGCCGTTCATCAATTGATTGAGACTGTCAAATACGTCGGCTGAAAGGCATGTTCGGGCAAATACTCAGCCCACGGGCAGCGCGTTGACCGGTGTCAATTTCCAGATTTCCTCGTTGTATTCCCGTATGGTGCGGTCGCTGGAAAACTTGCCGCTGGCGGCGGTATTCAGAATGCTCATGCGCGTCCAGTGTTCCTGGTCGCGGAAGGCTTCAGCCGCGCGCTGCTGCGCGTCGACGAAGCTGCGAAAATCGGCAGTCGTCATCCAGTAATCGCCGTGCGAAGTAAGCGAATGGATAATGGGGTCGAAGATATGCGGTTCGAGCTTGTTGAAATGTCCCGAGCCCAGCAATTGCATAACGCGCCGCAAGTCATCATCCGACCCGATAATCTCGTGAGGATTGTGGTGCATGCGTCTTGCTTCCACTTCCTCTGCGGTCAGTCCGAACAGGAAGAAATTTTCATCTCCCACCTCTTCGCGCATTTCAATGTTGGCACCATCAAGCGTGCCTATGGTGAGCGCGCCGTTCATCATGAATTTCATGTTTCCGGTGCCTGACGCTTCCTTGCCTGCCGTGGAAATCTGCTCGGACAGGTCGGTTCCCGGACAGATGATTTCCATTGCGGTCACCCGGTAATTGGGAATGAACGCGACCTTCAGCAGGTCGCCGACAGCGGGATCGTTGTTAACGACCTGCGCGACATTGCAGACCAGCTTGATGATGTTCTTCGCCATCACGTAGCCAGGAGCCGCCTTGCCGCCGATCAGCACACAGCGCGGCGTCCAGTTGGCGGTATCGCCGCGTTTGATCCGGTCGTAGAGATGAATCACATGCAGCACATTCAACAGCTGGCGCTTGTATTCGTGAATGCGTTTGACCTGTACGTCGAACAGCGCGCGGGTATCAAACGTGATGCCGCAATCCTGCTGTACCAGCGCGGCCAGGCGTGCCTTGTTGGTCTGATGCGCTTCGCGCCATTGCACCCTGAATGCCGGATCTGCGGCATGGGATTCGAGCCGTTTCAACCGGGACAGGTCGGTGACCCAGCCGTCGCCGATCTTTTCGGTGATCAGTTTGCCGAGCGACGGATTGGCCCATGCGAGCCAGCGGCGCTGGGTAACACCGTTTGTTTTGTTGTTGAACCGGTTGGGCCACAATTCATAAAAATCGCGGAACAGGGTTTGTTCCAGCAACCGGGAATGCAGCGCCGCGACACCGTTCACCGAAAAGCTCGCGACGATCGCCAGGAAAGCCATCCTGATCTGGGGATCAGCGCCCTCCTCGATGATGGACATGCGCCGCTGTCTGTCCTTGTCTCCCGGCCATTGCAGCGACACCTGGGCCAGATAGCGGGTATTGATTTCCATGATGATCTCGAGCAGTCGCGGCAACAGGTTCCTGAACATCCGCACCGGCCATTTTTCCAGCGCTTCCGGCAACAGGGTGTGATTGGTGTAGGCAACCGTGCTGCTGGTGATCTCCCAGGCGCGGTTCCAGGGCATGCCATGCTCATCCATCAGCAGCCGCATCAATTCCGGCACCACGCAGGTGGGATGGGTATCGTTGAGCTGGAAATGGTTCTTGGCCGAGAATTGCGTGAAATCATTGCCGTGCCGGTCTATCCAGTCGCGCAGAATATCCTGCAGGCTTGCCGAGGCCAGGAAATACTGCTGGCGCAGCCGCAACTCCTTGCCGTTTTCGCTGGCATCGTTCGGGTAGAGCACCATGGTGATGTGCTCCGCATCGTTCTTTGCGGCAACCGATTCCGTATAGCTGCCGGCATTGAATTCGCCAAGGTCAAACTCGTCCGTTGCGGCTGCATGCCACAGGCGCAACGTATTCACGGTACCGTTGCGGTAACCCGGCACGGGAACATCGTAGGGCACGGCAAGCACATCATGAGTACCCACCCATCGTATGCTTAATTCGCCTTCGGGGTTGTGGTAGTGCTCGGTGTAACCGCCGTAGCGCACCCGCCGGGTGTATTCAGGGCGTTCCAGTTCCCATGGATTGCCGTCCCTGAGCCAGTGGTCGGGTTCTTCGACCTGGTAACCAGCTTCGATATGCTGGCGAAACATCCCGTATTCATAGCGAATGCCGTAGCCCGTCACCGGCAGTTGCAGGGTCGCACAGCTATCCAGGAAGCAGGCTGCCAGCCGGCCCAGACCGCCGTTGCCCAGACCTGCATCCTGTTCACGATCCGCGATTTCTTCGAGTTCGATACCGAGATCGTACATCGCACGCGTGGCCGCTTCCTGGATACCGAGATTCAGCATTGCATTGCCAAGCGCCCTGCCCATCAGGAATTCCAGCGACAGATAATAAGCCCGTTTGCTGTCACTTTCATCGCAGGCATATTGGGTTTTTTTCCAGCGCTCCATCAGCCGGTCGCGTTGTGTATAGGCAAGCGCGGTATATAGAAAATGGACGGAATTGCAGTTTTTGCCCCGTCCGAGTGTATGGCTGAAATAGCGCCGGAAATCCTGCTTGATGCTGTCCGGATCGATGCCCAACGCAGGCAGTTCGGTGAGTTTGTCTGTCGGCGTGCTTCTGGTTGTTTGTTTTAGTTCCATGATGAGTGCCATGAGTTGTTCGGTCCGGTCAAGGTGATTTGCTGGATTGCGGGTGCGCCACAATACCGCGAACAATGAAATTCTTCAGCAATAATGATGCCAGCCGCCTCAACTTTCCAGGACCTTGAGGTACATCGCACGGTAGGCCCTCGCACTGGTTTCCCAGCTGAAGTCCTTGCTCATGCAGTTGGTGCAAAGCGTGTTCCACTTGGCCCGGTCATGAAAGGCATCGATCGCGCGCAATATCGTGGCATACAGGTTGACCGCCGTCAGGCTGTTGAACGCGAAACCGCTGGCACTGCCGTCCCCGAGTGATGCAGCCGTGCAATCCACCACCGAATCCGCCAGGCCGCCGGTTGCATGCACGATCGGCGGCGTACCGTAACGCTGGCTGTACAACTGGTTCAGCCCGCAGGGCTCAAACCGGGAAGGCATCACAAACATATCCGCTCCGGCCTCGATCTGGTGCGAAAGTTCCTCGCTGAACCCGATATGGACGCCTATCCTGCCGGGAAAGCGGCGCGCCAGTTCGCGCGCGGCATTCTGCATTCCGGGATCGCCGCTGCCGAGCATGGCCATTTGAACGGGCAATTCGCACAGCAACGGTACAATTTCCAGCAGCACATCCAGCCCTTTCTGCTCGGTGAAACGGCTGACCACGCCGAGCAGCGGCACATCAGGCTCGATATCCAGCGCCAGTTTGCGCTGCAGCGCTTGCTTGTTTGCGGCCTTGCCCGCGAAGTTTGCGTTGCTGTAGGACTTGGCGAGATAGGGGTCGGTTGCCGGATTCCACTCTTCCGTGTCGATACCGTTGAGTATCCCGGTGAGGCTGTCGCGGCGATTGCTCAACAAGCCCTGCAGGCCGAAACCGAGCGTCTCCTGCTGGATTTCAGACGCGTAATTCGGGCTGACGGTGGTGATGTGATCGGCGTAGAACAAGCCCGCCTTCAGAAACGACATTTTTCCGTAGAACTCCAAACCTTCGATGCTATAACTGGACGGCGGCAAATGCAGCAGCTGCACGGCTTCGGGCGGAAAATTCCCCTGGAATGCCAGGTTATGGATCGCGATCACACTGGGCACTCCGTCCGGCGCGAAATGCAAATAAGCGGGCGCCAGTCCGGTTTGCCAGTCGTTGCAATGTACCAGATCCGGATGCCATTCCAATGGTGTAGCGTCGCTGCCAAGCACGGCAGCCACCTTGGAGAGCATACCGAAACGCATTGCATTGTCGGACCAGTCCTGGCCCTTGGGGGATTGATAAGGGCCGCCCTCGCGCTGATACAGAACCGGGCATTCCAGTACCAGCAGCGGAACATCATTGGCCATCGTGGCGGACAGGAGCCTGGCCATCGGGAACCCCGGCAAATCGTCGAAATTTGCGACCACCTGGGGCTGTGAGAGTTGCCCGATAACCTGGCTATAGCCCGGCACCAGCACGTGCACATCCACCCCGATTGCACGCAGCGCGGCGGGCAGCGCACCGCTGACATCGGCCAGCCCGCCGGTCTTGATCAACGGTGCAATTTCGGAAGTCGCGAACAGGACACTCAGTTCTGCCATTTCTATTTTTCTTTCGGGAATGCTCATACAAAAGTGCCGGGCGGGTTGTTATCCATGATGACGGAGATAATCCGCAACATCTGAACTTCTGTCAATTTACACGCGGGTCGATTTATCGGCTGTGGCCGTCCTTACAGCCAGCGCATCATGCCCATCTCGAACGGATGAGTCAGCATCTCATGGCAGGGGTAAGCGCGGATACGGTATTCCAGCTTGCCGCATTGCTCTGGTTGTACATCCAGGGCAAATATGTTCTCCCTCGCCTCGGTCATTGTGCCTGTTGATTCAAAACGGTAACGGCGTGAAACCTGCGATTTTTCACGTTTGGTGAGCAAACCTATCAACAACTCAACCACCACGTCGTCCGGATCGAGGCCATTCAGCCTGATCCCGATTTCAAAGCGCAAACTCTCGCCGAAATTGATTTCCATCTGCTCGCTATCCAGACGATGCAGCGCAACGCCAGACCAGGCGCGATGTACACGTGCTTTCCATGTGGCGACGATGCGGGCATTTTCAGATTGGTTTTGCCGGTACAACCGATGTTGCTGGCTGGCCGGCAGGTAGCATTTTGCAAGATATTCGCCCACCATGCGCTTGGAATTGAAACGCGGCATGATGGTCGCCATCGAGCATTTGGCCATTTTGACCCAGTTGGGCGAGAAACCCATCTTGCCGTGATTGTAGTAAAGCGGAACGACCTGATCCTGCAGCAATTCGTAAAGTGTGCGCGTTTCCTCGCGCGTGCGAACTTCTTCGCTCAACGATTCCGATACCGGCTTGATCGCCCAACCGTTCTTGCCGTCGTAGCTCTCGCCCCACCAGCCATCCAGTACCGACAGGTTGATCGTACCGTTCATGCCGGCCTTCATGCCGGAGGTGCCGCTTGCTTCAAGCGGATACAAGGGGGTGTTCAACCAGACGTCCACGCCGGAAACCAGTTTGCGTGACAGGGCAAGATCGTATCCTTCCACCATCAGGATCTTGCCGATGAATTCCGGCATCCTGGAAATCTGGGTGATGCGGCGGATCAGATCCTGTCCCGGCATGTCTGCCGGATGCGCTTTGCCGGCAAAGATGAAGACCACTGGCCGTTCCGGATTGTGCAGGATTTCGCGCAGCCAATCGAGATCGCCAAACAACATGGTGGCACGCTTGTAGGTGGCAAAGCGGCGTGCGAAGCCGACCGTCAGGACGTTCGGGTTTTCCGGATTGACGTACTTGAGCAGGCGATCCAGATGCGCCTCGGAGCCGTGATTGCGGAAGTGCTGGGCGCTGATGCGTTCGCGCACCATATTCAACATTTTGGCTTTCAGCGACTGGCGCACACTCCAGAACAGGTGGTCCGGGATACGTTGCACCCGTTCCCAGAATTCCACATCGTTCATTCGGGCGCTCCATTCCAACCCGAGTTGACGTTCAAGCACTTCAATCCATTCTGAAGCCAGGAAGGTCGGCGCATGCACACCATTGGTGACATAGGTCATCGGATTGTCAACAGCATCGATTTCCGGCCACACCGTACCGCAAATTTTTGATGACACTTGGCCGTGGATACGCGACACGCCATTGTGAAAACGAGTCCCGTGTATGGCCAATGTGGTCATATTGAAATCGGGACTATCGGCGGCACGGCCCAGTTCCAGAAATTCCTCGCGGTTCAGATTGAGCTCCGGATAGTAGCGTTCGAAGTAAGTCTGAACCATGCTTTCGTTGAAATGGTCGTGTCCGGCCGGCACCGGCGTATGCGTGGTAAAGATGGTGTTGACCGCCACATGCTCAAGCGCCGATGCGAAATCCAAACCTTCTTCGGCGATCTTTTGACGGATCCGTTCCAGTACCAAAAATGCCGCGTGTCCTTCGTTGATGTGCCAGACGGTGGGTTTCAACCCCAGCACTTGCAGTGCGCGCACCCCGCCGATACCCAGCACGATTTCCTGCTCCATACGCATCACCTTGTCGCCGCCATAAAGACGGTGGGTGATATCGCGGTCATGCGGGTTGTTGCCGGCCAGATCGGTATCCAGCAGATACAGCGTGATGTGTCCGATCCTGGCCTGCCAGATCTTGATGTTCAGTTTGCGTCCCGGCAAATCCACCGACGTGCAGGCTTCAGACCCATCGGCGAGTCTTGACGGGATGATGGGCAGGTCTTCAAAATTCGAATCGCTGTTGGTCGCGATCTGGTTGCCGTCACCATCTATGGTTTGGTGAAAATATCCCTGGCGATACAACAAGCCGACACCGATGAATGGCAGGCGCAAATCGCTCGCCGCCTTGCAGTGATCCCCCGCCAGGATGCCCAGACCGCCCGAGTAGATCGGAAAGCTTTCGTGAAAACCGAATTCGGCACAAAAGTAGGCGATCAGATCATCCTTGCGCAGCCAGTCCGAGCCGCCGGCGGGCAAACGATGATCGTGATAGGTATCGTAGGCCGCCAACACACGGTTCAGATTGCCGATAAATATCTGGTCTTCCGATGCGTCGAGCAGGCGCTGTTCGTCCACTCGCTTCAAAAAAGCCTTCGGGCTTTGCCCGGTGGCCTTCCACAAACCCGGATGCAAACGGGCAAACAACGCCCGGGTGGGACGATCCCAGCTGTACCAAAGATTGTTTGCGAGTTCTTCAAGACGCGCCAGGCGCGGTGGAATCTTCGGGCGTACCTGCAAAATAAAGGCGGTGCTTTTTTCCATCGTTTTATGATCGATCAGGATACCAGGCCAAAAATCAAAATGCGGATGCGGGACAGCATGGATTATAACGCAAGCATATCACCTGTCGTCATAACTCTAGGTGAAAACGGAAAGCAGGAAAGCAAGCCGAAAATATCTGAATTTGACACGCGTACCGCAGGGTCCTGGAGCATGGGACGGTCCTTAGGCATTTCTATGCGCGGCCTTCCTCAGGCAAGGCCGCATCCGTTAAACTCCCGAGCCGCATTTCGCGATCAATAAAAGCGGAAAGAATAAAAGATATCCAATGCATCCTCTGTGCCGGTACGGGTGACGATGTTGATGCGCGGGGTCAGCGTGTAGGAAAATATTGCCACTCTGCCAACTTCGTTCAGGCTTTGTTCGTAACTGATGCGGGCCCGCGTTGACAGCTGTTTGCCAACCGTGACTTTCTGGACCTGTTGCGAATCCGCACCGGTTTGCTGGCTCAGTGATAGCTGGTCGATGCCGAGTGTCCTGCCCAGTTGGCTGCCGGATTGTCCGCCCAGGATGCTGCCAGCGGCGGCAAGCAGCATGGACGAATCGACCCCGCTGGTATCCGGCACGCGCCCAAGCACGATCCAGGAAAGTTTTTCCGCATCCGGCACATCGGGCGTGGATACCAGTCGCACCAGCGGGTGGCGCACCGTACCGGTGACCTCGACCCCCGCTTCGACTTCCAGACCCTTGCGCAGCGCGAGTATATTCAGGCCCGGATCGTCCAGCGGTCCCTGGAAATTGATGATGCCGCGCTCGACCTGCAAACGCTGGCCATAGGCATCGAATACCGCATCCTGCGCCGCGATACTCCCGGTCACGTGCATTAGTTCGCCGGGTTCGCCATGCATGATCAGGCGACCGGCGAGACGCCCTTCGAATCCCGACACACGGATATAGAAATGGTCACCCAGATCCAGAGTCGCGTTTACCCTGGTGGGCGGGCCAGAACGACCTGCCGTTTCCTTTCCGATGATCTGCACGTCGTCGGAAAGAACCGGGCGATCGCTGACCGGCTGGTCGATCAGGCCTGCATCCGCACGTATGATCCCGTCCAGCATTAATGTCTTGCTGGCATAGCGCGCATGCCCGCTGCCCGAAGCGAGTATCCATCGGTCGGCACGTTGCGCCAGCGGCAGGTGATCCGCAGTAATCAGCAGGTCGCTGTTGTCACCGATCAGGTCGATGCGCCCGCTTGCACTGATACGCCCGATGCCGGCCGGCAAACTGTAAGCCGAGATCAGCTTGTCGCTCGGTGCAGGCTGATAGGGCGCCGAAAAGACCAGACGATCGATATGCACAGCATCGGAATCGAAGCGCGCTTTCAAATCGCCCTGCTCCAGCCGGACACCCTGGTTCAAAAAGGCCAGGCTCAACGCGCTGCCCTCCGCCTCGCCTTTAAGGCGTGGATTTCCGGGTGTGCCAATCAGCTCGGCATCCAGCTTCAATCGCCCGCCGCTTTGCAGATTGCTGTCCACGATCGGTCCGAGCCATGACAGATCGTCCGAATTCAGGTGCAGGTGCCCTGCAAGAGAAGTGTCCGGCAGGATCGTCCAGCCGGACGGACTGCGCGTCATCGGCATGCTGGCCTGAGCCTTGATTTCACCGAGATGAGTCCCGTCGGCAACCAGCTGCACATGCAGCAGGTCCTGCTCTGCGCGGACGGACAGCTGCATGTCGTTCAGTCCCAGCTGTTTTCCGGTGTCGCGATTCGCCACCCAATCCCCGCTTTCGCGATGTACCTCGAACTGGCCATGCAGATGCGCATCGGCTGCCACGTCCCATGCACCGCCGATGCGTATGGTATCGAATGCCTGCACATAACCGAGCTGGTCGGGGCCGGATTTGAGATTCTGCATGTTTACCGCACGCACGTTGAGGCCGCTGAAGTGTCCGGCGGTATGCCAGCGCCGCGGTGTCCATTGCAGCGCCGAAATCCGGATCCGGCCGCCCGCGAAAGCCGTATCTGCGGTACCGAGTTCGACCGAATTTCTTGCAAGCGTCAGCGGAACCGCCTGCAACAAGCGGAACGGCAGTATGCCTTGTGCGGACAATTCATCGATTTCGCCGCGCCATTGCATGGATTTCCAACCCTGCGCCGGATCGCTGAAGCCGCCGTCCATTTTCAGCTTCACTTCCCCGGATGTTTCCTGGTCCTGGCCGATGATGGCCGATGCAAGAAGGCTGTGGCGAGCCCTGCTGCCGTTCAACTCAAGGCTGGCTTGCGGAATATTCATCGCGCCGCCCCCCTGATAGCCAGCGACGTCAAGATTCATCCGTATCGATGATGCAGACAAATCGCCGCTTCCATCCAATGTTGCGAAGCGCTGTCCGCCTGGCAATGCGATATCTTTCGCGCGAACGCTAAATTGCAGTCTGGGATTCGTTAGGCTGCCTGACAATTCGGCGGTTCCGTTCAACTGGCCATTCAAGCCGTCCCCGATTTGAGCCAGGTTGGCCGCATCGACTGCCAGCTTCACCCGGTTTGTTTGCGGGCCGCGAGCAAGATCCAGATCGAGGTGATTGGCGCCGATATCGAGGGAAAGCATCCCTTTGGCGCTGTCGGTACCGGAGAAATCGACGCGGCCATGGCCGCTGATATCATATTTCGCATATCGGCTGTTTTTGATGTCAATCTGCAGGGCGCCTTCGGCCCGCGGAGCAAGGTAACCTGAAATTTCCAATGCGGCATTCAGGTCGGTCGCAGGGGTCGCAGCAAACCCCGACAGGTCCACCCTGCGCAGACGGCTGGAGAAGCGGAAGGTGCGGCGCCGGTCCAGCGCCAATTGACCATTTCCGGTCAGCACGGTCTTGCCGCGCGCCACGCGCAAACTTGAAAGATCGATTCGGTCTCGGTGCAGATCAAGTTCGCCCCGCATATCGATCGCCCCGTCATGGAAGGCCATGATCGCATGCTGATTGTCGAGCGTAATGTTGCCCTGAAAGGAAGTGGCCGGAAGTCGCGTATCGAGTGCAGCAGCGTCCAGATCGCGCACCTCCAGTTGCGCGCCCAGTTTGCCGCTTGGCCGTTCCCATGAGATTGTTCCGGTCAGATGGCTGCGATCGAGCAGATGCGCGTCGAACTGCTGCAGTTGCCAGCGCGAAGCGGACAGACGCACCCGCGCCGTGATGCCGCGCACGGGAAGACCGTTTCGGTTCAGTGCTTTGGCGGCAGTGTTGCGCGCCTGCAGCGATCCCTCCAGAACACCATCCTGCGTGCCATGCAGGTCGGCACTACCACTGACAAGCGCCGGCGGAGCGCCGCTGAACAGCTGCCCGGTATCGATCCGGCTGAATGCGAGTTGCAGGCGGCTTACCGGTACAGTGGAAAATGGCGCGACTTGAGCCGAGCCATTCACGCTCCCAGCAGCAGCCTTGCCGACGAGACTGACAGCGATGTGCTGCAGATCACCGCGGGCTTCGGCGGAGAATCGCATAGGGTGCGGTCGGCCGGCAAGCTCGATTGCGGTATCCAGCATAGCCTGTGCTTTCAACGCGTAAGGTTTTGCGGTGGCGATCTCACCCGAGCCGGAAAATTGTCCATACGGCAACCGGGCATGAAGCAACAGCAGGCGATGCTGTCTGGCATTGCCCGAGTAGCGGGCTTCGGCATCGTTCGCGATAAAACCGGGTTTGGCACCTTCCCTTTCGCTTATGCTGATCGAACCTGCCTTGAAGTCCAGCACACTCACTGCGAATGGCAAGACCAGGCTATCCGGCGGGGCGGCAGATTTTCCGGACGGCAAGGACAAGATCTCGACCCGGCCGGCATGCAGAGCGGCCAGTTTCAATTCGCCTTGCAGCAAAGCTGCAGGCTGCCATTGGATACGCACTTCATGGGCGGTGACACGCCATCCTTCGCCGCGCAACACCAGCTGTTGCATGCCGATGGTATCCAGCAACGATCCGCTGACATCTTTTGCGGCAAACCTGCCCGCACTTTGATGTTCTGCAACACTGACCAGCCAGCGCAGGCCGGAAGCGGAGGCAAGCAGCCATGTGGCTGCTCCGGCTATTCCCATACAGGCCGGAAGCAGGATCACCAGCCATTTGCGGCGTGCAGCCGTTTTCAGCATGTTCCTCATCAGAACGCGACCTGGATGGAAAAATGCATGCGCACGCCAGGCTGGCCTTTGCCGCGCGCAAAATCCAGTGCCAGCGGACCGACCGGACTGCGCCAGCGGGCGCCGATACCGTAACCCTGGGACAAGTGCAGTTCGGGCAGCACATCAGCCACACCCCCGACATCGTAGAACAATGCAGCGCCGAAATTGCCGATCCAGTGCGTGTATTCGGCACTGCCTGTCGCCATCACCCGCCCGCCGACCACCGCATCGCCTTCGATAACGCCCAGGCTCTGGAATGCAAAACCGCGCACGGTCTGCGTACCGCCAACGCGGAACAGGTAATCCTGCGGTATGCCGAGGGCCGAGGTGGCGGCCGTATATCCCCCTTCTACGCGAAGCGTGGCCACGTCGCTTCCGCTCAACGGCAGCCATATCTGCTCGCGAAAATAGCTGCGCACAAAATTCTGGTCGGACAAAGCCGCCTTGCTCCCTCCGCCCACCAGCAGCTGTGTCATCGATCCCGACATCGGGAACAGCGGGTTGTCCACCGCACGCCGGTTCCAGTGCCAATCGATCACCAGCGCCTTGACGGATTCGGGAATGCCGCCGAGCGGTATTTGCTGTTCCCTCTGGCCATTCAGGCCAATGCCGGTTTCGATGTCGAACAAGGTGCGGCTGCGTGTCACACCGATCTTGTAAGTCCGGGTTTCCAGACCCTGGATCTGGGTTTTTTCGCCGCTGGCATTCCAGGTCAAACGGTAGCCCAGCGGGTTGGGTTGGGTGCCGAGCAGCGCCGACAATGTCTGGCGGTTCTGTTCGAATATCCAGGAACTGTTCAGTGTCCATGCCTGGTTCAGGAAATTGTAGCTTTGGTAACCGATTTGGTTGCGCACCCCGTTATTCGTGCTGTAGCCGATACCCAGCGATATCTTGCGGGATTGCGCTTCAACAATCTTTACCCTGACCGGAACCGTCAGCCGTCCAGCCTGATTTTTTGCGGATATAACATCGAAATTGACCAGCACCGAACTGAATTGTGGCATGCTCTGCAGCTGGTTCTGAAATGCCAGCAGCAGCTTGCGATCATAGGGTTGGCCCGGCCTGAAAGATGCGTAACGGTTAATCAGTGATGGCTTGTAGCGTTCCAACCCGCTTACCTGCAATTCGCCGAACAGGAAGCGCGGGCCGGAATCCACGACCACATGCAGGGTCGCGCTGGCATTGGCGGGATCCACACGGGCTGAACTGTCAACCAGGCGTGCGGCGGCATAATCCCGACCCGCCACCTGTGCCAGAAGGCCGGCTTTCGCCTCATCCCAGCCAGATTCGCGGAATGGCATTCCCGGCCGCAATGACCAGTCCGCGCGCAACTGTTTCATCCGTGCGTCATTTTGTGAAAGCGTCAGATCGCCGTGAAATTCGACATTCACTTCAGTCACAACCGTTCTCCGTCCGGGAATTACATCCAGTTCGAGCACCCCTGCCGGTGTGACGGTGCGAAATTCCACCTTGCTGGAAAAGTAACCTTCGGTCGCAAGCAATTCCGGGATTTCGCGCTGCGCGCGGCGCATGAAGATGGCACGATCGTTATCATTCACCAGCAGATTTCCGGGAAGAATGAAATACTTCGCGAGTATCCCACGAACCGATTCGGGCGAGATCAGTTTGACTGCGGGGATATTGCTGCCTTCAGCCATTGCCAGCCCCGGAGCAACGCAAGCGCAGAACACGATCAGCAGGCACTGGTATGTCCTGCGTTTCAGAGTTCGCAATCGCGTCAGGACCAACCCTGAGCAGGATCGACGATGGCGGCGGGCAGTTCGGATGGTGTGCCGGGTATCTCGGGTGGCTCCGCCCAGATTGTCCCGTTTGTCCAGCGCCGGCTGCATATGCCCCCCGGGAATCTGTTCCAGCGTATCGACCCGTATCGGCTGGCGCAGAACTTATCGTGGTTGAAAAAATTTCGCTGTACAAATTATATTACTTAATCGACCGACCACCGCCAAAATGGGGAATAACGGACGGGTTTGGAGAAGAAACCGCGCTTATGGTGCCCGGAACCGGAATCGAACCGGTACGAGGGGATTAGCCTCGACGGATTTTAAGTCCGTTGTGTCTACCAATTTCACCACCCGGGCGGATACTGGAGGCGAGACCCGGAATCGAACCGGGATAGGCGGATTTGCAATCCGCTGCATAACCATTTTGCTATCTCGCCGTAGCGCAAATCCACGCTTTGGAAATGAGTGAGGGAAAGCCAGAATGCTTTCCCTCAGATTTGGAGCGGGAGAAGAGTCTCGAACTCTCGACCTATACCTTGGCAAGGTATCGCTCTACCAACTGAGCTACTCCCGCAAAACGAGTTGCGCATTATAGGGATATTCAAATTCCTGTCAATAATTTACTCGGAACAATCAGAGAAATGCATCATTCAGCTTGAAAAGTCGCGCAAAGTTCTCGGTGGTGCGGCGCGCCACTTCGTCAATACTGATGCCGCGCAGCATCGCGATTTCTGCGGCGACATGTTTGACATAGGCAGGTTCATTGAGCTTGCCGCGATGGGGAACAGGCGCAAGATATGGCGAATCGGTTTCGATCAACATGCGCTCCAGCGGTACGCGCCGGGCGATATCCTTCAGTTGTGCCGCATTCTTGAAGGTGACGATGCCGGAAAAGGAAATAAAGAAACCCATGTCCATCGCGGCTTCTGCGACCTCCCAGGATTCGGTGAAGCAATGCATCACGCCGCCCGCCTCGGCCGCATTTTCTTCTTTCATGATGCGCAGGGTATCGTCTGGCGCAGAGCGGGTATGAATGATCAGCGGTTTGTCGATCTCGCGTGCGGCACGGATATGGGTGCGGAATCTGGCGCGTTGCCATTTCAGATCGCCCTTCAGGCGAAAATAATCCAGGCCGGTTTCGCCGATCGCAATAATTCGCGGATGCCGCGCCAACGCAACCAGGCGGGCGACATCGGGTTCCCCATTTTCGTGTTCAGCGTCGCCCTCGTAATCCGGATGCACACCCACCGAGGCATAGATGTGCGGGTACTGCTCGGCAAGGGCAAGCACCTGCGGAAAATCCGCCAGGTTGACCGAAACACACAATGCACCGGCCACACCGCTGTCGCGCATATTTGCCAGCACATCGCCGATGTTCGCGGCGAGTTCCGGAAAATTGATATGGCAGTGGGAATCGACGAACGGCATGGTTATTCGAGCAGGAGTTGGCGATAGGCAAGCAGCAGCGATTCATAAAACAGCTTTGGGTTCAGCGTGTGCCTTGCTTCCCGTTTTGTCGTTTGCAGGTATTTCTGCAGGCGCGCCAGGTTCAATGCCGTTACCGGCGCTACCAGATTTTTAATCACTGATTCCTCGCCGGGGTGATAGCGCAGCCGGCCGGCCAGTTTCATCGAAACCAGATCATAGCTCCATTGCTGCAGCCACTGTACAACTATGACCTGTTCGGTTTTTTGCAGTGCCTCTGCCAGTGCAAACGCATCGAGTGTGGCGGGTTGGCGCACGGCGCGCAGCATCATGGCGCGTTCCGCGCCGCCCAGCTGCTCATCCAGAAGGAGCGCCTGCAATGGTGCAAAACCCGAAGCAGCGAGAACTTCGGCGGGATTTTTGACACCCAGTCCGGCCAACCAGCGCGTAGCGCTGGCCTTATCAGGCGCAGACAACGCGAATGCAACGCAGCGGCTCAGTATGGTCGGCAATAATTGTTGCGGCCTGTTTGATACCAGGATGAACATCAGTCCCGGCGGGGGTTCTTCCAAGCTTTTCAGCAGCGCATTGGCGGCATTCGGGTTCATGCTCTCGGCCGGGTGTATCACGATCACGCGCCTGCCGCCCTGATGCGAGGTCATTCCGAAAAAATCCGCCAAACCCCTAATTTGCGCAACAGAAATTTGCTTGCTGGGCTTTTTTCCTGACTCGGATTCCTCGCCGTCCTGACTCAGGAATTCCGGCTGCAATATGCGAAAGTCAGGGTGCGTGCCTTGCTCGAACCAGCGGCAGGAAGGGCATTTGCCGCATGCGGAATTAGCTTCGCCGGGATGCTGGCACAACAGACTCCGAGCGTAATTGATTGCAAGATCAAGCTTGCCGATACCTTCGCTTCCCCTGAACAGCAACCCGTGCACCGGACGATTGCGCAGTGTCTGCAAGCGCGCCCAGTCATCAATTTGCCATGGATATATATCTTTCATATCAAATTGTTGATATAATTTCTACAAGTTTACTCTTAACAATTTCCAGGTTTTGTGCCGCATCAATTACGGCATACCTTTGCGGGTGTTGCTGGATGCGTTTGTGGTAACCCGCCCTCACCCGTTCGAAAAAATCGGTCTGTTCCTGTTCGAAGCGGTCGAGAGCGGCATTATTCGACAGTCGCCGCCGGGCAACGTCGACCGGAACATCGAAAAACAGCGTCAGGTCGGGCTGCAAGTCGGGATGCACCCATTGTTCAAGCTGGCTCAACTTTTCCCAGCTCAGCCCTCTCCCGCCACCCTGATAAGCAAAGCTGGAATCGCTGAACCGGTCCGAAATCACCCACTTTCCTGCGCTGAGCCCAGGCCTGATCACCTGTTCGATGTGTTCCAGCCGGGCAGCAAACATCAGCAACGCCTCGGTGCCGATGTTCATCGGCCGATTCAGCAGGATTTCGCGCAATTGCTCGCCCAGCAACGTGCCGCCCGGTTCACGGGTGACCACCACATCAAGGCCGCGTTGTCTCAGGGTTTCGGCAAACCAAGCGATATGGGTGCTTTTCCCCGCGCCGTCCATGCCTTCAAATGTGATGAATTTGCTCATAAATTCCTTGCCCGTTGGAATCAGATTATCAGCTTGCGGTTGCGGCGAGTCCATCGGGCCTATCCCGAGAGGCAGGCTGGCTGCCAGCGCATTTGCTCATTTCTGGAACAGATCCACCGCACGATTGTGTTTGCTCAAACTGCTGGAAAATTGCGAACTGCCATCGCCGCGCGCGACAAAGTAAAGTGCATCTGTCTTGGCCGGGTGCAGCGCAGCCTGCAATGACGCCGCGCCTGGCAGGGAAATTGGCGTCGGCGTAAGGCCTTTGCGCCGGTAGGTATTGTAAGCGGTATCGGTAAGCAAATCGCGCTTGCGCAGGTTGCCGTCGAACTTGACTCCCAGGCCATAAATCACCGTCGGATCGGATTGCAATAACATGCCTTTTCTCAGGCGATTCACAAATACGCCTGCGATCATATCCCGGTCGCCGGGAGTCCCGGTTTCCTTCTCGATGATGGACGCCAGTATCAGCGCCTGGTATGGGCCCTGAAGCGGCAGGTCCGGTTCGCGCTCCAGCCAGAGCTGTTGCAGGTGCTTTTGCATGGTCTGATAGGCGCGTTTAAATATTTTCAGGTCACTGCTGCCCGCGGCGAAGTAATAGGTGTTCGGAAAGAACAGGCCCTCCGGGTGGGTTTCGGTCGCGCCGATATGCTGCAAAATTTGTTCGTCACTGAGATTGGCCGAATCATGGGTGATCGCCGTGTTGGCATTCAGTGCTTCGCGCATCTGTTTGAATGTCCAGCCCTCTATCACGCTGATCTGGCTCAGGCTGACCTCGCCGGAACTGATTATTTTCAGCAGCTGAAGCGGGGATACGGGGTGTTCCAGCGCGTAGTTGCCCGCCTTGAGTTGACCTGATTTTCCAAGTATGCGCGCAAGCCAGGCGAACCGCCAGCCATGAACCAGCAGCCCCGATTGTTGCAATTCCCGCGCAGCACTTTTCAGGCTGCTGCCCTGTTTCAGGGTGAATTCGAACGGGGTGGCGGGCAGTGCCAACGGTTTGAGTGCGTAATAGCCGACGCTCGCGATACCCAGCATCAAAAGCAGCAGAAACAAATTAAATAATTTTTTCATCAAATTTCCGTCTCGTTTGACCAGGCCTGCCGGATCTGCATTGCAATCGGGAATTTCATCCAGTGCCGCTGTTCGAGTTCCCGTATCGGCCACAATCCGATAATGCTGTTTACCACAAACAACTCGTCGGCTTGCATCACCTCATGCAGGCCGATGTTGCGAATTGCCACAGGCATATTGTTCCGTTTCGACCATTCGATCACCCGGTCACGCTGCACGCCCGCCACGCCGCAACGCGACAACTCGGGTGTAATCAGTTTACCCCCGGACACGACAAACAGATTGCTGCGCGTTCCTTCTATCACATTGCCGTCTGTATCCCGCAAAAGACCTTCGGCAATTTCCGGTTCCAGCATACGCGCGCCGCTGAATTCCGCTGCGGCCAGCACGTTTTCCAGGCGATTCAGGTGCTTTATTCCAGCCAGTCTGGGTTGCCGGCCAAGGCGAAGCTGGCACAGTGTTGCGCGGATTCCGTGTGTCGCCAGCTCGGAGGGATGTTTGGGCAAGGGGGAAATATCCCAGAAATGGGTGATTTCCGTATCAATCGGGGGCGTATAGCCGCGGCTTCCCTGACCGCGCGTGACAACCAGTTTCACCACACCCTCGGAGAATTGCGCGAGCAGGCAGTCCAATTCGGCGGTTAGCTGCCCGGCCTCGGGACAGGCAATGCTCAGAACGCTGCAGTCGTGCCGGAGTTTGAGATAGTGCAGGTTCCAGTGTTGCGCTTTGCCGCGGATCGCCCTTAGCGTGCGAAACACCCCGTCCCCATAGAGCAAGCCGCGATCACGTATGCTGATCAGATTGCCAGTCTTTCCATTCACCAGCATCGCGGCGGTAAACTAGACCTTGCGAAACACCAGTGTGCCGTTGGTTCCACCAAAACCGAAATTATTGTTCATCGCGACATCGATCTTCATGTCGCGCGCGGCATTCGGGCAGTAGTCCAGATCGCATTCCGGGTCTTGTTCGAAAATATTGATGGTCGGGGGCGATATCTGGTGGTGCAATGCCAGCGCACAAAATATCGACTCGATCCCGCCCGCTCCGCCCAACAGGTGACCCGTCATCGACTTGGTCGAATTGACGACCAGCCGCTTGGCATGATCGCCAAACGCGAGTTTGATCGCTTCGGTTTCGTTCTTGTCGCCCAGCGGGGTCGAGGTTCCATGTGCATTGACGTACTGAACGGCTTCAGGATTCATGCCCGCATTGCGAAGCGCATTTTGCATGCTGCGCCTGGGACCGTCCGTATTCGGGGCGGTAATATGGTAGGCATCCCCGCTCATGCCGTAGCCGGCCAGTTCCGCATAGATTCTGGCTCCGCGCGCCCTGGCATGCTCGTATTCCTCCAGCACCATCACCCCCGCGCCTTCGCCGATCACGAAGCCGTCCCTGTCCTTGTCCCAAGGACGACTGGCTGTTGCCGGGTCGTCGTTGCGGGTGCTGAGCGCACGCGCTGAAGAAAAACCGCCCACCGCCAAAGGGCACACCGTCGCTTCGGAACCGCCGGCAATCATCACATCGGCATCGCCGTATTCGATGATGCGGGCAGATTCGCCGATGCAGTGGGTCCCGGTGGTGCAGGCAGAAACCATCGCCAGATTCGGGCCTTTCAATCCGTACATCACGGACAGGTTGCCGGAAATCATGTTGATGATGGTGCCGGGTACAAAGAACGGCGATATTTTGCGTGGACCCGCTGCGAGGTAATCGTTGTGGGTATCCTCGATCATCGGCAGCCCACCCATTCCAGAGCCGATATTTACGCCGATACGCTCGGCATTCTGCTCGGATACTTCCAGTCCGGAGTCCTTCCAAGCCTCCATTCCGGCAACCAGCCCGAAGTGGATAAACTTGTCCATGCGCCGGGCATCTTTGGCGGAAAGAAATTGCGCAACGTCAAAATCCTTTACTTCGCCTGCAATCTGCGCCGTCATTGCGCCGGCATCGAAGTGGGTGATTCTGGATATGCCGGATTTCCCCGCGACGATATTTTGCCAAACGGCGGAAATCCCTATTCCCACTGGGGAAATGATTCCCAATCCGGTAATGACGACTCTACGCTTAGGCAACAATTTGACTCCGCCAGACAGAAAGGATGGACCAACAGGAAAGAGGGTATGAAATGAGGCGGGTTACTTCTGGTGCGCCAGGACGTAGTCGATGGCCTGTTGCACGGTGGTGATTTTTTCGGCATCTTCATCAGGAATGTCGCACTCGAACTCTTCCTCAAGGGCCATTACCAGTTCGACGGTATCCAGGGAATCGGCACCCAGATCGTTGACAAAAGAAGACTCATTCTTTACTTCAGATTCGTTTACGCCCAGTTGCTCGGCGACGATCTTTTTAACGCGTTGTTCAATAGACATCTTAACTCTCCCACCCTGATTAAAGTTCAAAAAAACAGCGGCATTGTATCAAATTTGCAAAAAATTCCAAACTACTTGTGTTCGGTTCCGTGTCGACCGGATGTCATGCATAAGACGCTCCGATCGCTTGCGATTACCATTGTCAGCTGCCGGACACTTCGTTTTCGGCAGGCCGGGATTGGCCATTTTCAGGCTGCTCGCCCTGAGGGGCAATTTTCCGTTGCCGCTTCTCTTCCTGTTTCTTTTTCCGTGCAAGTTCCTTCTGGCGTTTTTCGTAAGAGTAATTTGTTTTGGCCATATGCAATCCTGTTTATTAAGGTCTGGGTACGCCATGATAACAGCTACGCTGGTTTTGTTTCAGCGTCCCAGACGGAATGCCAGGAATGCGCTGTCGGCAACGGCTTATTCCATATACATCCCGCCATTCACGTGCAGGGTCACACCGGTGATGTAGGCAGCACCCGGACCAGCCAGAAACGCCACCGCGGCGGCAATATCGGCAGGTTGGCCGAGCCGCTTCAGCGGCACCTGTTCGACCAGTTTGCCGCGTTGTTCTTCACCCAGCGCATGCGTCATGTCGGTTTCGATGAATCCCGGTGCTACGCAGTTCACGGTAATATTACGGCTGCCGATTTCCTGCGCAAGCGACTTGGTGAACCCGACCATGCCCGCCTTGGAAGCGGCATAATTTGCCTGCCCTGCATTGCCCATGCTGCCGATTACCGATGAAATACTGATGATGCGCCCGCCTCTGGCCTTCATCATCGCGCGCAGTACGGCGCGGCTTAGACTGAATACCGATTTCAGATTGGTCGTCAGCACATCGTCCCATTCTTCGTCAGTCATGCGTGCCAGCAGATTGTCGCGGGTAATGCCTGCGTTGTTCACCAATATCGTGATTTCGCCGAATTGCTTGCGTAATTCGGTCAGGACCTGTTCGGTCTGGGCCCGGTCATTGACATTCAATTCCATGCCAGCTCCCTTGATCCCGGCAGCATCCAGATAGGCGCTGATCGCCAACGCACCGGCATTGCTGGTGGCCGTGCCAACTACCGTCGCGCCCTGATTGCCCAGTTCCAGCGCGATGGCCTGGCCGATACCCCGGCTGGCGCCGGTGACAAGTGCGATTTGTCCTGATAGTGTCATATCAACTTCCTTATGCGAGCGCGGCCAAAGTCTGAAGCAGCGACGCTCCGTCGTGCATGGACAGGGCCTTCTGGTCGGGGGTGATGCGTTTGTTCAATCCGGCAAGCACCTTGCCCGGCGCACATTCGACATTGTGGGTGATGCCCAGTTTGCCGAATTCCAGCACGGATTCCACCCAGCGCACCGGGGAATAAAGCTGGCGCACCAGTGCGTCCTTGATCGCGGCCTCATCCGTATAGCTTTTAACATCGGCATTGTGCAGCACCGGAATGACGGGTCTCTGCATTTTGATATTTTTCAGATATTCGCCCAATTGCTGGGCCGCACCTTTCATCAAATCGCAATGCGACGGCACGCTCATCGGCAGCATGATCGCGCGCTTTGCCCCCCTGGCCTTTGCCAGTTCCATGCCGCGTTCAACCGCGGTGCGATTCCCGGCGATAACCACTTGACCGGGCGAGTTGTAATTCACGGCTTCGAGTACTTCGTCCTGCGCGCCCTCTGCGCAAACGGCACGCACCGCATCGTCATCCAGGCCGAGTATCGCGGCGATTCCGCCGACCCCCTCCGGAACAGCCTGCTGCATGCACTGCGCACGGTAGCGCACCAGCGGCAATGCATCCGCAAAATTCAGCGCACCCGATGCGACCATCGCAGTGTATTCGCCCAGACTATGCCCTGCAAGGACTGCGGGCACTGCGCCATGCCGTGCTTGCCAGGCGCGGAAAACCGCAATCCCTGCGGTCATCATCACCGGCTGGGTATTCACGGTGGCGCTCAGGTCTGCATCGCTTCCTTCCTCGACCAGTTGCCACAGGTTCTGTCCCAACACATCCGAGGCTTCGTCGAACGTGTTTCGTACCTCCGGAAAATCGGCATAACCGTTCATCATGCCGCGCGACTGCGATCCCTGCCCTGGAAATACGAATGCAAATTTTTTCATGTCAATACAATCTGGCTTCTTGGTTGATTTTAAACATCTGTCCCTTGCAAACGCGCCTGGCGTTGCTCGGTCGGGGATTGGCGGCGGAAACCGGAAAGCGTCCTTAATAATTATGGTTCGCGGATTGTTACCACTTGATCAGCACTGCGCCCCAGGTAAACCCGCCGCCAACGGCTTCCAGTATGATATTTTGACCGGTCTTGATGCGCCCATCTCGGACTGCGGTATCCAGCGCCAATGGTATCGACGCGGCAGAAGTGTTCCCGTGCGTGGCGACCGTGACAATCACGTTGTTCATGCTCAGGCCTAGCTTCTTTGCGGTCGCTTCCATAATGCGAATGTTGGCCTGGTGCGGCACCAGCCAGTCTATATCGGAGCCCTGCAAGTGGTTCTCCTCAAGCACCTCATCGACCACTGCACTCAACACCTTCACCGCAAACTTGAACACTGCCTGGCCTTCCATCTTGATGAATGGATCACCCTGCACCACGCAATCCCGTATATTCCCTTCCGATTTCAGCATGTCACGATGGCTGCCGTCGGCATGCAGCTTGCTCGCAACGATGCCGGGAAACTCGGAGGCCTGCAGCACGACAGCCCCGGCTCCGTCGCCGAAAAGTACGCAGGTGGTGCGGTCGTTCCAGTCCAGAATGCGCGACAGCACCTCGGCCCCGACCACCAGCGCCGTCCTGGCCTGCCCGCTTCGTATGTAAAGATCGGCCGTGTTCATTGCATAGACAAATCCACCGCAAACGGCCTGCATGTCGAACGCTGCGCAGCCATTCCTGATCCCGAGTTTGTCCTGCAGTATGCAGGCGGTGCTGGGGAAAACCTGGTCGGGTGTCGTGGTCGCGACGACTACCAGATCTATCTGGTCGCTGCCGATCCCCGCAGCCTCAATAGCCTTCAGGCTGGCCTGAACGGCGAGGTCACTGGTCAGCTCGTTGTCTGCCGCAATATGTCGCTCGACGATGCCGCTGCGTGAAACGATCCAGTCGTTCGAAGTATCCACGATTTTTTCGAGGTCAAAATTGGACAACACCTTCGCCGGCAAATAACTTCCGGTTCCAATGATTTTTGAATACATCAGGAAACCCCCGCAGCTTTTTGCTGATTCAAATTATGCCAGGCTTCAATATGCTCGCTGATATGCTGGAGCATGCCTCCGCGCACTTCTTCGGCGGCGCGCTCGATGGCGCAGCGAAAAGCGAAAATGTCTGCAGAGCCGTGACTCTTCACGACGATACCCTTAAGGCCTAGCAGGCTCGCGCCGTTGTAGCGGCGATGATCCACCCTGCGCTTGAACGCATTGAGCACCGGTAATGCGACCAGCGCAGCAAGCTTGGAAAAGACATTCCTGCCAAACTCTTCGCGTAAAAATCCTCCCAGCATCTGTGCCAGTCCTTCGGTGGTTTTTAATGCCACGTTGCCGACGAAACCATCGCACACCACCACATCGGTCGTGCCTTTGAAGATGTCGTTGCCTTCGACATTGCCGTAGAAATTCAGGTCGCTGGCACGCAGCAACTCGGCTGCCTGCTTGACCACCTCGTTGCCCTTGATGTCTTCGCTGCCGATATTCAACAGGCCGATGGTCGGATTGGGCTTGTGCTGCAGCGCGGTCACCAGCGTAGAACCCATCAACGCGAATTGAAGCAGGTGCTCGGCGTTGCAATCGGTGTTGGCGCCGAGGTCGAGCACGCAGGCCTGGCCGTTCATCGTTGGCAAATAGGAAGCAATTGCCGGACGATCGATGCCCTGGATGGTTTTCAGCACATAGCGGGCTGTCGCCATCAGTGCGCCGGTATTGCCTGCGCTGACGCACGCCAGCGCTTCGCCGCTTTTTACCAGGTCGATGCTCACCCGCATCGATGAATCCTTCTTGCCACGCAATGCGGATTGCGGTTGTTCATCCATGCCCACCACTTCGCTGGCAGGATGAATGCGCAGATGCACCCTGCTGCTCATTCCCATCGTGCGCAATTCGGCTTCGATGGCATCGGGAATTCCGACCAGGATAATGGTATCGTCCGGGAACTGCTTCAGATACTCGACTGCAGCGGGGATGGTGACCGTCGTGCCGTGGTCGCCTCCCATCGCATCAATAGCTAATGTGACATCCACTTAACGATCCTCGACAAGGCTGGCAAAAAGAAAACGCAGCCGATCACGCAGGATCGGCTGCGCTGCTTGAAGGTTTATTCGCCCTTGGTCTTGACAACCTTCTTGCCGCGGTAAAAGCCGGTCGGGCTGATATGGTGGCGCAAGTGTGTCTCACCCGTGGTCGGCTCTATCGCGGTCGCCGGACCGGTCAAAAAATCATGGGCACGATGCATGCCGCGCTTGGACGGGGATTTCTTGTTCTGCTGAACTGCCATGATAACAACTCCTAATAAACTGTTTAATTACGCTTCAATCCAGCCAAAACCGCAAAAGGATTTTTTACGACCCCCTGCAAGTTTTTGCCGTCTGTCGCCTGGCAGGTTCCCAACGCGTGCTTGGGAGCAACCGGCAGGCTTAACAATATTTCATCTTCCAGCAAATCAATCACACCCAGATGCTTATCCGCAAGAATGCTGTCAAACTCCTCGACAGCAGCGCCCGCAATATCGCTGTCCAGCTCATCCAGGCCTGCCTGATCGCGCAACAGCAAGCGCGAATCAAGCCGCACCGGATAATCGACACCTTCCAGGCAACGCTGGCAACGCAGCCTGCAAAGCCCTGCAACACCCATATCCAGGAAGTGTATGCCTTGCTTGTCCACGCCGCCTTGCACTGTGTATTGCAGGACCCCCTGGGAAGATTCCAGCAAATCCTGCAATCGCTGCAATTCGGCTATCGGTATTTCGCCGCTGATTTCACGCCGGTTGGCGGCGAATTCCAGGCTGTCGATGAAAGGCCGTGCATACATGAGGCGCGCATGATATATTTTTCGCCGCTTCCTGTCAAAAATCCCAAGGAATATCTTTGAATTCTCAGTTGCTTGTCCTTGCCTCTAGTTCCGTCTACCGAAACGAACTGCTCAAAAGGCTGAATCTTCCGTTCGAGACCATTGCACCGGATGTCGATGAAACACCGTTGCCGCAAGAATCCGCCCGCGCAACCTCGGTTCGGCTGGCCCAGGTCAAGGCCCGGGCAGTGTCCGGCAAATACCCCGATGCACTTATCATCGGTTCCGACCAGGTTGCCCTGCTGGAAGGCAACCAGATCGGCAAGCCGCATACCCACGACAACGCAGTCAAGCAACTTCGCGCGATGCGCGGCAAGACCACGCACTTTTATACCGCGCTGACGCTGCTGAACAGCAGGACCGGCCATATGCAGACTGAAGTGGCGGAAAATTTCGTCACCCTCCGCCAACTTAGCGACGAAGACATCGAAAACTACCTGATCAGGGAACAGCCCTACCACTGTGCCGGCAGCGCTAAGACCGAAGGGCTTGGCATTTCGCTGATCAGTCGGATGGCCGGCGATGATCCGAATGCGCTGGTCGGTCTGCCGCTGATCCTGCTGGTCGAAATGCTGCAACGCGAAAACGTGCGATTGTTCTGAGATGGGAAATAAGCCGGGCACGCTGTACCTGATCCCCTGCACACTGGGTGATACCCCTGCCGAACAGGTGCTTCCGCAGCATGTTATCGGCCTGGCGCGCAGGCTGCATCATTTTGTGGTCGAACAACCCAAAACCGCCCGGCGCTTCCTTGCGGCGCTTAAGCCCGAACAGCCGATTCAGGCAATGCACTTTGCCACGCTGAACGAACACACCGGCGCCGACGAATTATCCGGGATGCTGGTCCCGTTGCTGGCCGGAAATGATGTAGGGGTCATTTCGGAGGCGGGCTGCCCGGGCATTGCCGATCCGGGCGCGGATCTGGTCAATCTGGCGCACCGTAGCGGCATCCGCGTCGTGCCGCTGGTCGGCCCCTCTTCGATATTACTGGCGCTGATGGCTTCCGGCCTGAATGGACAATGCTTCGCCTTCCACGGCTATCTGCCGATTGCAGAAGCGGACAGGAATAACTCGATCGCAACGCTGGAAGCTGATTCCATAAGGCGCAACCAGACACAGATATTCATCGAAACACCTTACCGGAACGACAGGCTGCTTAGTGCCCTGCTCGCGCGGTGCCGTCCGGATTCGCAGCTGTGCATCGCGACCGACATCACGCTGCCCGGGGAACAAATCCTGACGCATGCGATCGCTCAGTGGAAATCACATCCCTTACCATTACTGAACAAGCGTCCCAGTCTGTTCCTGCTGCTCGGGAAACGTTAATTTAGTTGATCTTGGGCCGGCTTTCTGGTATTTAATCGCCTTTTGTTTTATCCCGTATGGAGAAGTCTAAATGCAGGTACAGCCACAAAAACCCGTCACGCCCTACAAACCCAAGAAGGGCGAGGCATATATGAATCCGAAGCAGCTTGACCATTTCCGCCAGATCATGAATGAAATCAAGGCGGGTCTGGGCAAGGACATCGATCGCACCGTACACACCATGCAGGACGAGGCAACGGTATTTGCCGACCCGAATGATCGGGCCACGCAGGAATCCGACATGGGGCTGGAATTGCGGAACCGCGACCGGGAAAGGAAATTGATAAAGAAGATCAATGAGATGCTTGCAAAGATCGATAGCGGTGAATATGGCTATTGCGAAAATTGCGGCGTCGAAATCGGCCTGAATCGGCTTGAAGCCAGGCCGACCGCCACACTCTGCATCGACTGCAAGACCCTTGATGAAATTCGCGAAAAACAAGTGGCGAAGTAGCATACCCGCAACTTGTTCGGGTGCAGCCCGACCTTTTGGTCAGGCATGTACCAGAAGAAAAAAAGCCCCGCCGAATCGGCGGGGCTTTTTGTTGCACCCGAGCTTACTCGGCCGCGGAAGCAGCTGCCGGCGTATCAAGAAGCGCCTTCATACTGAGTTTCATGCGCCCCTTGTCGTCGACTTCAAGCACTTTCACACGCACGATCTGGCCTTCCTTGAGATGGTCGGTAACGCTGGCCACCCGCTCGTGCGCGATCTGTGAAATATGCAGCAGCCCGTCCTTGCCCGGCAACACGTTTACCAATGCGCCAAAATCAAGCAGCTTGACCACCGGGCCTTCATAAACCTTGCCCACTTCCACATCGGCCACGATGTCTTCGATGCGTTTCCTGGCAAGTTCACCCGCCTCGCCGCTTACACAGGAAATCGTCACGTTGCCGGCGTCATCGATATCGATCGTGGTTCCGGTTTCTTCGGTCAAGGCGCGGATCACCGCACCACCCTTGCCGATCACGTCGCGGATTTTTTCCGGATTGATCTTCATCTTGATCATACGCGGGGCAAACTCGGAAACCTCGGTACGCGCATTCGGCATGGCCTGCTTCATCAGTCCCAGGATGTGCAGACGACCTTCGCGGGCCTGTGTCAGCGCAGCATGCATGATGTCACGCGTGATACCGTTGATCTTGATGTCCATCTGCAAAGCAGTCACGCCGGTTTCGGTACCGGCGACCTTGAAATCCATATCGCCCAGATGATCTTCATCGCCAAGGATATCGGTCAGTACCGCGAAGCGGTTTCCTTCCTTGATCAGACCCATCGCAATACCAGCCACATGGGCCTTGAGCGGCACACCTGCATCAAGCAGGGACAGGCATCCTCCGCACACCGAAGCCATCGAGCTGGAACCGTTGGATTCGGTGATTTCCGATACCACGCGCATCGCATAGCCGAAATCTTCCTCGCTCGGCAATACCGCAATCAAAGCACGCTTTGCCAGACGACCGTGGCCGATCTCGCGGCGTTTTGGGGTTCCAACGCGTCCGGTCTCCCCTGTGGAATACGGCGGGAAGTTGTAATGCAGCATGAAGCGGTCCGAATATTCGCCTTGCAGCGCGTCGATTTTCTGAGAATCGCGCATGCTGCCCAGGGTTGCAACGACGATAGCCTGCGTTTCGCCGCGGGTAAACAGGGTCGAGCCGTGGGTGCGCGGCAAAACGCTATTGCGGATCGTGATCGGGCGCACGGTGCGCGTGTCGCGGCCATCGATTCGAGGCTCCCCGCTGAGTATCTGTCCACGCACGATCTTGGCTTCCAGGGCGCTGAACAGATCATTGACGTGGTTCTTCTGGGTTGCCATGACTTCCGGCGACATCGCGGCCATCACCTTGTCGCGTATCGCATCAACCGCTACGGTACGCGCCTGCTTGGAACGAATCGCATATGCTTGTCCAAGTTCGGTTTCGGCGAGTCCGGCAATTTGCGCAATCAGGGCCTCGTCCTTGGCAGGAGCCGTCCACTCCCAGGCATCGGCGCCCACCGCATCAGCCATTTCGTTGATCGCATTGATGACTGTCTGCAACTGTTCGTGGCCGAACATCACCGCGCCCAGCATCACATCTTCAGGCAGCTGTTGCGCTTCGGATTCGACCATCAGCACGGCGCGCTCGGTGCCCGCGACCACCAGATCCAGTTGCGAAGTCTGCAGCTCGGTTGCGGTCGGATTGAGCAGGTACTGACCATTGGCGTAGCCGACCCGTGCTGCACCGATCGGACCGTCAAACGGAATGCCGGACAGGGCCAGTGCGGCTGAAGCGCCTATCATCGAAGGGATATCCGAGTCGATTTCCTCATCAGAAGACATCACCGTCGCAACGATCTGCACTTCGTTGTAGAAACTATCCGGGAATAGCGGGCGCAACGGGCGATCGATCAGGCGAGAAGTCAGGATTTCCTTTTCGCTGGGACGGCCTTCGCGCTTGAAAAAGCCGCCTGGTATCTTGCCAGCAGCGTAAGTGCGTTCCTGATAATCCACGGTCAACGGGAAGAAATCCTGCTCGGGCTTGGCATCTTTCCTGCCGACTACGGTGACCAGCACCACGGTGTCGTCCAGACTGACCATCACGGCTCCACTGGCCTGGCGCGCAATTTCGCCGGTTTCCAGCGTGATCTGATGATTGCCGTATGCGAATGTTTTTTTATAATGACTCAAGATAAACCTCTCTAAACGTGGCATGCCGATCTGTCACGGCACTCGTTGTGACAATACGAAACAACGCGGGTCGCTGACGCGACCCGCTGGATACAAATTCTTATTTACGGATTTCCAGGCGCTGGATCAACTTGCGATAGCTCTCGTCGTTGGTACGCTTCAGGTAATCGAGCAGTTTGCGGCGGCGACTTACCAAACGCAGCAATCCACGGCGTGAGTGGTGGTCTTTCACATTTTCCTTGAAATGTTCTGTCAGATAGGTGATACGCGCCGTAATCAGCGCCACTTGCACCTCCGGGGAACCGGTGTCGCTCTTGGCGCGCTGAAAGTCGGTTACGATTTGCGCTTTTTGCGCGGCGGTAATTGCCATTGCATTAGTTCTCCTGAAAAAAGTGCAGCATTCTACCCCTTAACGGGGGTGTTACTCAACCCCAATATTTCCGCTTGAAACGGCCTGCGCGGCCTGTTTTGCCACTTCGGAGAGCAGCCTTTCCGGGGCAAGGCGGCGACCCTGCAACCTTCCCACACCGATGAATCCCCCCGGTCCAAGCAAACTGACCCTGCCATCCGGCAGTCCAGTGTCCAGCCCCAGCCTCTGGCCCTGCGCCAGGCGCTGGACCTGCAGGGCATCCAGTTCCAACCTGGGCATATCGGGCATCAGGCTTTGCAGCGGCAGGATGCAGGCATCGCGTTCGGCATCGGTCATCGCCTCAAGTTGCATCAAGGTATGGGCATCTTTCAGGTCGAAATGCGCAATCGCGGTGCGGCGCAGCCCGATCAGGTGCGCGCCGCAGCCGAGCGCCGCGCCGATGTCCTCGGCGAGCGTGCGGATGTAAGTACCCTTGCTGCTGCGCACGGTAATATCCATTTCGCAGCCGGAAAAAGAATTCAGCAGCAACTCGTGTATCGTTACGCTGCGCGGTTCGCGTTCAACAGTTTCGCCGCTGCGGATATATTCGTAAAGCGGCCTACCATGGTGTTTGAGCGCGCTGTGCATCGGCGGAAGTTGCCGGATTTTACCGCGAAAAAGGTCCAGTACTGCATAGACTTCTGCCTGTCCGACATTAACCGGGTAGTGTGCCGTAATATCGCCCTCGGCATCGCCGGTTGTGGTGGTCTGTCCCAGCAGTAGCATCGCACGGTAGGTTTTGTCGGCATCCAGCAGGGCATTGGAAAATTTGGTGGCTTCGCCGAAGCAGATCGGCAGCAGGCCGGTGGCCAGGGGATCCAGCGTGCCGGTATGCCCGGCCTTTTCGGCCTGATACAGGCGGCGAACTTTTTGCAGTGCGGTATTTGAGCTCAATTCCAGCGGCTTGTCGAACAACAACACGCCATCCAACGGGCGATAATTTCGTGCCATCAGCGCAATCCCGGTTATTGCTTTTCGTCGTGGCGATGATCCGCTGCGACCGCCTGGTCGATCAACTGCGACAAATGGCTGCCGCGTTCCACGGAAGCGTCGTAGACGAAATGCAGCTGCGGCATCACGCGCAGCTTGAGGCTGTGCGCCAGCTGGCTGCGAAGAAAGCCACTGGCATGCTCAAGGCCATGCTGCGCTTCCTCATGTTTGCCATCCATTCGGGTGAAAAAAATCTTCGCATGCGAATAATCCCGCGCGACTTCGACACCCGTGATGGTCACCAGGCGCACGCGCGGATCGTTGATCTGCAGGCGCACCAGTTCGGCGATTTCACGCTGGATTTGCTGCGCAATTCGGTCGGTGCGTGCGAAATTTGCCATGGCTGTCAAATGCGCCTACAGGGCGCGCGCGACCTCAACGATTTCGTAGGCCTCGAGTTTGTCGCCAACGATCAGATCGTTGAAATTCTTTACCGACAATCCGCATTCAAAATTGGCTTTGACTTCCTTCACGTCATCCTTGAACCGTTTCAGCGAATCGAGTTCTCCATCGTGTATCACCACGTTATCGCGCAACACGCGCACTTTTGCTCCGCGTCTGATCACGCCGTCCAGCACCATACAACCGGCGATCGTGCCTATCTTGGATACGGTGAATACCTGGCGTACTTCAACCGTGCCCATGATGCTTTCGCGTTTCTCGGGCGCCAGCATGCCGGACAGCGCCGCCTTGATCTCGTCCACCATCGCATAGATGATGTTGTAGTAGCGTATATCCACGCCGGATGCTTCGGCAAGCTTGCGTGCAGCGGCATCGGCGCGGGTGTTGAAACCGATGATGATAGCCTTCGACGCCAGGGCCAGGTTGACGTCGGATTCGGTAATCGCGCCGACGCCGCCGTGGATCAGATTGACCTTGACCTCATTCGTGGAGAGTTTCTGCAGCGATTGCGCGATCGCCTCGGCCGAGCCCTGCACGTCCGATTTCACGATCAGCGACAAAACCCTGACTTCGCCTTCGGACATCTGCTCGAACATGTTTTCCAGCTTGGCGGCCTGCTGCTTCGCCAGCTTGACGCCGCGATATTTACCCTGTCGGAACTGGGCAATTTCACGGGCGCGCTTTTCGTCGGCCAATACCATCAATTCTTCACCCGCAACAGGCACTTCGGACAAACCTTGTATCTCTACCGGAATGGACGGTCCTGCCTCATTGATTGCCTTGCCGGTTTCATCCAGCATTGCTCGCACCCGGCCAAAAACCGAGCCGACCAGCACCGCATCGCCGCGCTTCATCGTGCCGGACTGTATCAGCACGGTTGCGACCGGTCCCTTGCCCTTGTCCAGACGAGCTTCGATCACCAGCCCCTTGGCGTATGTGCTGCGCGGTGCCTTCAGTTCCAACACTTCAGCCTGCAGCAAAACACCCTCGAGCAACTGGTCGATTCCCTGGCCGGTTTTTGACGATACCTCGACAAACATCGAATCGCCGCCCCAGTCTTCGGGTGTAACGCCCTCTGCGGCCAGTTCCTGCTTTACTTTTTCGACGTTCGCATCGGCTTTGTCGATCTTGGTCAACGCCACCACCAGCGGAACCTCGGCTGCCCTGGCGTGCGAGATGGCTTCCTTGGTTTGCGGCATCACGCCGTCGTCAGCTGCCACCACCAGGATCACGATGTCGGTCGCTTTGGCGCCGCGTGCGCGCATTGCGGTAAATGCCTCGTGGCCAGGTGTATCGAGGAAGGTCACCATGCCGCGCGGGGTATCGACATGGTACGCACCGATGTGCTGGGTAATCCCGCCCGCCTCGCCTGAAGCAACCCGGGTGCGGCGTATGTAATCGAGCAGCGAAGTCTTGCCGTGATCGACGTGTCCCATCACCGTGACGACCGGCGCGCGCGGCTCCATTACCACGTCGTGATGCGCTTCCGTATCCATCAAATAGGCATCCGGATCGTCCAGCTTTGCAGCCTTGGCGATGTGCCCCATTTCTTCCACCACGATCATCGCGGTTTCCTGGTCAAGCACCTGGTTGATGGTCACCATCGAACCCATTTTCATCAATACCTTGATGATCTCGGAAGCCTTGACCGACATCTTTTGCGCCAATTCAGCGACGGTGATCGTCTCGGGAACGGCCACTTCATGCACGATCGGTTCGGTCGGCATGGAGAATGCGTGTTCGGGCTCGGCCGCTTGCTTGGTATGTCTATCGTGGCGGGGTGCGCGCACCGGGGTGGTCCATACACCTGGTTTTTCGCCGGTCTTGACCGGGGTACGCTTCTTGTGCCCCTTTTCGTCCCACGGACTGGCCTTGGATTCTGGTTTGGGTTTCTTGCTCGGCTTGACAATCTTGTCACCGGGCTTGGGTGCCGGCTTGTGCAGGGTGCCTTCGGCCAGGCTGGCTGCAGGCGCTGCTGCAACTGCTGCTGCCGGTTCCGGCTGGGCAGCAGGCGCTGATTCGGGTTCGGCGGTCTTCTTGGTGGTTTTGCGCTTGCTGCGTTCCTGTTTGGCTTGCACTTCGGCAGCCTGGCGCGATGCCAGTTCGGCCTGCAAACGCGCTTCCTCTTCACGCGTTGCCATTTCCTGCGCATCGACTACTTTTGCGGCTTTTCCCTTCTTCGGCGCGGCGACAACTTCAACGGCTGCTGCATCGGCAGCAGCGTTCGGCGCGACCACGCGGCGTTTGCGCACTTCCACCTGGATGGTGCGCGCGCGTCCGGAGCTGTCGGCTTTCTTGATTTCGGTGGTTTCGCGCCGTATCAGCGTGATCTTCTTGGCCGGCTTTTCGCCGC
Organism: Gallionella sp.; assembly: GCA_049580605.1. GTDB lineage: Bacteria > Pseudomonadota > Gammaproteobacteria > Burkholderiales > Gallionellaceae > Gallionella. Next base: position 9,030 of record JBAUQH010000117.1, on the reverse strand, counting down.
CATGCGCCTGGCGCAAGTGATCCAGCAATTTTGCCTTGTCCTTCTCCGACATCGGGTCGGACTCCTGCTCCTTTGATATCCCGGCCGCCTTCAGCTGCTCAAGCAGCAACGCAACCGGCAATCCCAGTTCGGTCGCAAACTGCGCTACATTCAATTTTCCCATTGCTATCCTCTAATCACCCTGTCAGGCAAACCAGGGCGCACGCGCCGTCATAATCAAAGTGTTGGCACGTTCGCTATCCATACCCGACAGCTCCACCAACTCATCCACATCCAGATCTGCCAATTGTTCCTGTGTCGCTACGCCCTTGGCTACCAGGGTGCGTGCCGTTTCCTCATCCATGCCGTCCAGTTTGAGCAGGTCCTCGATACCGTGTTCAACCTTCTCTTCGCTGACAATTGCCGCTGTCAGCAGCGCATTCCGTGCACGACTGCGCAATTCGTTTACGGTCGCCTCATCGAAAGATTCGATTTCCAGCATTTCTTCCAGCGGTACATATGCAACTTCTTCCAGCGTGCTGAAGCCTTCCTGAACCAGGATGTCGGCAACTTCCTCGTCCACATCCAGTTTGTCCATGAATATCGCACGGGTATTTGAAAACTCTTCGTTGTGCTTTTCGCTGGACTGTTCCACCGTCATGATATTCAGTTCCCAGCCGGTCAATTCGCTGGCCAGGCGCACGTTCTGTCCGCCCCGCCCGATCGCCTGCGCCAGGTTTTCTTCCTCGACCACCACATCCATGCTGTGCCGTTCTTCATCCACGACGATGCTGCTGACCTCCGCCGGAGCCAGCGCGTTGATCACATAAGTGGCGGGATCTTCCGACCAAAGGATGATGTCGACGCGTTCGCCGGCAAGTTCGTTGGTCACGCCCTGGACACGCGATCCTCGCATCCCGACACAGGTACCGATCGGGTCGATGCGCGGATCATGAGACAAGACCGCGATCTTTGCGCGCGACCCGGGATCGCGTGCGGCACTGACGATTTCCAGCAGCTTTTCCTCGATCTCGGGCACTTCCAGCTCGAACAGCTTGACCAGCAATTCCGGCGAAGTGCGCGACAGGATAACCTGCGGGCCGCGCGCACTGCGATCGACGCGCAGCAGGTGAGCCTTGATGCGATCCCCGACGCGCAGATTTTCCTTCGCGATCATCTGGTCGCGCGGCAGCAGGGCTTCGATCTTTCCAAACTCGATGATCGCGTTTCCGCGCTCCAGCCGCTTCACGGTACCCGATACCAGGTGTTCTTTGCGTTCCATGAAATCGGCGAGCACCTGTTCCCGCTCCGCATCCCGGATTTTCTGGAAAATAACCTGCTTGGCCGCTTGTGCGCCGATACGGCCGAAATCGATCGATTCCAGGGGCGCTTCGATGAATTCGCCGATCTGGATATCCGGCTGGCGCTTTTGCGCCTCTTCCAGCTTGATGTGCAGGTCGGGTGTCTCGAAGGTTTCGTCATCCATCACTTCCCAGCGGCGGAACGACTCAAAATCGCCGGTATCCCGGTCGATTTCAACGCGCACGTCCGCTTCGTCCGCGAAACGTTTTTTCGTCGCAGAAGCCAGAGCCGATTCCAGGGACTCGAACACCACCTCCTTGTCCACGTTCTTCTCGCGGGACAAAGCATCCACCAACAACAAAATTTCACGACTCATACCATTCTCCGGCTATCAGCTTGCTTTCCCGAAATCCGCTTCGGGTCGGCAATCTCAAAAAAACTAAAAGTTCGGCACCAAACGTGCCTTGTCCAGGTTCGACAACTCGATTGCTACCGGTTTGCCGTCCACATCCAATTGCAAAATTCCCTCGTTTACACCGGTAATCATGCCGGTAAAATTCTTGCGTCCTTCCATCGGCAAGCGCAGCCTGAGCTGAACCTTTTCGCCGGCAAACCTGGAAAAATCCGCTTCCTTCTTCAGCGGCCTGTCCAATCCCGGCGACGACACTTCCAGGCGTTCATAGTCGACATTCTCCACCACGAACAACCGTGTCAACTGGTTGCTGACAACCTGGCAATCGTCAACCGAAATGCCTTCCGGCTTGTCGATGAACACCCGCAACAGGCCGCGTCCGGAACGTTCAATATCCACCAATTCATAGCCGAGACCAGCCACCGTTGTCTCGACCAGCTTGACCACATCCATAAATTTACGGTCCACAAAAGAAAAACGGGCTCGAAGCCCATCGCAAAACGCGGGGTATTGTACCAAAGCTGGCGGGGAAAAGGAATCAGATTAACGGCGTATCTTAATAACTATCCTGGTAACGCACGGTGATCGGATAGCGCCAGTCCTTCCCGTAACTGCGTTCGGTCACGCGTATACCCACCGCGGACTGGCGTCGTTTGTATTCGCTGATGCGGATCAGGTGCACCACCCGGCGCACGTCGGCTTCGGAATAGCCGCGCGCGATGATTCCCTGAATCGGGAGATTCTGCTCGACATAGCAGGCCATGATGGCGTCCAGCACATCATAGGGCGGCAGGCTGTCCTGATCGACCTGGTCCTCGCGCAATTCGGCACTTGGCGGGCGCGTGATGATGCGCTCGGGTATCACCCGGCCCAGCGAATTTCGGTAGTGCGCAAGCCGGTACACCAGCGTTTTGCTGACATCCTTCAGCACCGCGAAGCCGCCGGCCATATCGCCGTAGAGAGTCGCATAACCGACAGTCATTTCGGACTTGTTGCCGGTGGTCAGCACCAGCGAGCCGAATTTGTTCGACAGCGCCATCAGCAGGTTGCCGCGTATGCGCGCCTGCAGATTTTCTTCGGTGGTATCTTCCGGCAGCGCGGAAAAAATGGTTTTCAGCGCGGCCAGATAGCTCTGGAACATCGCCTCGATCGGGATCTCGTCATAACGAACGCCCAGGATATTCACCATCTCGCGCGAGTCGTCCAGGCTGATCTGCGCGGTATAGGGCGACGGCATCATCACCGCATGGACTTTGTCCGCGCCAAGCGCATCGACCGCGATCGCGAGTGTCAACGCGGAATCGATTCCGCCCGACAGACCCAGCAATACTCCCGGAAAGCGGTTTTTGCCGATGTAGTCGCGCACACCGAGACACAGCGCGCGGTAGACGTCGGCCTCTTCGCCCGATCCGGCAACGATCTGGCCAGCCGGCCTCCGGTCATTGCGAATTTCCAGCATGGCCAATGCCTCTTCCATGACGGCGCACTGTGCGGTCAACTCGCCATTGCGGTCCATCGCGAATGAGCCGCCGTCGAATATCAGCTCGTCCTGTCCGCCGACCAAGTTTGCATAGACCACAGGCAGGCCGGTTTCCGCGATCCGTTCGCGTATCACGCGATGACGCCATTGCAGTTTGCCTGTTGCATACGGCGAGGCATTCAGCACCAGCAGCACCTGTGCGCCGGCATCACGGGCCTGCCGCGCGGTCTCGGGCTCCCATACATCAGCGCAAATGTTCAGCGCAAATCGGATACCTTTCAATTCGAACAGGCAGGGTTCCCTGCCGTGGTCAAAATAGCGCTTCTCGTCGAACACCGAATAGTTCGGCAGTTCCTGTTTCAGATAAGTTGCAGCGACGATACCGTCCCTGAGCAGCGAAGCGGCGTTGTAGCGTTTCCCGCCGTGCTCGTGGGGATGACCCACCACGACGGCGATGCCTGAAATTTTGCCGGCCAGATCGTCCAGTGTCCGGGCACAGGCATTGTAAAATCCATCCCGCAGCAGCAGGTCTTCCGGCGGGTAACCGCACAAGCCGAGTTCGGGCGTAAGCAGCAGTTGCGCGCCCCGTTGTCTGGCCTGCCCGGCAAATTGCAGAATTTTTTCGGCGTTACCCGCCAGATCGCCTAATACACTGTTGATTTGAGCGATTGCAAGTTTCATCGTGGGTTGAACAAATATGGTTTGCGCGTATTTTATCATTGCGCGCAACACTGATCTGATCAATATGCGGACCGGTGAAAGCCCGCCATCCATGCTCAGTCAATGGTGTCGTCGGGCAGACCTTCAAATGCGGATTCCGTCAGGTTCTTCGGCAGCTGCTTGGTCGGCTTGACGCCGAGTTCCTTGAGCATTTCTGCCTGGCGGATCACATTCCCCCGCCCCCCGGAAAACTTGCTATAGGCGCCGTCGTAGGCCGTCTGCGCCTGCTTCAGCCGGGTGCCGAGGTTTTCCAGATCTTCCACAAAACCGACCAGCTTGTCATACAGTTCCCCGCCACGGCTGGCGATTTCCTGCGCATTCCGGGTCTGCTGCTCCTGCCGCCACAGATGCGCCACCGTTCGTACCACGAACAACAGGGTGCTGGGACTGACCAGGAGCACATTCCTTTTCCATGCGTCCTGCCATAAATCGCTGTCATGCGAGATCGCCAGCATGAAGGCCGGTTCAACCGGAATGAACATCATGACAAAATCGAGTGACTGCAATCCATAAAGCTGCTGGTAGTTTTTTTCGGACAATTCCTTGATGTGCGAGCGTACCGAGTCCAGATGAAGCTTCAGGGCAGTGTCACGCTGAAGTTCAGTTTCGGCATTTGCGTGTTGCTCGTAGGCCGTCAGCGAAACCTTGGCGTCGATGATCAGATTCCTGCCTTCCGGAAGATGCACGACCACATCCGGTTGCGCGCGCGAACCGTCCGCTCTGGTATGGCTTTCCTGAACGTCATATTCATGGCCCTTGCGCAAACCGGAAGCTTCCAGCACCCGCTCCAATATCAGTTCGCCCCAGTTGCCCTGGGTCTTGGTCTGGCCTTTCAGGGCGCTGGTCAGGTTGTGCGCATCCTCTGACAACTGCTTGTTAAGCGACATCAGATGCCTGACCTGCTCGGCCAGCGCGGAACGATCTTTGCCTTCCTGCACGTAAACTTCCTGTACCTTGCCCTGAAATTCGGTGATCTTGGCCTTGAGCGGCTCCAGCAACTGGTTGAGGTTGGTCTGGTTCTGGGCGGTAAAACGCTGGGATTTTTCTTCCAGAATATCATTTGCCAGTACTTTAAACTGATCCTTGGCATTACTCAGTATCGCGAGATTATTTTCGGCCTGATTGCGTTCGGTATTCAAGCTGGTGGTCAGCTCGGCAACCTGATTGCTCAGTCGTTGCCGCTCCGCGGTGAGTTGATCGCGCAGTGCCGCAAGCAGATCCTTTTCCCTGGCCAGGCGGTTGGCTTCTTCCTGCAATGCAGACAGTCTTTCGCCCAGCCGGGCAACTTCGATCCGGCTTTCGCCATTTGCGTGCGCTTCGGCAGATTTAATGCGTTCGCGCAGTATCAGCCAGATCGCTGCAGCGCCGATTACCAGGCCAGCCAGAAGAGAAACGAGGTTGCCGACTTGAGATTCCATGAATATCGCTACCGGAAGTAACTGCGCATGAGTATAAACCAATCGGCCATGCCGAATGAAAATGGGGTGCCCGAGCACCCCTTGTCACGACAGCTCCGCTTCCGGATAACTACAGGCCGCGTGCCTGCCGTTTGCGCTCGTTTTCGGTCAGGTAACGCTTGCGTACCCGGATCGATAGCGGCGTGATTTCCACCAGTTCGTCTTCGTCGATGAATTCGACTGCGGATTCCAGCGTCAGCCGCACCGGAGGGGTCAGACGCACCGCTTCATCGGTGCCGGATGCGCGCACGTTGGTCAGCTGCTTGCCCTTGATCGGATTGACCACCAGATCGTTGTCGCGGCTATGGATGCCGATGATCATGCCTTCATACAATTTGTCGCCAGGAACAACAATCATACGGCCGCGATCTTCCAGTTTCCACAACGCGTAAGCCACCGCTTCTCCCGATTCGGCGGAAATCAGCACGCCGTTGCGGCGGCCCGGCATCTCGCCTTTTACCGGCGCGTAATCGTCGAAAACGTGGGCCATGATGCCGGTGCCGCGCGTCATGGTCATGAACTCGGATTGAAAGCCGATCAAACCGCGTGCCGGAATGCGGTATTCCATGCGCACCCGGCCATGTCCGTCCGGTTGCATGTCCTGCAAATCGCCGCGGCGTCGGCCCAGTTCTTCCATCACCGCGCCCTGGTTGGTGTCTTCAACGTCCACGGTCAGCACTTCGAACGGCTCGCATTTTTCGCCGTTGATCTCGCGGTACACGACACGCGGTTTGCCGACGCCCATTTCAAAACCTTCACGGCGCATGTTTTCCAGCAATATGGTCAGGTGCAATTCTCCGCGTCCGGCCAGCAGGAACACATCGGTGTTGTCCGTTTCTTCGACGCGCAACGCGACGTTCACCAGCAACTCCTTGTTCAGGCGGTCGCGTATCTGGCGGCTGGTGATGAACTTGCCTTCCTGGCCACACAACGGGGAAGTGTTCACCATCAGGTTCATGGTCAGGGTCGGCTCATCCACCTTGGGCATGGGCAAAGCTTCAGGCTTGTTCACATCGGCCAGCGTTACGCCGATCCCGATCTCGTCGATACCGTTAACCAGAACGATGTCTCCTGCGCCCGCCTCATCCAGCAACACGCGTTCGATACCGCGAAAACCCATGACCTGGTTAACGCGTGCACGCTTGAGCGGCTTGTCGCCATTCATCACCATCACATCCTGGCCTGGCTTGATTGTGCCGCGATGGATGCGACCCACACCGATGCGTCCCACGAAGCTCGAGTAGTCCAGCGCGGATATTTGCATTTGCAGCGGTGCATCCAGATCTGCTTCAGGTGCGGGAACGTGCTTGAGCACGGCATCCAGCAAGGGAAGCATGTTTTTGCTCGGCTTGTCCAATTCAAGCATGGCGTAGCCGTTCAATGCCGAGGCATACACCACCGGGAAATCAAGTTGCTCGTCCGTCGCACCCAGTTTGTCGAACAAATCGAAAGTCTGGTTGATCACCCAGTCTGGGCGCGCTCCGTCGCGGTCAACCTTGTTGATCACCACGATGGGGCGCAGGCCGAGGGCAAGCGCCTTCTTGGTAACAAACCGGGTTTGTGGCATCGGCCCTTCTACCGCATCCACCAGCAGCAACACGCCGTCCACCATCCCCAGCACGCGCTCAACTTCTCCGCCGAAATCGGCGTGACCCGGCGTATCAACAATATTGATGTGCACTCCTTCATAGAACACCGCGCAGTTCTTTGCCAAAATGGTGATGCCGCGCTCCTTTTCCAGATCATTGCTATCCATGACGCGTTCAGCGACATGTTGATGGGCGGTAAAAGAACCGGCCTGGGCCAGCAGTTTGTCGACCAGGGTGGTCTTGCCGTGGTCAACGTGGGCGATAATGGCGATGTTACGGAGTAGGCGGGACATGGATACAGCCTTGCTAATGAAAAAGGGCGCGCATTCTAGCACATGGCAGATTACGGCAAACTTTTACTGGCTTTTATTTTTTCCTTCCGTATAATGCGCGCCTTGTCGCCACTGAGGCGGCATTGGTTCATCGTTTTCTGACCTATCTCTCGCGCGTTTGCATAACGCGCCTGTCTATAAGCCCACCCAGATTCTCCAATTGGGGATTCTCCCGGGTTTTCCGGTTAGCAACGATGTTTTATGCGCCGGTTAACCTCCTCCCCGTTCAACGGGCTGTTTTACTACCTGCGCGCACACCAGGGAACTTTATAAGTTCGTCATGCCGGAACGTATTCGGCATCCGGTTATATATTGCCGGATGTTGGCTTGCGTCCGGATAACGAAATGGATTCCCTTTGATAATAATTAAAGGAAGCAAGATGTCATTTGAAAATCTGAATTTGAACGCCGTCATTCTGAAGGCGATTGCCGAAACCGGCTACACCGAACCCACGCCTATCCAGGCACAGGCCATTCCCGAAATCATGGCCGGCCACGACCTGATGGCCTCATCACAAACCGGCAGCGGCAAGACCGCCGCTTTCATCCTGCCCGCGCTGAACCGTTTGGCCACGCCGTCCGCCCTGCCCGGCAAAGGCCCGCGTGTGCTGGTGTTGACGCCTACCCGCGAACTGGCACAGCAAGTCTGCGATGCCGCAACCAAGTACGGCAAGAATATGCGCTTCAAGATCATCAGCATCCTGGGTGGCATGCCATACCCGGTGCAGAACCGTTTGCTGTCCAGTCATGTGGACATTCTGGTCGCCACCCCGGGTCGCTTGATCGACCATCTGGAACGCGGCCGCATCGACTTTTCGCGCCTTGAGGTGCTGATCCTAGACGAAGCGGATCGCATGCTGGACATGGGTTTTGTCGATGATGTGGAACGCATCGCCAAAGCTACTCCCGCTACGCGTCAGACCCTGCTGTTTTCCGCAACCCTCGATGGCGTGGTCGGCAACCTGGCCTCGCGCCTGCTCAAGACACCGAAGAAAATTTCTGTTTCGGCAGCCAGGGACAAACACGAAAACATCGAACAACGCATGATGTTCGCCGATGACGTGGCGCACAAGAACAGGATGCTCAGCCACCTGCTGACCGATGTGGAAATGAATCAGGCACTGGTGTTCACCGCTACCAAGCGCGATGCTGACAGTCTTGCCGACCAGCTCTCCGCACAGGGCCATTCCGTCGCGGCACTGCACGGCGACATGAACCAGCGCGAACGCAACCGCACCCTGCTCAACTTGCGCAACGGCAATGTGCGCATTCTGGTCGCGACCGATGTGGCCGCACGCGGTCTCGACGTGCGCGGCATTTCTCACGTGATCAACTTCGACCTGCCCAAGTTCGCCGAAGACTACGTGCATCGTATCGGTCGCACCGGTCGCGGTGGCTCGTCGGGAATTGCAATCTCATTCGCATCGAACCGCGATGCCCAGTTGCTGAAGCGCATCGAACGCTACACCGAGCAAACCATCAAGATGCACACCATCGTAGGACTGGAGCCCAAGTACAAACTGCGCACCGGCCCGTCTTCGGACCGCCCGCGCAGCAGCAACGGTCCGCGTCGCAGCGGCGGTTTCGGCGGAGGCAGCAATGCCGGCTTGGGCGGCAACCGCAGCGGCGGCTTTCCCGGAAAGACCGGCAACGGTTTTCACCACAGCACACCGGACAGCCGTCATAGCCATACCGGACGCAAAGAAGGCCATGGTCAATGGCACGGCCAGGCTAACGGCAATACGCTGGGTGTAGGCGG
>JBAUQH010000116.1:0-11421 GCA_049580605.1 Gallionella sp. | reverse complement strand
GTATTGATTGGCCTCGCATTAAATCATGGCTAATTCAAGAATCAATTTGATTAGCGATTCCTGTCAACGTGAAATGAATGCAACTTCAAGCGGAAGCGGCATGAACGAGAAAAATCTGGCGGCTGTCATGTTGTCAATAAGGCCTGTCGGATTGCGTAATGACAGATACTTTTTCACTCCCGAATTTAATAGCCGCTTAATTTTTCAATTGCGATGTAACCATTTTCGCATCCCAGACGAATACATCGGTGCGTGGATGCAAGGCCGAAAGGTATTCAAGGCCGGAAAAATTGAATCCGTGCATTTTGCTTCTGGTAAATTTGGCTTGTTGCGGCCGATGGCCGGTGTCAGGCTCTCATCAATCAATCAATGAAAGGGGTATTACCATGAAAAACAGTCAAATTATTTCCGCCGCAATGGGCTCGCTGCTGGTGCTGGGTCTGGCCAGCGTGAACGCGAACGCCGCCGAGAAAAAAGTGGAGATGGAAAAATGCTTTGGCATCGCCAAGGCGGGCATGAATGATTGCTCCAGCAACAAGAGCGCGCATTCCTGTGCCGGCCAGGCCACCAAGAGCAACGACCCGATGGACTTTGTCGCCGTACCCAAGGGTACTTGCGCCAAGATCGCCGGTGGCAACCTGATGGACAGCGGCATGATGAAGAAAATGTAATGAGAACGCCCGCAAACCAAACTTTGCCGTGCATCGCGGGCATCGGCTTGCGGGCGCCCCATTACGCCGAGGTGTTGAATACCCAGCCCAGGCTGGGCTGGGTTGAGGTGCATAGCGAGAATTTTTTCGGCGGCGGTGCGCCGCTGCGCATATTGCACAAAGTGCGCGAGCAATATCCGGTCAGCCTGCACGGTGTCGGCATGGGGTTGGCTTCGGCCGTTCCGCTGGACAAGGATCATTTGTCCGACTTGCGTTGCCTGTGCGACGCGATCGAGCCTGCAGCGGTATCGGAACATCTGTGCTGGAATGCCGTGCTGGACAACAGCGGCGGCAAGCGGGTGGTGGTCAACGACCTGCTGCCGTTTCCCTATACGCAGGCGGCACTGTCGATTGTGGCAAGCCGCGTGCAGCAGGTGCAGGAAAAACTCGGCCGACGTCTTCTGATTGAAAACCTTTCGAGCTATTTGTCGTTTACGCAAAGCGAAATGAGCGAAGGCGAATTCCTTGCCGAATTGGTGCGGCGCACCGGCTGCGGCATCCTGTTCGACGTGGAGAACCTGTACGTAAACGTGCGCAATCTCGGCGTGGATGCCGGTGCTTTCATCGGCACGCTTCCGCCGGACGCAGTCGGCGAATATCACCTGGCCGGGTTCAGCACCCGGGACGGCTGTCTGGTCGACACGCACGATCATCCGGTCCACCCCGAGGTCTGGCAGCTGTACGAGTTCGCGCTGCAGCACATCGGTCCGCGTCCCACGCTGATCGAATGGGACAGCGACATACCGGCATTGCCGGTCTTGTTGGGCGAAGCCGCGAAGGCTCAACAGCGCCTGGAGGAATGCCATGCCTGCGCTGAGTGAGGTTTTGTCGGGATTCTCGCAGGTGATCGTGAGCGGCGGTGAACCGCCGGCACAGATCGACACGGCCTACCCGCATTATTCCGCCGCCACCGCCCTCGAGGTTTATCGCAACAATTATCGCGGCAATCTGCACGACTCGCTGGCGGGTGCGTATCCGGTCGTCAGGCAGCTTGTTGGCGATGAATTCTTCCGTTACACGGCAAGGAAATTCATCGAGCAATATCCTTCGCGCAGCGGCAACCTGCATCACTACGGCGCGGAGATCGCGGATTTTCTCGCATCGTTCGAGCCGGCGCGGGGGCTGTCCTACCTGCCGGATGTTGCGGCACTGGAATGGGCCTGTCATCGCGCCTATTTTGCCGGGGATGCGATTACGCTGGACCTGGCGGAGCTGGTGAAAATACCGCCCGACCGATATCCGGAACTGGTCCTGCACACGCATCCGTCCTGCCGCCAGCTACGCTCGCGTTTCCCGGTCGTCGCAATCTGGCGCGCCCATCAGCCCGGTGCGGATCCCGATTTCATGATCGATCCGGAGAGCGGTTCAAGCAATGCGCTGGTCTGCCGGAATGACGGCAAGGTAATCGTCGACGAACTTTTGCCGGCAGATTCGCACTGGCTGCAGGCGATCCGGGCGGGGGAATCGCTCGGCGACGCAACCGCTGCGGCTCTGGACATCGACCCGGGATTCGACCTGCGGGGCGTCTTGCTGAAGCTGGTCGGGCAAGGTGTGCTGTGCGGTTTCAAATTTAAGGAGGAAGCATGAATCAGTTAAAGCGCATCATCCGGTTTTATTATTCCGCATCGCACCTGCCCGAATATCTGGCGCCGCTGCTGGATCTGGGATTGCGGTTGTATCTGGCCGACGTGTTTTTCAAATCGGGCTGGACCAAGATACTGAGCTGGGACAGCACGCTGTATTTGTTCAATGACGTCTACCACGTGCCGCTGTTGCCTCCCGATGTGGCGGCTACCATGGCGGCCAGCGCGGAGCTCGGTTTGTCGGTGCTGCTGGTGTTGGGCCTGCTTGGCCGCTTCGCCGCGTCAGGACTGTTCATCCTGAATATCGTTGCGGTGATTTCCTACGCGGACCTGAGCGAGGCGGGGCTGAACCAGCACCTGTCCTGGGGAATACTGCTGGGCGTGCTGCTGATACTGAGCCGCGGCCAATGGTCGGTCGATGCGTTGCTGGAAAGATGGCTGCGCAAGCCGGCATAGGAACCGGCGCGCCGAACACAATCCGGGCTTACAATGTTAAAGTTCCAGTGACGTATTCGTTGATACCAGAATGTATTGTTCGAGTTGCCAAACATGAAAGGAACCCGGAATATGAAAAGTCAAAATTTGCGAGTTGCCGCCGCGCTGACCAGCCTGCTTGCGCTTGGCATCAGTGCAGCCGCAAATTCAGCCCATGCCGCCGATCAGGAGAAGTGTTTCGGCATCGCGAAGGCGGGCCAGAACGCGTGCAACAGCAATCCGAAGATGCACTCCTGCGCCGGCCATTCGAAAGTCGACAACGATCCCAATGATTTCATACCCGTACCGGCGGGCACCTGCCTGAAGGTCGGCGGCAGACTGGAACCAGAAAAGGAAAAGAACGCACCCGCCAAGAAAATGTAATGTGTCAGCAGTATGCGCCGCAACTATAATGGAGACCGGCGCAGCAATATCATTTTGACACACGGATCGGATTCGTAATGCTTCAACGCAGGATATGGTGGGTGTTTCTGCTTGTGCTCGCGGTGGGCGTCGCGGTGTCGGTCCGTATCGTAACGCTGGGTAACTCGGTACAGGCCGTGAACCGGTTGTTCATCGCAGAGAAGCTGCCATTGTCCCAGCGCATCGGCGAATTGCGCGGCGTCATCGCCGACGAGGAACGCCTGCTTTACGAGTATTACTCCTACACCGCAACCCGGGACACATTCCAGACCCACCGCGCGCTGAACCGCGCGCGCCTGGACAGCATCGTCGGCCAGCTGGACAAGAACCTGGATATGCGCGATCAGGTGAACGAACTGCGCACCCGGCTTGCCGCGCTGGACGAATTGTCCGACGAGCTGTCGAACACGCTTTCCAGCAAGGTCGTCAACTGGGATCTGGCCAGGGCGATTCTGGCGCAGGTAAAACCGAAGGTCAGGCAAATTGAAAGCACCCTGGCCGCGATGTCGGCGGCCAACCAGCAGGCGGTCGACATGCTGGGGAGCGACTCGCGCAACAGCGTCTCTACCATGGTGCGCTGGGTGATCGGTTTTTCGGTGTTGATTTTCGGTGTTGCATTTTTCGTGGGCTACTATGTCGTCGCGATCATCCGCGAGGGAATGGAACGCCGCAGGCTGGCGATGTTCGCCGAGCGCAATCCGAATCCGGTGCTGCGCCTCGACGCGGCGGGAGAGGTGCGCTACGCCAACCCGGCAACAGCCGAACTGCTAGCCAGGCTGAATTTCTCCCCCGACGGCCCGGGGAAACTGCTGCCCGGGGAGATGCAGCATCACCTCGACGAAGCCCGTCTGCACCAGACTTCCAACCGGCAATTCGAGTACATGCTCGGCAAGCTCACGCTGGAATGCACCATCGCATACCTCGCTGATTTTTCTGAGTTCCATGTCTACATCAAGGACGTCACCGCGCGCAGGCGGGCAGAGGAAAAGCTTGCCTACCAGGCGTTCTTCGATCCCGAGACCGGCCTGCCCAACCAGTACCGTTTGCGCGAAGATCTGGGCAAGGCCTTCGCACAGCAGCGTGCGGGCACGGTGATGATGATCGTCGCCGACCGCGAACAGGAGATCTTCGAGAGCCTGGGCGCGGTGGAAACCGAGCGCTGGCTGGTCAAGGTTGCGCTGCGTCTGCGCGATGGAACCAACGAAATCGAGGAAACGCTTTACCGTTTCGGCGGAAATGCGTTCGTGCTGGTTTGCTGGCCCGGTGAACTGGCGGGTGCGCAACAGCGCGCCGTGCAGTTGCTCGGCACCGCGAGACGGCCACTGCATGTCGAACGGCGCGAGCTGTTCTCAACGCTGTCGATCGGGGCCGCGCTGATGGAATGCATTGCCGGCAGCGATCCGGCGGGCATGTCGGAGGCGCAGGTGCAGCAGGCCGCTTCCGCGTGCAACCGGGTGCGCCGCGCAGGCGGCAACGATTTTGCAATCTACGACGAGGCGATGGGGCGTGCTGCCGCAAAGACCCTGCGCATGATCACCGATTTGCAGCATGCCGTGGAAAATGGGGAACTGCTTCTGCATTACCAACCCAAGGTGGATACCGCGAACGGGCGCCTGGTCGGCATGGAAGCGCTGGTGCGCTGGGCGCATCGCGAGTGGGGCATGATACCTCCGGCCGAATTCATTCCCGTAGCAGAAGATACCGGGATGATCGTCGCGATCGGCCGCTGGGTGCTGCGCGAGGCATGCCGGCAAAATGCGGTCTGGCAAAAATTGGGTTTGCGCCCGATCCGGGTGGCAGTCAATCTTTCCGCAAGACAGTTACGGTCCGACCATCTCCCGTATGAAATCGATGAGGCGCTTGCGGAATCGGGACTTCCGGCAAGTTCGCTGGAACTGGAAATCACCGAAAGCATGGTGATGGAAGACCCGGAACGGGTGATCGGTCTGCTGGACAGGATACGCAGCCGGGGGGTCCACCTGTCGCTTGACGATTTCGGCACCGGCCATTCCTCGCTCGCCCATCTCAAGCGATTTCCGATCGACTGCGTGAAGATCGACCGGGCTTTCATCAAGGACATGCCCGGAAATACCGACGACGTCGCGATCGCCAAGACCATTGTCGCGATGGCAAAAGCGCTGGACCTGACCACTGTCGCGGAAGGCGTGGAAACCGAAGCGCAGTTCGATTTGCTGAAAACCCTGGGCTGCGACGAAATACAGGGCTATTTGTTCAGCCTTCCGCTGCCGGCGGACGATTTCCTCGCCTTTTATCGCGCGAAACTTTGAGCAGTGCCGGCGATCGATCAGTTCAATTGCTGGCCATGCTCGCGCGTCGCATGGAACAGGATTTTCGGCCAGCGTTCCTGTGCCAGGCGAAGGTTTACGCCGGTATCGGCGAGATAGGCATAGTTGCCATCCACGTCCCTGGCCAGCCTGGACTGGTTGGCCTTCACGAATTCGTTGAGATGATTCTTGTCCGCGCAGGTCACCCAGCGTGCGGTATGGATGCCGGCGCGTTCGAACAACGCATCCACGCCGTATTCGGATTTCAGCCGGTGCTCGACGACTTCAAATTGCAACTGCCCCACCGCGCCGATCAGCGGGTTGGAATCGATCAGCGGCTCGAAAACCTGCACCGCGCCTTCCTCGCCGAGCTGGCGCAGGCCCTTTTGCAACTGCTTGGCCTTCATCGGGTCGCGCAGACGCGCGCGGCTGAACAGTTCCGGTGCGAAATAGGGAATGCCCTTGAAAGTGAATGCCTCGCCTTCGGTGAGCACGTCGCCGATCTGCAACTGGCCGTGGTTGTGCACACCGATGATGTCACCCGCGTAGGCCTCTTCCATGCGGGTGCGCTCGTTTGCCATGAAGGTCACCGCGTTGGCGAGTTTCATCTCCTTGCCGGTGCGCCGGTGCCTGACTTTCATCCCGGGCGTGTAACGGCCGGAACACACGCGCAGGAACGCGATTCGGTCGCGGTGGTTCGGGTCCATGTTGGCCTGGATCTTGAACACGAAACCGGTGAACGCGGCTTCGGTCGGATAGACCCTGCGTACATCGGTTTCGCGCGGCAACGGCGAGGGCGCCCAATCGACCAACGCGCGCAGGATTTCACGCACGCCGAAGTTGTTCACGCCGGAACCGAAGAACACCGGCGATTGCTGCCCGCCGAGAAATTCCTGCAGATCGAACGGCGCGCCCGCGCCGATGACCAGTTCGGTCTCATCGCGCATGGTCTGCATTTCGGCCGGGCAGGTTTGCGCCAGCTGCTCGATCTGCGCGCCGCGCAGGGTTTCGACTTCCTGCCCGGCCTTTGCTTCACCCGGCACGAAGCGCAGCACTTCGTCGTTGAGCAGGTGGTACACGCCCTGGAAGCGCTTGCCCATCCCGATCGGCCATGTCACCGGCGCGCATTTGATTTTAAGCACCGACTCGATCTCGTCCAGCACTTCCAGCGGGTCGCGCACTTCGCGATCCATCTTGTTGATGAACGTGATGATCGGCGTGTTGCGCAAACGGCACACTTCCAGCAGCTTGATGGTCTGCGCTTCCACGCCCTTGGCCGCGTCCACCACCATCACCGCCGCGTCGACCGCGGTCAGCACGCGATAGGTGTCCTCGGAGAAGTCCTGGTGGCCGGGGGTGTCGAGCAGATTGATCACGCAGTCATCGTAGGCAAACTGCATCACCGAACTGGCCACCGAGATACCGCGCTGCTTTTCGATTTCCAGCCAGTCGGAAGTTGCATGCCGCCCGCTTTTGCGCGCCTTGACCGTGCCGGCCATCTGGATCGCGCCACCGAACAGCAACAGTTTTTCGGTGAGCGTGGTCTTGCCCGCGTCCGGGTGGGAAATGATCGCGAAGGTGCGGCGCCGCCTGACTTCCCGCTCGATATCGCCGCCGCGAGCGGTTGCATCGGGACTGGCCGGTGGGGCGCTGGTGATTGCTGCTTCGCTGGTATTGTTCATAGTGCTGCTTTCGCCGGTGCAACCGGATCGTGAAAATGAAAAAGGCCCGCACGATTTCGTGTAGACCTTTCAAACCGGATCAGGAATGCCCTGAGTCGATTTTGCGTGTCCAGGCACGCGAAAAGTATTGACCGATATTGCCGGGTAATCTTGCCGGCTTGCACACCCGGAATCCGGCGGTTCGAGGCGGAATCGATACGCCGGGACCGTGGGACCGCCTGCCGGGGCAATTGTTATGCATGAAATTCGTGCGGAATTATAGCATGGGAGCCGCCAAAGCCGAATTCGGCGTGCCGGGCAGCAGCCTGAAAAGTATTGCGGAACCGGCGTGATATGCCATACTTGGCTCAGTTGCAAAGGGGGAAGTCATGGGCAATAGATCAGCAAGGTCCGATTTGCCAGAAACAGATGCGGAAGCACAATTCGCAGAGGGGATTAGGGCCGCGGCCGAAAAGCATCTGGCGCAGATGGCACCCGCGGAAATGCCGTCCCGTCCCGTCGAAGAAATTTTCCATGATCTTCAGGTGAGCAAGGTCGAGCTTGGGATGCAGCGCCAGGAGTTGCAGCGCGCGCAACTGATGATGAAGGAATTGCGCGACCGGTACACCGATTTCTACGATCTGGCGCCTGTCGGCTATGTCACGCTGGGCAGCGATGCCCGTATCGAGGAAATCAATCTGACCGGCGCCACCCTGCTGGGGGAAGAACGCGGGAATCTGCTGCACAAGCGGTTTGACGCTTTCGTTGCTCCTGAATTTATCAAAGACTGGACGGAATATTTCATCGGCGTGCTGCAGCAGGATGACAAGCTGACCTGCGAACTGGCTATCGTGCACGAAGACAAGACTTGTTGCCATGTCAGGCTGGACAGCCTGCGCTTGCAGAAGGACGGCAAATCGACGCTGGTGCGCGTGGTGCTGACCGATATTTCCGAGAACAAGCGCTTCGAGGATGAGTTGCGCGAGCAGGAAGAGTTCTACCGCATGATCACCGAGAACGTCGATGATTTCATCGCGGTGCTCGATCTGGACGGGCGGCGGCTCTACAACAGTCCCTCCTACACGCGCCTGTTCGGCGACCCCGAATCCCTGAAGGGCACGGATTCCTTTGCCGAGATACATCCCGACGACCGCGAGCATGTGAAACGGGTGTTCATGGAAACCGTAAGAACCGGCCTCGGACTGCGCATCGAATACCGATTCTCGATGCCCGATGGCAGCATCCGCCACATGGAATCCTGCGGCGGCGTGATCAGGAACAGCATGGGGCGGCCGTCGCGCGTCGTCGTCGTATCGCGCGATATTACCGACCGAATCAGGGCCGAGGACCAGATCCGCAACCTGGCCTTTTACGACACCTTGACCAAACTGCCCAACCGCCGCATGTTCGACGACCGCCTGAACCAGGCGATGGCGGCCAGCAACCGCTCAGGCCGCTATGCCGCGCTGATGTTCCTGGATATGGACAATTTCAAGCCGCTGAATGACCAGTACGGGCACAGCGCGGGCGACCTGCTATTGAAGGAGGTTGCGCACCGCATCATCAGCTGCGTCCGCGAAATGGATACCGTCTCGCGATTCGGCGGCGATGAATTCGTGGTGATGCTGACCGAACTGGACACCGACAAGCAATCCTCGATTAGCCTGACCGGGGTGGTTGCCGAAAAGATCCGCGCCGTCCTTGCCCGGCCCTACAGGCTGGTGCTGCAACAGGAGGGCGAAGTCACCGAAAAGATAATCGAGTATCACTGCAGCTCGAGCATCGGCGTGGTGATGTTCATCGACCATGAATACCGGCCGGCCGACCTGCTGATACGGGCCGACAAGGTGATGTACCAGGCCAAGGAAAGCGGCCGCAACCAGGTCCGTTTCCACGATCTCTGACTCCGGAATCAGTTGCACGGTTTTGCGTAGCGCGCCCGCGCCGCGCATTCACCACTTCAGCACGTTTTTTCCCAGCCACAGTCCGGCGATGCCGAAAGCGATCATCGGCAGGTAATGCCATTCGATCACATGCATGACCGAGTTGTTCACCTCATAAAGCCTCAGCCAGATCGCGCCGATGCTGAACGCGAAGAGCAGCGCGCAACAGCCGGCCAGATGATAGTGCGTGCTGGCAAATTTGTGCATCACGTAGAATATCCAGACGGCCGGCAGGAACGACATCAGGGTAATGCCCAGAGTGCACTGGAAGCTGTGCACCGGCAGCGGAGCGGGCGGGTTGTCGGCTTGCCATGCGAGAAACATCACCAGCACAAACAGCGCGAAAGCGACCAGCGGCGCAAAGGCCAGCCGGCGCAACTGGTGTATGTCAGGAAACGACAGCAAGGACGCGCTCAGGGACGTCGTGATGAAGATGCCGGCCAGCGCGGCGATTTCGGCCGCGAACATCGGCTGGTGGAGTTTGGCCGCCAAGTCCGGGCGCACCCCGGAAAACGCCAGTGCGACAGCCAGGTAGGCTGCTGCCCATGCCATCCATTTCAGGCTCAGCATAAAGGGATGGGGCGCAGGATTCACCGTCACATTGTCATGCGCCAGCCTGTTGATCAGTTCTTCGATATTTCCCATTACTTGTCCAGTTTTTGCCGCAATATCCGGTAGGCGCGGTGCGCCGCGACCTTGACCGCCGATTCGTTCATGCCCAGTTTCTCCGCCACTTCTTTCGCGGTGTAGCCCTCCTGATGCATCAGTTGCAGGATGGTTGCCTGCTTTTGCGGGAGTTTTCCGATTTCCCCACTGATGGATTCGTATGAAATGACGGATTCGGTTACATTTTCATGCAAAAAATCTTCCAGTTCGGAAATATCATCCGCATGATGCAGCTGGTCGGCATAATGCGAGCGCAGATAATCCTGCAGCCGGAATTTTGCGATGGAATACACCCACGGCTTGTAGGGACGGTTTCCATCGTAGGTGTGGCGCGCCCTGTGGATGGAAAGCAGGATTTCCTGCAGCAGGTCGTCCGTTTCGTTGGTGAAACTGAGCCGCTTGGCCAGATACGGCCTGAGAAAACGCGACGTTTCCTGCAGTATTTCAGCGTAAGCATGCTGGTCCCCGTCAAGGGCTTGCCGCATCAATGCTTCAAGATGGTCAATTTGGTCAGTCACGCGAGCCTTAGGATGTAACCTTTTCAGTGCAACGCCCGAATAATCCGGCATGCAGGGCGAATCATAACTGGTTTTGATACCTGCCTTGAACCCGATTCTCATCCGCCAGTCGAAAATGATCCAGGAGGTAACAGACATGCAACGCAGACATTTTTTATACACCCTGTCCGGGCTTACCCTGGCCATGGCGACCCGTTCCTTTGCCGACCCGCTCTCCGGCAGCGGCATGGTGACCATCATGGAATTTTCCGATGATGGAAAACCGCTGGGACTCGCAACCCTGGCGCGGGTGGACAAGGATGCCGAATGGAAAAAACGGCTATCGCCGCTGGCCTATGAAGTGACGCGCGAGCAGGGCACCGAACGGGCCTTTTCACAACCGGGCTACGACCGGCATGAACCGGGTCTGTACCGTTGCGTGTGTTGCGACAACGCGCTGTTCGATGCGGCGACCAAATACGATTCCGGGACCGGCTGGCCGAGTTTCTGGCAACCGATCGCGCCGGAGAACTTGCGCGAGATCACCGACCACATGTTCGGCATGACGCGCACCGAGGTGCGCTGTGCCCTGTGCGATGCGCATCTGGGCCATGTGTTTGACGATGGCCCGAAACCGACCGGTTTGCGCTATTGCATGAATACCGTCGCGTTGCGTTTTATAGCGCATAAATAGCCATGCTGATTTTTATCCTGGCCTACCTCGGCGGCGTGTTGACGATCTTCAGTCCGTGCGTTTTGCCGGTATTGCCCTTCATCTTTGCGCGATCGGATAAATCGTTCCGGCGTTCCGGCCTGCCGATCCTGTTCGGCATGGCGGCGACCTTCACGGTGCTGGCCAGTCTCGCGGCAGTCGGCGGCGCATGGCTGGTCGAACTGAATCAATACGGCCGCTATGCGGCGATGCTGCTGCTGTTGCTGATGGGACTGGCGCTGCTGTTCCCGGCGTTGGCGGACCGGATGATGCGCCCGTTCGTCGCGTTCGGCGGTCGATTGCAACAGCGCGCCGACCGGGAATCCAGCATCAGGGGTTCGATGCTGCTGGGCGTCGCGGTCGGATTCCTGTGGGCACCCTGCGCCGGGCCCATCCTCGGGCTGGTGCTGGCCGGCGCGGCGCTGAACGGCGCGAATCTGCACAGCGTGCTGCTGCTGCTGGTATTC
>JBAUQH010000115.1:0-2395 GCA_049580605.1 Gallionella sp. | reverse complement strand
AGAGTCGCCTTGTCTTTCAAGTACGATCCCCATAAGTAACAAAGCCGGGTAAGCGCAAAGCCGGTTTACCGGCTTTGCGCCGTCTGGCATGGTTGTCTTTCATTCGCAGGGCTTTCAGTGTTATATGCAGCGCGAATCCGGCCGAAGCATCTTGCGGCAGCCCGGCTTGGCAAATCGATTAAGGATAGTTTATGGATCTGATCTACTGGAAGGCTCTGATATTGGGCATCGTCGAAGGGCTGACCGAATTCCTGCCGATCTCATCCACCGGGCATTTGATCATGGCAGGCGACCTGCTCAATTTCAACGACGAGCGCGGCAAGGTGTTCGAGATCGTAATCCAGTTTGCGGCGATCCTGGCGGTTTGCTGGGAATATCGCGCCAGACTGGTTTCGGTAGTCGAAGGCCTGACGCGGAAGCAGGAATCCGCGCAACGCTTCACGGTCAACCTGTTCATTGCGTTTCTGCCCGCCGCGATACTCGGACTGCTGTTCGCGACCAGGATCAAGGACTATCTGTTCGCGCCGATCCCGGTGGCACTGGCATTCATCATCGGCGGCCTGGTCATCCTGTGGGCGGAAAAACGCCAGCATATCGTACGCATCGAAAGCGTCGATGCGATGCGCTGGCGCGACGCGCTGAAAATCGGCCTGGCGCAATCGCTGGCGTTGATACCGGGCACTTCGCGCTCCGGCGCGACCATCATCGGCGGATTGCTGTTCGGATTGTCGCGCACGGCAGCCACCGAATTCTCATTCTTTCTCGCGATACCGACGCTGACTGCAGCGACCTTGTATGAAGTGGTGAAGTATCGCTCGCTGTTCCATGCCCACGACTGGTGGTTGTTCGCGGTGGGGTCGGCCGCCTCGTTTGTCAGCGCGTTTTTCTGTGTGCGCTGGCTGCTGCGTTACATCAGTCATCACGACTTCAGCGCTTTCGCCTGGTACCGCATCGTGTTCGGGCTGGCAGTATTGGGCACGTCGTACGGCGGTATCGTGAACTGGTCGGCAACGTAGATGTCTGAAACCTGTTCATGAAAGTGTAATAATTCAGAAACATAATGCACGGTTGGAGAAAAGCATGGCAAGAATGGTTAATTGCGTAAAACTGGGCCGAGAGGCCGAAGGACTGGACCGCCCACCATACCCGGGCGCACTGGGTCAGCGGATATTTGAAAACGTTTCCAAGGAAGCCTGGCAGGGTTGGCTGAAATACCAGACCATGCAGGTGAACGAAAACCGCCTCAACCTTGCCGATGTGGCGGCACGCAAATTCCTCGCCACGCTGATGGAAAAGTATTTCTTTGGCGAGGGCGTGCAAATGCCTGAAGGGTATGTGCCTCCAAAAAATTAAAAGGCTTCCGCTTGTCCAAACAATTCGCTCCGCAACAATTCCTTAACCGCGAGCTCGGTCAGCTCGAATTCAACCGCCGAGTGCTGGCGCAGGCTGAAGATACGACCATTCCGCTGCTGGAACGGCTGAAATACCTGTGTATCGTCAGCAGCAATCTCGACGAATTTTTCGAGATCCGCGTGGCGGGACTGATGGAACAGATCAAACTGGGCGGTATAGCCACCAGCACCGATGGCCTTGACGCCCGGCAGACCCTCAAGCTGGTTCGCGATCAGGCGCATCAATTGATAGAACGCCAGTATCAGTTGTTCAACAGCGATATCACCCCGGCTCTCGCCAAGCAAGGCATCAAGTTTCTGCGCCGCGACCAGTGGACCGATGCCCAACGGGTCTGGGTGAAAGATTTTTTCTTCCGCGAAGTGATGCCGGTATTGACTCCCATCGGTCTTGATCCGTCACACCCCTTTCCGCGCGTGCTCAACAAGAGCCTGAACTTTGCCGTGGAACTGCAGGGCAAGGATGCCTTCGGGCGCAACTCGGCCCGGGCTATCGTGCAGGCTCCGCGCGTGGTGCCGCGCACCATCCTGATGCCCCCGGAAATCAGCGGCTGCGAACACGGTTTTGTTTTTCTTTCATCCATCCTGCATGCGCATGTCGGCGAATTGTTCAGCGGGATGGAAGTGCTCGGCTGTTTCCAGTTCCGTGTAACGCGCAACAGCGACCTGTTCGTGGACGAGGAAGAAGTCAAGAATCTGCGCCTCAGCCTGCAGGGAGAGTTGCCGCAGCGCAACTTCGGCGACGCGGTAAGGCTGGAGATCGCCGATAATTGCTCGCCGTTGATTGCAGACCTGCTACTCAAGGAATTCAATCTCGCGCCGGATGATCTGTATCGGGTGCATGGCCCGGTAAATCTGGTGCGCCTGATGCGAATCCCCGATCTGGTGGAACGTGATGACCTGAAATTTCCCTCCTTCGTCCCCAGCGTGCCTGCCGTGCTGCAAAAAAAAGGCTCGGACATGTTCAAGGTGATAAGCAAGAACGA
>JBAUQH010000114.1:0-4564 GCA_049580605.1 Gallionella sp. | reverse complement strand
TCGATGAACACGATGGTCTGGCCCTCGTCCTGCGCCAGTTCCTTCAATACATTCTTCAGGCGTTCCTCGAACTCGCCGCGGTATTTCGCGCCGGCCAGCAATGCCGCCATGTCCAGGCTCAGCACCTTCTTGCCCTTCAGCGATTCGGGCACTTCGCCGTTGACGATGCGCTGCGCCAGACCCTCGACGATCGCGGTCTTGCCCACACCGGGTTCACCGATCAGCACCGGGTTGTTTTTGGTGCGGCGCTGCAGCACCTGGATCGCGCGGCGGATCTCGTCGTCGCGACCGATCACCGGATCGAGCTTGCCCTGGCGGGCGCGCTCGGTCAGGTCGATGGTGTATTTTTTCAGGGATTCGCGCTGGCCTTCGGATTCTGCACTGCCGACCGTCTCGCCGCCGCGCACGGCGGTGATGGCCTGTTCCAGCGGCGCGCGGGTCACCCCGTGCTGTTTGAGCAGGCGTCCGGTCTCGCCCTTGTCATCGCAGGCCGCGAGCAGGAACATCTCGGATGCGATGAATTCATCGCCGCGTTTCTGTGCCGCCTTGTCGGTAAGATTGAGCAGATTGGACAAGTCGCGGCCGACCTGCACTTCGCCGCCGTGGCCTTCGACCTTGGGCAGCCGCTCCACCGCGTCCTTCAGCGCAGCCTTCAGCGGCGTAACATTGCCGCCGGCGCGCGCCAGTAGCGAGGTCGCGCCGCTGTCCGGATCGTTGAGCAAAGCCAGCAGCAGATGCTGCGGCTCGATGAACTGGTTATCCGCGCCCACCGCCAGACTCTGGGCATCGGACAGGGCCTGCTGGAACTTTGTTGTAAATTTGTCAAAACGCATGACTGACTCCTATTGGACAATTGTCCTTGTAATGGAGGAGCTTAGGTACGATTTCAAGGGGCAACCGAAAAAATTGGCGGTTTGAACCGGGCAATAATCGCCTGCTTATCATAAAATATATGGATATAAATTAATCATTTCCCTTGCCCGGACGATGAACGAATACGCTGAAAAGTTATCGGAATTCCACCGAAAAAGTGCATTTCCCGTTGGCTGTTCATCCGGTTGCAATCGGGGAGTACTCAAAATGAACAGAATTTCCTTGTCTGCCTTTATCGCTGGAATGCTGCTTGCGTTCGGCACCGCACCGGCTGCCTGGGCCGCCGACCAGCGCTTCAGCCTGTCCAGCGAATTCGACAACAGCACCGATCAATACGAAGCCGGTCCGTGGATGTTCAAGCTGACCCAGCCGGTCGGCCTTTACGGCAAGAACGTTGCGGACCCCCTGAATGCGCAAACCGGCATGGCCGGCAACACCCAATCCGGCCTGGGCAACAGCGCAGCGGCCGTCAGCTATAACCTCTACGAAGGCAGCGCATCTTCGCCCGAGGTCAACCTGACCGGTACCGTCAATGTCTATGGCGCGGATACAGACAGCTCGTTCGGACTGATCCGGAATGATTACACGGCCCAGATGGATGTCTACCAGAATTTGGACCGCTTCACTGCACGGGGTTCGCTGGGCTCAAGAATGATCTCGGGCCCGACCGGAATCACCATCAGCCCTTTGCTGTACGGATCGTTCGGCGGTCTCTACCAGTTTTCCGAAAATACCAGCACCGGAATCGACATGAACCTGTCCCAGGGCTCACCTGCAGCGGGCATGACGGCGCAGGGTCTCAGTGCGTTCCTCAATTACCGGCTCGACAGCAACCTGAAAGCCAGGGGTTATGTGTTCAGGGGGATTTCCAGCGGCGCGCCGAGGAACACCGTTGGCGGGCAGGTCTATTACGGGTTCTAGCAAACTAGCTGCCGCAAATTTTACGAAACTGCGCAGCATGGGATAATCTGCGAAGCATTCATACCAACCAGAGGAGCACCCATGCCTGAGACCGAATTCGCCGCGTTGATCCGCCGCAATGTCAGCAGCTCGCTCGACGAAGACATCGGCACCGGTGATTTGAGTGCCCGGCTGATCCCCGCTACGCAGACATCTTCCGCACAGGTCATCACCCGGCAGAACGGCGTGCTGTGCGGCGCGCCGTGGTTTGATGCCTGCTTTCGCGCGCTGGATCCGGACTGCACGATAGACTGGCTTGCCAGGGAAGGCGACAAAATCACCGCGGGACAATTGCTGTGCAAGGTCAGCGGCAATGCGCGAGCGCTGCTCGGCGCGGAACGCAACGCCTTGAACTTCCTGCAGACACTGTCCGGCACCGCGACGCGCACCCGGCGTCATGTGGACGAAGTCGCCGGCATCAACGTCAAGATCATGGATACGCGCAAAACCCTGCCCGGCTTGCGCCACGCGCAAAAATACGCGGTGCGTGTCGGCGGCGGGCATAACCAGCGCATCGGCCTGTACGACGGTATATTGATCAAGGAAAATCACATCGCGGCGGCGGGCGGCATCAAGGCGGTGCTCGATCAGGCATTTCGCCTCGCAAAACCGGGCATCAGCGTGCAAATCGAGGTCGAGTCGCTGGCTCAGCTTGACGAAGCGCTGGCTGCCGGCGCGAAACTGATCCTGCTCGACAACTTCGACCCGGATAATCTGCGCACCGCGGTGCGGCACACCGGCCGGCGCGCCGAACTGGAAGCTTCCGGTGGAATCACGCTGGAAAATCTGCGCGAAATCGCGCTGACCGGAGTCGACCGCATCTCGATCGGCAGCCTGACCAAGGACCTGCAAACGATCGATCTGTCCATGCGCTTCAGCGATTAGAGCGACCTTGCCCGGCCGGCCGGGGGATTTGAATTTCGGCGATGTGTCCCCATCTGGCAGGAATCCGAACCTCCAAGGAAAAAATCATGGCCGAACCACTCCACATCGTGTGCCCGCATTGCGACGGTGTGAATCGCGTGCCCGCAGACAGGCTGCACAGCCGGCCTGTCTGCGGCAAGTGCAAGCAGAACCTGTTCGAAGCACACCCGGTGGAGCTGGGCAGCGGCAATTTTGCGCAGCACATCAACCGCAACGACATTCCGGTACTGGTGGATTTCTGGGCGCCGTGGTGCGGCCCCTGCCGCATGATGGCGCCCGCCTTCGTGCAAGCGGCAGCGCAACTCGAACCGCAGATGCGCCTGGCAAAACTGAACACCGAGGAAGCACAGGAACTCGGCGCGCGCTACAACATCCGCAGCATCCCCACGCTGGCACTGTTCGCGGGCGGCCGCGAGATCGCGCGGCAAGCCGGCGCGATGGATAGCGGCGGGATCGTGCGCTGGGCACGCAGCAAGGCCTGATCAGCCCGCAAATCAAACGGCGGCCTGCAGGCCGCGCCAGGCGATACCGCGCTAGACTCCCCCAGAATAAGCCGATCCGGACAGACGGCTATATCGCAGGCCGCTCCCGATCCAGCCGGTCGAAGATTGCTTTAATGGCCAATCGCCAGCATCAGCGTATCCTTATTTTGTCGACATAATACAATTGCATTGCACATTTTATCGCTATATGTGCTAATATTTTTCCATATTGTCGACAATCTGAGTATAACGATGTTGCCCATCCCCGCCGAACAAGGCACCCTCGCCGATATCGCCACACGCCGCCTGGCACACAGCATCGTGACCGGCGAACTGGCCCAGGGCCAGAAACTGAACGAAGCCGAGCTGGCGGAAAGTTTCGGGATGGGACGCGGACCATTGCGCGAAGCCTTGCGCCACCTTGAAGGCATGCGCCTGGTCAACCGCATCCCCAACGTCGGCGCACGCGTGGTGGTGCTGGACCGCAAGACCCTCTCGGATCTTTATGCGGTACGCGAAGCACTCGAAGGCATGGCCTGCCGCATCGCCGCCAGCCAGATGAGCGACGAAGAGATCGCTCAATTGCGCAATCTGCTCGACCAGCATGAAGCCCAGATCAAAAAACAGGGCGGCAAGGTCTACGCGCAGAAAGAGGGCGACCTGGATTTCCACTACCAGATTGCGCGCGGCAGCAGGAACCGGATGCTGATGGACCTGCTCGGCAGCGAGCAATATCAATTGCTGCGCATGTGCCGCTACCGCACCAGCCGCAACGCGGAACGCACCGGACCGGCGCTGCAGCAGCACCGCCAGATCGTCGATGCGCTGGCGCAGCGCGACGGCGAACTGGCCGAGATGCTGATGCGACGCCATATCCGCGGTGCATGGCACAGCATCAGCGAAATGATCGCCAAGGAAGAGGAGGCTGCAACATGAATAACACCCCCGGCAACAGACTGCGCCACGCAGTCGAACGGCACCACCCGCTGCAGGTGGTCGGCGCGGTGACCGCCTACTGCGCAATCCTCGCGCAGCAGAGCGGGCACAAGGCGCTGTATCTTTCCGGCGGCGGCGTGGCCGCCTCTTCGCTCGGCATCCCCGATCTCGGCATCACCACGCTGCATGACGTGTGCGAGGACACGCGCCGCATCACCGCCGCGAGCGACCTGCCGCTGCTGGTGGACATCGATACCGGCTGGGGCGGCGCATTCAACATTGCCCGTGCCACGCGCGAAATCGCCCAGGCCGGTGCGGCCGGCTTCCATATCGAAGACCAGGTGATGCAGAAGCGCTGTGGCCACCGCCCGAACAAGGCCATTGTGCCG
>JBAUQH010000113.1:0-19065 GCA_049580605.1 Gallionella sp. | reverse complement strand
GTTCCCTGGCGGCGGCGCGGAACGTGTCGCCCGCCGCCAGCAGCACCGACAAACCCTGGCCCTGCAGGTATTTCGCCAGCTTGCCGATCGAGGTGGTCTTGCCCGCGCCGTTCACGCCCACGATCATGATCACGAAGGGTTTATGCGCCCTGATCTGCTCCGGGGTTAGCGGCCTGGCCAGCGGTTCGAGCAGTTTGAGCAGGCAATGCGCAAGCGCTTCCCTGAGCTCGGAAGCTTCGCCCAGGCGCTGTTCCCTGACCTGGTGGCGCAGTTCGGCAAGCAGTGCCCGGGTCGCATTCAGGCCGACATCGGCGGTGACCAGGATGGTTTCCAGTTCCTCATACAGATCGTCGTCAATTTTTCCGCCGCGACCGAACAGTCCGCTCAGCTGGTCTCCGGTGCGCGCCAGGCCGGACTTGAGCTGCGCGAACCATTTGGAACCCGGCTTGTCTGCGTTGTCCTGGTCGCTGCCTGGTCCGGTTGATTTCTTTTTCAGGAAACTGAACATTGTTTTGATCTGCCGGTGCAAATAATGATGCGGGTGCAAATGGCCGTCGTGGCGGGCTTGACGAGGGGCCGCAGCGCCGGGATGTTTGTATCGGTCATAAGGTTATTGGTAAACGAACATATTGTGCGGGCAACCAAATGCCGCATAATGCACGCGCATTTTATGCCGATTACGAGTTGAAAGGTTCCGATTTATTCGTCGAGGGGTTGCAAGAGATATGAGAACTATCCCGGTTTATTTACTGCTGCTTTTGGGTTTGTCGATCAATGCCGCGCAGGCGGAAATATTCGAACGCACGCTGCCCAACGGCCTGAAGGTCATCGTCAAGGAGGATCACCGCGCGCCGGTGGTGGTGCAGCAGATCTGGTACAAGGTCGGCAGCATGGACGAGAGCACCGGAACCACCGGTGTCGCGCATGCACTGGAACACATGATGTTCAAGGGCACCAAAGCCGTGCCGGCTGGAGAATTTTCCAAACGCATCGCGGCGGCGGGCGGACGCGAGAATGCATTTACCAGCAGCGATTACACCGCATATTTCCAGCTGCTGTACAAATCCAGGCTGCCGCTGGCGATGAAGCTGGAAGCCGACCGCATGCAGAACCTGAATCTGACCGAAAAGGAATTCGGCAAGGAGATAAGGGTAGTCATGGAAGAGCGGCGCATGCGCACCGACGACGACCCGCAGTCGCGGATGAATGAAGTCATGATGGCGACCAGCTTTCAGGAGCATCCCTACCACAATCCGGTAATCGGCTGGATGAGCGACCTGCAGAAGCTTACCGTGAACGAAGTCAAAGCCTGGTATAAAACCTGGTACGCGCCCAACAACGCAACCCTGGTGATTGCAGGAGACGTCAAGCCGGCCGAAGTATTCGCGCTGGCAAAACGCTATTACGGCTCCATCCCCAGGCGTGCTTTGCCGCCGCGGCACAACTTTTTCGAGCCCCGGCAGATCGGGATCAAGCGCGTGGTCGTGAAAGCACCCGCCGAATTGCCCCGGCTGGAAATGGCCTACCACACCCCGGTGCTGGGGGATCCGGAACATGACTGGAAACCCTACGCGCTGGATGTGCTGGCGGGCGTGCTTGCCGGCAACGGCTCGGCGCGCCTGAACCAGCATCTGGTGCGCGAGCAGCAGGTCGCCATCTCGGCGGACGCCGGTTATGACGATGCGTCGCGTGGTCCCGGCCTGTTCACGCTGGATGCGACGCCGAGCACCGGCAGGACGGTTCAGGACGTCGAGGCTGCGCTGCGCGGCCAGATCGCCTTGCTGCAGAAGGACGGGGTCAGCGAAGACGAGTTGAAGCGCGTCAAGGCGCAAGTCATGGCTGACGACGTGTACAAGCGCGACTCGGTGTTCTATCAGGCCATGCAGATCGGCCAGCTGGAAAGCATCGGTCTCGGCTACCAGGCCATTCCGGTGATGCTGGAAAAAATCCAGGCAGTCACGGCGGAGCAGGTGCGGCAGGTCGCCAGCGAATTCCTGCAGGACGACAATCTGACGGTCGCGGTGCTCGATCCGCAGCCGCTCTCGGGTAAAAAACTGCATCAGTCTGAAGGGGGTTCCAATGTACGCTAACGCAAAACTGGCCGGATATATCGGGGCTGTGGCCATAATTTGCATTCCGACTCTGGCCTGCGCCACACCCGCGATCCAGCACTGGCAAAGCGCCAGCGGCGCGAAGGTGCTGTTCGTCGAAAATCACGACCTGCCGATGCTGGATGTCGAGGTGACGCTGCAGGCGGGCAGCAGTTTTGACGCATCGGACAAATCCGGCGCCGCGGGCCTGACCCACCAGCTGCTGGATGCGGGTGCGGGCGGATTGAACGAGGACCAGATCTCGCGCGGGATGGCGGACGTCGGCGCGCAATTCGGCGGCGACTTCAACCAGGACAGTGCAAGCGTATCGCTGCGCACGCTGAGCAAACCGGCGCTGCGCGACAAGGCGCTGGACATCATGGCACTGGTGCTGCAGCACCCGGAATTCCCGGAGGCGATCCTCGCGCGCGAAAAAGTGCGCCTGATCGCCGCGCTGAAAGAGGCGGAAACCATGCCGGAAAGCATCGCCGGCAAGGCTTTCCAGAAAGCGGTGTACGGCAACCATCCCTACGCATTGCCCGTTAACGGCGAAGTCGGCACGGTCGGCAATATCACGGTGCAGGATCTGCGCGATTTTTACCGGACGCATTACCAGGCCGGCCATGCCGTGGTCGCGATCATCGGCGACGCGACGCGTACCGAGGCGGAAGCGATCGCCCGGCAGCTCACCGCGCAATTGCCGGTATCCCCCGCGCCTGCGGCATTGCCCAGGGTGTCGATGAAAATCGCCGCGAGCGAACTGCGCATCCCGCATCCGGCCAGCCAGAGCCATATCCTGGTCGGCGCACCCGGCGTCGCACGCGGCGACCCGGATTATTTCCCGCTGTTTGTCGGCAACTACGTGCTGGGCGGCGGCGGTTTCGAGTCGCGCCTGATGAACGAGGTGCGCGAAAAGCGGGGCCTGGCTTACAGCGTCTACAGCTATTTCATGCCGCTCAAACAGCCCGGCGAGTTCCAGATCGGCCTGCAGACCAGAAAGGACCAGGCCGATGAAGCGCTGAAGCTGGTGCGCGGCACGCTGGCGAACTTCATCGACAACGGCCCGACCGAACAGGAACTGCTGGCCGCCAAGCAGAACATCATCGGCGGCTTTCCGCTGCGCATCGACAGCAACCGCAAGATACTCGGCTACCTGAGCGTGATCGGCTTCTACGATCTGCCGCTGACCTATCTGGACGATTTCACGCGCAACGTCGACAAGGTCACGGTCGCGCAGGTTCGCGCGGCGTTCGCGCGCCACATCGATCCGCAGGCGATGGCAACGGTGATCGTCGGCGCTCCCGATGAAGCTGCGAAATAAAAAGCCGGAACAAAATTATGCATAGCGGCAGAAATCGTAGCGAGCGATTTGCGGGTGGGGAAGGATGGAGCGCAGCGGCCGGAGCATACACGCAGTATGTGAGGATCGCGAGCACCACCCGACCTCACCCCCGGATCGCGCAGTAGATTAATGTCGCTATGAACAAGGTAAGGATCATCGGCGGCGAACTGCGCAGCCGCATCATCAGTTTCCCGGATGCGGACGGGTTGCGTCCCACGCCGGATCGCGTGCGCGAAACACTGTTCAACTGGCTGGGGCAAACGCTGTACGGCCGCACCTGCCTGGACCTGTTTGCCGGAAGCGGCGCGCTCGGATTCGAGGCCGCATCGCGGGGCGCCGAAAGGGTAGTGATGGTTGAGCTCGACCGCGCAGCCGTGCGCGTGCTGCAGGAAAATATCAGCAAGTTCGGCTGCGCGAATGTGTCCGTGCAGGGGCAGGATGGGCTAGAATTCGTGCAGAGGAACGCTGACAGGTACGATGTGATTTTCCTGGATCCGCCGTTCCGCAAGGATTATCTGCCCGAATTGCTGAAGATCCTGCCCGGACGCCTGAACGAAAACGGCGTGGTGTATGTCGAGTCGGGCACCGCGATTGTTATCCCGCCGCCCTGGCGGACGGTCAAATCGGGGAAGGCCGGGCAGGTGTATTATCAGTTATTGCAAATAATATGAATCCACTACTGTGGGATGACTGGATGGACACGGCGATACGAAGAATATGGGGCGGGCAATCCTGCGTTCCGCGCGGGCTGCGCCCCACCGAGTTGCGCGGACACCGCAAGACGCCGCGCATATCCGGCGACTCGTCCGCTTGCGGATTTGGTCGAACGGCCAGTAGATTTAACAGCGAATGACGCAGGCATAACAGGCTGGTAGATCAGGAATGAGCGAGCACGCGACACCGCGGTTCGCCCTAAAATGGATGTAATATGATTAAGGTTGTTTATCCGGGAACATTCGATCCCATCACCCGCGGCCATGAGGATGTCGTCAGGCGCGCGTCCGGGATGTTCGGCGAGGTCATCGTGGCGGTGGCCGAGAGCCGCGAACATACCCTGTTCTCGCTTGCCGAACGGGTGGATATCGCGCTTGAAGTGTTCGCCGATTATCCCAATGTAAGTGTGGAAGGCTTTAACGGCCTGCTGATGAGCTTCGTGCAGGCGCATGGTGCCCGGGTGGTGTTGCGCGGACTGCGGGCGGTGTCGGATTTCGAATACGAGTTCCAGCTGGCGGGAATGAACCGCAACCTGTTCCCGGAAGTCGAGACGCTGTTCCTGACCCCCGCCGAACAGTACACCTTTATTTCGGCAACCATGGTCCGCGAAGTCGCGCGTTTCGGAGGCGATGTCGGCAAATTCGTATCGCCCCACGTGATGGAAAAATTGCAGCAAAAATACAGATCACCGCAGAATTGAATCTGTACCGGAACAATTTCGAACAAGGAAGACCAGCATGGCACTGATGATTACCGATGAATGTATCAACTGCGACGTATGCGAGCCGGAATGCCCGAACGACGCGATTTCGCAGGGCGATACGGTCTATGTCATCGACCCGAAAAAATGCACCGAATGCGTCGGGCACTACGATACGCCGCAATGCGTTGACGTGTGCCCGGTGGATTGCATCCCGATGAACCCGGACTACCGGGAAAGCAAGGAACAGCTGCAGGCCAAGTATGACAAGCTGATGGCGGCAAAGGGCAAATAGCCGCCCCTTCAGGGATTCTTCCAGATACCCGCGATCGGTTTCGCGTCGCGGCTCGCGCCCAGCGCGGGCAGACCGTAGAAGTCGAGCAGCGTGCGCAGCACGCTGTAGTGATCGATGCGCTGCATGCTGACACCCCGCTTCACCATCGGCCCCGCCAGTATCGTGACGACATGATTCTCCGCACGAAAGTCGTCTTCATCCCAGGTCAGTATCAACAGGCTGTTGTGCCTGAATGCCCAGTCGACATAGGGTTCGATATGTTTCTTCAACCAGCGATCGGCGTCCTCGAAGCTGCCGTCGTGCATATCGTTGATCTGATCCGGAATCACAAACGTGACCGTGGGCAGCCTGGAAAAATCCCGCGGAAAATCGGCGAAACGCCTGTTCAGTCCGGCATCCAGCCGAGTGCCTTGCCAGCTGGCCGCGGGATTGTGCTTGCGCCGGTAGGTGCCCGATGCGCAGACCAGATCGCCGGTCCTTGGCAATGACTCGGAATAGGTCGCAAAACCGAAACCCGCATCCATCAGCCGTGTTGCAAGATTGTCGCTGTTGAAAGTGTGTTTGCAGGAATCGTCGCTGACGCCCTGCGTGGAACCCGAAAACAGCGCGAAATAGTTCGGCAGGCTGGGATGCGTGACGCCATGTGAATCGGTGAACAGCATGCCGCGCTTCGCCAGTGCGTGAACATACGAATTGTGGTTGCGCCTGTGCATGATCTGGCCAAAGCCGTGGTTCTCCTCGATCACGATCACGACATGATCTGGACGCGGCATCTGCTCCGCCAGCGCGACTTGCGCAAGCATGCAGGACAGCAATACCGCAAGCAGGCGGCGCATCGTGATGCTCCGGTCAGGCACGATGGCTATTTTCCCGCTTCATCGATCTGCTTCTTCGAGGCCTCGGTCGCATCCTGGACCATCTGGTCCACACCTTTGGCCTTTTCAAGCGCTTCGCGCTGCGGTGCGGCAATTTTCGGCGGGACGGGTTTGTCGCAGGCGGTGAGCGTCAGTAAAACGGCAAGCAGGATAAATTTCATGTTTCCTCCGTTAAGTGATAATTGACCGCGAATCAGCCAAAACCAGCAGAATTTTAACACCTGCCAAAATGCGATTGTTGGTCTTTGCGGATTGAGTCCAGCCGTAGCGCATTCATAACGAGCCGCTTAACTACATTTTATTCATGCCGGAGAAGGGTGTAAGTTTTTGATGCCTCACAATCCTGAATGGAATGCACTACCGCTCGATCTGACTTGTCCGCTTGTGTTCGCCATCATCTTGTTCGTGGGCATCTCGTTCAACTTTATCTCGTTGATGGGTGTCCTCGTCCATGCGTCTGGTCACATAACCGAGATCGAAATCGAGCACGCGCGCGGCGAGTTTGTCGATCAGCGGGGCTTGTCTGCCGCCGTTCTTCTCATGACTTCTGTCGCTCTCGTGCTCTTCATCACGACCCGTGTCCGGTTGCTCTTTCCTGATCATTTCGCGCAACGCTTCGATCTGCTGCTTGCCGACATTCGGCTGGTTCAGACGATAGGCACTGATCGCGGACTGGAAGTAGCGGTCGAGTTGGGCCGAGAAAGATGCATCAAGCAGGTTCATTGCTATCCAGGTGTGCATCTGGGTCTGGATACGTTCGAGCAAAGCGGCAGCATCGAAGGGATCTTGGACGGCGATGGTCGGTACAGCGACGAGGCGAGATACGAAGTTTTTTCTGAACACTAGCTCGGTATATTGTTGTCCAAAGGCTCCATCGTTAGGATTTAGCAATATTTCCCCTGGAATTTTCTGGCTACCCGGTGCATAACCATATATTTCCCCCTGAATAATGCCAGGCAGGTCTCGGCTTCTGAAGCCGAAGTCCGCACTTTTTCCGGGATGCATACCATTCGCAACTTTAGTTCTCCAGCCGATTCTAAAAGCCGTTCCATTACCGGTGTAGGCCATAGAAGCTCTCCAGAGCCTAGGTGTAACAAAATAACTAGCCACATTCAGCATATCAACTGCAATCTGTCCTGGAGGCGCGCTCAAGGGGATATCGGGTATGGAAGTTGTAACACTACTTACTGGATCGAGAATAATGTGGACAATATCCTGCTGACTATCCCGCCCGCTGATCAGCGAGTATCCATAATGAACGATTCCACCCTGTTCCAGCTTAAGTTTGTTCTTGATTGTGGGGTTGATCTTGGTTCCGGGAATAAAAGTGATTTGCTCTAAAGAGCCGTCATCATCATAGGTAATCAGATAATTTCCGGTTGCCGGATTAAAGACGATGGATTCTCCAATATCTGCAAACGCAGGAGCCAAGAAATTGGTCATGGTTAACGCTAGAAAAGTTCCAATAAATTTTTTCATATTATTCATCCCTTCCTAGAAGCTGTATGTGATAGTGCGGAAGCGTGTTTGGATGTTTCGGAGTTGGTCCCTCCCATATAGTTTCTACGTCATGATCTATCGCAAACTGTTCAAAATCAGGATCAGGCCCTTCTCGATAGTTGTTAATATCCACGACAATGCCTTTCCTATGTCCTTGATGTCCATTAGATTTGTACGTCCAGTCTTGTCCGACATCAAACACGCCGCCTTTTATCAGGCTGCTGTCGTTGATTATCAATAGCCGTTTGAAATCCGGGTCGTGTAGGTAAGCATGAGCCAGGTTTATGATCAGAACCATTGCCTCCGGTGAAAAATAATGATTGCCGTGATGTGAATCGGTAGATCCTTCCAAGTCATAACTCTTGGGATCGGCATCCAGCAACATCAAGCCGGGAATTTCCACACTTATATTAGTTGTTGCTGTATTGCTGCAAGCCGTGCCATTGTATTCGCAGGTTGCAGTGAGCGTGTGTTCTCCCGAAGCTTCTTCGGCACCGAAGGTGAACGAGAATTGGCCGCCGCTATCCGTCTGTCCGCTAATCGAGGCGGTGCCGCTACTGAGGCCCTCACCTGGCGTGTTTGAAACCAACTTGCCTTTCGGGCGATTATTGTCATGATCATGCCCGCCACTACCTGGTGTAGCATCCGAGGAGATGTATACATTTACACCCGCTTGAGGTTGGCCATTCTGGTCTGTCACTACGGCGTTAAATGGAAGGTTCGAATTCGAATTTGTGTGATCCTGATCCCATTTCTTATGCCACGGCTCGGTGGTTGATCCACCCGAGAGGGTGATGGTGAGAACTTCTGCATCGCACGAACCGCTGGAATTCGGCACATATCCGGCTTTGCAAGCACACGGGGAACCGGACATGTTGGCTGGGCAAGCGGAAATCACGCAGCTTTTCCCGACGGA
This sequence comes from Gallionella sp., assembly GCA_049580605.1. Classification (GTDB taxonomy): domain Bacteria; phylum Pseudomonadota; class Gammaproteobacteria; order Burkholderiales; family Gallionellaceae; genus Gallionella. Next base: position 10,633 of record JBAUQH010000113.1, on the reverse strand, counting down.
GTCGGGCGCATAACCGGTTTTACAGCTACAAATGCCGGCACTATGTTGCGTTAACGACATGATCGGAGCATATAAACCAACCGGCTTTTGATGTGCAATCGCCAATCAATTCACCCCATAAAACCGAAGCGCCAACCGCAGCACAAGCGGCAGTATTGGTTGGGTATGCCCCCATGCTGTAACCAAGACACCAATCGAACAAGATACAACTGGATGTGTCTGGAACAGTGCCTTCAGCCTGTGCGGATTTGAACATCGTCATTGATGCGATCAAGAAGATCGAAAAACAAAATGCGATGGATCGCAGAACAGTCCGAAAAAAACTTGTTGCATCAAATGCTGGCATATTCATCGTTTCCCCCTCGGCGTGCAAAATTTATCTTTGGTTTCTCCCTATACGTAACAAACTGTCCAATGAATTCAGGTTTGCTTTCAATAAATGCAAAATAATTATGGAGCTTATATGCGGGATTAACAACCAAAAATCAGGGTGTCGATAATCCCCTGTCATTTGATTCAGCCGGGGAACTGCTATACGACAATAGTCAATGGAACACCAACCACCATCACTTCTGGCAATTAACGCAATAAAAACTGGAGCGCTGTCCCTGCCTGATCTGTTTGATGGGAAAACCGCAGCGGCGGCAGGGTTCCCCTGCCCGGCCATATACCCAGTAGTTCTGCTGGAAATAGCCTGCCTCACCCGACGTGTTGACGAAATCGCGCAGCGTGCTGCCGCCCAGCCGGATCGCTTCGGCAAGCGTTGCGCGGATTGCTTCGACCAGCCTGGCGCAGCGCGGCCGGCTGAGTTTTCCGGCGGCGAGCTGCGGACGGATGCCGGCGCGGAACAGCGCCTCGTTCGCATAGATGTTGCCCACCCCGACCACGACATGGTTGTCCATGATGCATTGCTTGATGCTGACGCTGCGCCCGCGCGTGGCCAGGTAGAGGTAGTTTGCATCGAAATCTGATTTATTAGATGCATCTGGCAGCGGCTCGAGGCCGAGTGAAGCGAGCAGCGGATGCGTGGCCGGATCGCCCTGATGCCACAGCACCGCGCCGAAGCGGCGCGGATCGCGCAAGCGCATCAACGTGCCGTTGCTTAATATCAAATCGAAATGGTCGTGCTTTCCTACGGGCGTATTCGCGGGCAGGATGCGCAGGCTGCCGGACATGCCAAGATGCAGGATCAGCGTGCCTTTGCCGCAATCCATCAGCAGGTATTTGGCGCGGCGCTTGAGCGAGACGATAGACTGTCCTCGTAATAATTTTGGCAGGTTTTTCGGGATCGGCCAGCGCAGGCTGCCGTTGCGGATCACGACGTCCGCAATTTTGCGTCCGGTCAGATGAGCGGCCAGGCCGCGCCGCGTGGTCTCGACTTCGGGGAGTTCAGGCATAATCGGCAAATATTTTTAGAGACCGCCATACAACGTAGCAAGCGCAGTTGAGGCAAGTCAAAAAGCGGCGAGAAGCCGGAATGTGCATTTTTGCATATGAGGATTTTGAGCCGTTTTTTAACACAGTATCAGCAAGCGCAGCCGTTGTGTGGCGTCTTTCAGGAACGGCGGCGCTTCCACCAGGCATACCCTCCCGCACCCGCCAGCAGCAGCGGCAACACGAGCAGGAAGATTGCGCTGATGATTTCGAGCTGGATTTTGCCCAGTTCCAGCTTGCTGTCCTTCGCGGGGCGCAATTTCTGCGTGATCAGGTGTTCCTCGCCGGCAAGCCAGTTCACCATGTTCAGCCCAAGATCGACATTGCCGCCATTGCCGGCAAAACTGTTGGACAGGAACGCGCCGTTGCCGACCACCACCACGCGCTGATCGCGGTCGTTGATGCGCCGCTGCTGCGCGACCGCGATCACGGCCGGCCCGGGCGTGTCTTCCTGTTTGTCGAAGTGCTGCGGCGCTTTGCCTGCCGGCAGCTTGCGACTCACCCAGCCGCGCGGCGCGACTTCGACCAGAGGATGGAATTGCCAGCGAGCCGGATCTTTCGAAATCGCATCATTCGAAGCACCATGTTCAGAATCCGGCGGGCTCTCGTCCCACAGCAGCGGACGTGCGGACGGAAACGCGGTGGTCAGGTCGAAATTGCGCGTGATCGCGTGGGGCGGATAGTCTGCGGCCAGCGACCAGTTGGCGGGCGCGTTCATCTCTGCTGCGGCCGGGTCGATCACGATGCCGGGCGGTAGCTGCAGGCCGAGCTTTTCGACGAGGCGCTCCAACCCGTGCAGCGGGCCCGGGTCCACCAGCCACAACAGGTTGCCGCCGCGATCGACATAACGCATGATTTTGTCCACTTCGCCGGGCAACAGGTCGACCTGGGGCTGGGTGATCACCAGCATGGTGACATTGTCCGGAACTTGCTGGGCCAGCGCCAGATTAAGGACGGCGATGCGAAAACCGCTCTGTTTCAGCTTCGCGCCGAACACCGAACCGAGGTCGAAGTTGGCGATGCCGTCGAGTTTGGGTTCGCCGTGCCCGTCCAGATACATGACGGTCTGGCCGCCGGTATGCGCGAGACGCAGCAATGTTGAAGTGACGATCGCTTCGTTGATCTTGGTCAGGTGTTCGCTGCGTCCGGCGTATTCGATCACCATTTCGCCGTTGAATCGCACCTGCGCGGCGCGCGCCATTTCGGTCTCCTTCGTCGGATCGACGAATACCACTTCGATGTCGGGCTTGTAGCGCTGGTACAACGACAGGAAATTGCCGATGATCTTGCGTATGTCGCCGAGACGCGCGTCCTGCTCGGTCGCATACACGGTTATCTTGACCGGGCCGTCCATCTGTTTGAGAACCGCTATGCTGTCCGGGTCCAGACTGTTGATGCTGTTGTAGGTGACATCGCGCTGCAGATGATGTTTCGCCGCAAGGTAGCCCAGGCCCGATGCACTGCCCAGCACCAGCAGCACAAACAGCAGATTGCGTATCACCGGATTGCGCGCGAATTTATGCGTCATTCTCATAATCTACAGGCTCATTATTTTCAGGCTCATCCGTATCTGCGGTTGTTGTCCAGCCGCCTGATCGCCAGCACCAGGAACACTGCCGTGAACAGCATGAAATAGGCCGCGTCGCTGCTGTCCAGCAGTCCGCCGTTGAAATTCAGGAAGTGATGCAGCGGCGAGATCGCATGCCACGGCGAATCTCCTGCAACGGCGCTGATGTCGGCCAACCACAAGCCGATCAGCGCCGCAAACGAGCCGATCGCGGCGATCACGGGTTGTGCGGTGAGCGCGGAAATGTACAGTCCCAGCGCAATATAACTGGCGGTGAGCAGGAACAGGCCGAGCGTATTGCTCAGCAGCAGGCCGCTGTCGAGACGGGTGCCGAACGACAGGGTATACAGCATCAGCGGCACAGCGGCGATCAGCGCGGCCAGGAACACCAGCAAGCCGAGGAATTTTCCGAGCACGATGTGCAGGCCCGACAGCGGCGACGAAAGCAGCAATGCAAGCGTCTGGTTGCGCCGCTCCTCGGCGATCAGGCGCATCGTATACAGCGGCACCAGCATCATCAGCAGCAGCGCGACCGTGTTGAACAACGGGACGGCAACCATGTTGGTCACCCCCGGCGGATTGGCGAGCTGCGCAAGCTGCGGCTGGATTTCGAGGAAGGCATCGAGCCGCGCGAGGAAGAACCAGGCGAAAATGAATTGCAGCGCCGCCAGCACGATCCAGGTGGACGGCATCGCGAACAGGCTGCGCAGTTCGCGCAGGGCAATCAGGCGGATCATCGTTCCGCCCCCTGGCCGGGATCGTCCGATGGGCGACCCGCCGCCCCGGGCCGGGCCGCTAATGCGGTTTCCGCTTCGGTGATCCTGACAAACACGTCTTCGAGTGTGGCCTGCAGCGGGGTCAGTTGTTCCAGTTGCCAGCCCTGCTGTTCCGCCAGGGACAGCAGTTCAGCCCTGGGATCGTGCTCCTGCGCATGCAGCACGCGAAATTGCGTGGCGGATAGTTGCTCGACGCCGCCTATCCCATCGATGGCCTGCAGAACGCCCAGCGGCGGCGGGTTGCGCAAGCCGACAACGAAACCGGATAGGCTGCCGTGTTGCTGCATGTGCGCGCTGGTACCGCCATAGATCAGCCTGCCCCGCTGCATAATCTCAATGCGGTCGCAGATGCTCTCCACCTCGCCGAGCAGGTGCGTGGAAAGGATCACGCTGCAGTGGTCGCCCAGTTCGCGGATCAGGCTGCGTATGTCGCGGACCTGCGCGGGATCGAGGCCGACCGTGGGTTCGTCCAGCACAATCACGTCGGGCTCGTGAATGATGGCCTGCGCGATGCCGACGCGCTGCTGATAGCCCTTGGACAGCGTGCCGATGGTCTTTCTGCCGACCGTTTCCAGTCCGCAGCGCTGCCGGGTCCGCACTAGTGCCGCGGCAACCCCTTCAGCTTTCATGCCGCGCAGGCGCGCCGCGAACCCCAGGTAATCGTCGACGCGGAGTTCGCGATACAGCGGAGGCGTTTCGGGCAGGTAGCCGAGGTGTGACTTGGCCTGCACCGGGTGGTGCAACAAATCGATGCCGCAGATGTCTATGCTGCAATGGTTATCGTCGCCGTCATCCGGCAACAGGCAGCCGGTCAGCATCTGCAGCGTGGTGGATTTTCCTGCGCCGTTGTGGCCGAGCAAACCCAGCACCTCGCCTCGCCTCAATTCCAGCGAGACACCCTGAACGACCTGGACATTGCCGAAGCGTCGCGCCAGGTTGCGTGCGGAGAGGGTAATTTCGGGAACTGTGTTGGACAAGGAATTGGGCCGTCGTTGTTGTGTGATTTGGAAAAACCGGACATCCCGAAACTTCTCCCGAATGCACAGGGTTTCACCAGAATGCACGGTGTTTCACCGGAATGCACTGCGATCAGGATATCCGTTCTGGCCGGCGTTAAGGTTTTCCCGTACTGAAAATTCGATGTGCGGCGGCACAGACGGCCGATATATTAGCAAGAAAAATTGCCCGCAACGCAGCAGGCGCGATGAAACCCGGATTTTTTGCAGCGCGACTGGTCTAATCGGCTTCAATATAACTTATTATTACGTACCCATCACAAGCAGTATGCTCATGACCAAGTTGAAACATCTCCTTTTCGCCTGTTTGCTGCTCAGCGCCTGTGCGCATGTCCCGGTGAACCCGGCCGTGCAACCGGGTGCCGGCGACCTTCACGCGCAGACGGACCAGCCCCGGCAAACCGGAAGCGAGGCAGTAACGCCCCCTGAAGAAACACCCGTAACAACACCGGAAGAAACTACGATGGCTTTGCCCGACGTCAGGTTGAGCAGCAGCGTGCTGTATCAATACCTGCTTTCGGAAATCGCCGCCCAGCGCGGCGAAGGCAAGGTTGCCGTCGACGGCAGTCTGGATCTGGCGAAAACAACCCGCGACCCGCGTCTCGCAATGCGCGCCGCGAATATGGCGCTCCAATTCGGCCAGCCCGACAAAGCCGTCGAGGCTTTCAGGATATGGAGCGAAGCCGATCCCTCCTCGATGATGGCAAAGCGCATGCTGTCTTCGGTATTGCTGCACATCGGCAAAATCGACCAGGCCCGCGATGAAATGGCCGGCCTGCTCAAGGCGGACGTTAAACACGTTCCTCAAAATTTTTTCCAGATCTATCAAATGCTTGCTCCTTATCCGGACCAGGCGGCGGCGCTTAAATTGATGCGCGAACTTGCGCAGCCGTATCCGCGCGTGGCTGAAGCCCATTGGGCCGTGTCGCAACTGGCGCATTCGTCCGGCGACGGAGAACTGGCACTGAACGAGGCGCAGCAGGCACGCAGCCTGCGCCCGGAGTGGAACATGGCGGTATCCCTTGAAGCGATGTTGCTGCATACAAAGGATCCCCAGCGTAGCCTGGAATTGCTGCACAGCTATCTGTCCAGCTATCCCGATGCGCATGAAATCCGCATGCAGTACGCGCGCGAATTGCTCGACCAGAAACAGTACAAGGCGGCGCGGGAACAATTCCGGTACATGGCCGACAAAAATCCCGACAATCCCGAGTTTGCCTACGCGATCGCACTGATATCGCTTCAGCTGAATGACCTCAAAAGTGCCGAGACAGAACTCAAACAGTCGCTCAGCAAAGGAAACAAGGACCAGGGAACAGTGCTGTATTACCTGGGACAGTTGAGCGAGGCAAAAAACAGCGACGATGAAGCAATTGCCTACTATCGCCGGATCAAGGATGGTGATTTCCTGATGCAGGCACAGATACGCACCGCCTATCTGCTGAGCAAGCAGGGTCATCTGGCCGAAGCCCGCCAGGTCCTGCATGAAATACAGCCGGACGACGACAAGCAACGCGCGAAACTGGCCATGATCGAGGCGCAGCTGTTGCGCGAGGCCAGCCAGTTCGATGAGGCATACCGGGTGTTGAATCAGGCGCTGGAAAAGCAGCCCGATGAAATCGACCTGCTCTACGAAACCGCAATGATGGCCGACAAGATCGGCAAACCCGGCGTGTTCGAGGAACTGATGCGGAAGCTGATCAGGATCAAGCCGGACTACGCGCAGGCTTACAATGCGCTGGGCTACGGCATGCTGGAACGCAACGAACACATCCCGGAAGCGATGCAGCTGGTGGAAAAGGCGCTTCAACTTGCCCCCAACGATCCCTCCATCATGGACAGCGTGGGCTGGGGCTACTACCGCAGCGGCAAGCTGGACGAGAGCGTGAAAATGCTGCGGCGCGCATATGCCGGCGATGCCAATCCCGAAATTGCCGCACACCTGGGCGAGGTGCTGTGGATGCGCGGCAACAAGGACGAAGCGAAAAAAATCTGGCAGGACAGCCTCAAAAACAATCCAGGGAACGAGCCTCTGCAGGAAGCCATCCGGAAATTCGATCCATGATGAGGCGCTTGCTGGCTCTTCTGGGCCTGTGCGGGCTGGGAGGATGCGCGCTGCTCCCCTCTCCTGCGGAAATGAATGCGCGTCCGGCACAGGTCGAAGCCGCCTCGTTCGCGATGAACGGCCGGATTTCGATCAACCATGACGGCGAGCGGCATTCCGCCGGGCTGCACTGGACGCACCGCGTGCAAACCGATGAAATCCTGCTGCTCAACCCGCTCGGCCAGACCGCGGCGCGGGTATATCGCGACGCAAACACCGCAACCCTGGACGACGGCAACAAGCACTACCAGGCCGACAGTGCGGAAGCGCTGATGGAAGAGGTGCTGGACTGGCATTTGCCGCTGCGCGGCCTGCACCAATGGGTGCTGGGACGGCCGGACAACGACAGTCGCGCGCAAATCACCCGGGACAGCAGCGGCCGCATCAGCGAACTGCAACAGGATGGTTGGGATGTGCACTACTTGCGCTACGCCGGCAGCTTGCCGGCACGCCTGCAGCTTAGCCGTGAGCATTTGACGCTGCTGTTGCTGATCGACCAGTGGCAATGGAATCCGCATTGAGCCCGATATCCGGCAAGCCGGCATACAGCGCTTGCGGATCGGACCGCCACTTTCCCGGCTGCATTTTGCAGCGGTTCGCGAGCCGCTGCGAAGCTTGCCGCACTTCCCTGCCACGTTGCGGTTCTGCGCTGACTGTAACGATAGACCGCCAATCTCCGGGTTAGCCAGCGGATTATTCGAGATGAAACTCTCCTGCCCCGCACCCGCAAAATTGAACCTGTTCCTCCATGTCGTCGGGCGCAGGCCGGACGGCTACCATTTGCTGCAAACCCTGTTCCGCTTCATCGATCTGCAGGACACGCTGCATTTCAGCCAGCGCGAAGACGGCGAAATCCGCCGCACCAATGCACTGGAAGGCGTGGCCGAAGATCAGGATCTCTGCGTGCGTGCGGCGCGCCTGCTGCAAAGCGAAACCGGGTGCAGCCTGGGCGTGCAGATCGCGGTGGAAAAACATATCCCGGTGGGCGGCGGGCTGGGCGGCGGCAGTTCCGATGCGGCAACCACGCTGATCGCGCTGAACCGCCTGTGGTCGCTGGGTTTGACGCGTGCGCGCCTGATGGAACTCGGACTGCGGCTGGGTGCGGATGTGCCGGTATTCATTTTCGGTGAAAATGCGTTTGCCGAAGGTGTCGGCGAGCGGCTGCAGGCTTTCCCACTGCCCGATGCGTGGTATCTGGTGCTGTTCCCGCCGGTGCAGGTGCCGACCGCGCAGATTTTTGCACACCCGGAATTGACACGGAATGCAGATTCCATCACAATGCGCGCCCTTTTGGAGCGGGAAAACAGCGGCCTGCGGGAGTTTCGCAACGATTTGCAGCCGGTGGCATGCGAACTCTACCCGGAAGTAGCGCGCCATATCGCCAGTCTTGACAATTTACGGTCCGGAGACGGCTCCGGCAAGGCGATGATGACCGGTTCTGGCGCATGCGTTTTCGCCGAGTTCGGCAGCCGCAAGAAGGCCGAGGAAGCGAAGAAACAGCTGCCCCACGGAATCCGCGGTGTGGTAGCGCAAGGTTTATCCAGGCATCCGTTGCATGATTGGGTGCCGGAGTAAGGCAACACCAGCTAACCTGCGCAGTCAGGTTATCGGTAATTGCGGCAGTTTTATTGGGGAGTCGCCAAGTGGTAAGGCACCGGATTTTGATTCCGGCATTCGCAGGTTCGATCCCTGCCTCCCCAGCCAGTTTTGAGTAAATATTGAGGGATTGACGTGTCCTACGACAGCTTGATGGTGTTCACCGGCAATGCCAATCCTAGGCTCGCAGAGGCGGTCGCGAAGTATCTGCAAATTCATCTGGGGCGTGCCACGGTGGGCCGCTTCTCGGATGGCGAGGTCCAGGTCGAGCTGCTTGAGAATGTGCGCGGCAAGGATGTGTTCGTACTGCAATCCTCCTGCGCGCCGACCAATGACAATTTGATGGAAGTGCTGGTAATGGTGGATGCGCTGAAGCGCGCTTCGGCCGGTCGCATCACCGCCGCGATGCCGTATTTCGGCTATGCTCGCCAGGATCGCCGTCTGCGCTCGGCTCGGGTTGCGATTACCGCGAAGCTGGTGGCCGACATGCTCTCCAGCGCCGGCGTGGACCGCTTGCTGACGATGGATTTGCACTCCGACCAGATACAGGGATTCTTCGATATCCCGGTGGACAACATTTACGCCAGCCCGATCCTGTTGTCGGACGTGTGGAAGCATGATTACCCGAACCTGATCGTGGTCTCACCGGACGTCGGCGGCGTGGTGCGTGCCCGGGCGCTGGCCAAGCAGCTGGATGCGGACCTCGCGATCATTGACAAGCGCCGCCCCAAACCGGGCGTGGCAAAAGTAATGAATATCATCGGCGACGTTGCGGGCAGGACCTGTTTGATCATGGATGACCTGGTGGATACCGCCAATACACTGTGCGAAGCCGCCAACGCACTCAAGGAAAAGGGCGCGACGCGCGTATTGGCCTATTGTACCCATGCGGTGCTGTCCGGCCCGGCGATCGAACGCATCGAGAATTCCGCGATGGATGAACTGGTCGTTACCGACACCATCCCGCTGAACGAGGCAGCACGCAATTGCAGGCGCATCCGCCAGCTGAGCACGGCTGAATTGCTGGCCGAAACGATACGCCGCATCAACAACGAAGAATCGGTGAGTTCGCTGTTTACCGAATAAACTATAAAGCGGCAGCCATGTTGGCTGTTGCAACACGGGGATCGCCTGGTCGCGGACGATTCTGTTTTTTGGAGAAGTAAAATGACAATCGAAATCAATGCAACAATTCGCAAGGCGCAAGGAACGGGTGCGAGCCGCCGTCTGCGTAACACCGGCCGCGTGCCAGGTGTTGTGTATGGCGCGGGCGACGTGAACCTGATCGAACTGGATCACAACGAGCTGTACCACAAACTGCGTGCAGAAGCATTCCACGCATCCATCCTGTCGCTGAATCTGGACGGCAAGAAGGAATCCGTGCAGCTGCGCGATTTCGTGATGCACCCGTTCCGCCAGCAGGTCCAGCACATCGACTTCCAGCGCGTGGATGCGAAGAAAAAAATGCACATCAAAGTGCCGCTGCACTTCGTCAACGAAGATATCGCTCCCGGCGTCAAGGTGGGCGGCGGCAAGATCAGCCATGTGCTCCACGAACTGGATATCATCTGCCTGCCCAAGGACCTGCCGACCTACATCGAAGTGGATCTGGGACATCTGGAGCTGGGCCATTCGGTGCACGTGGCCGAACTGAAGCTTCCGGCCGGCGTGGAAGTTGCCGCGCACGGCACCCATACCGCCGAGGCGGTAGTCGCTGTGGTGCAAGTTCCGCGCGGCATGATGGAAGCCGAAGTGGCTGCCGAGGCTGAAGCCGCAGCAGCAGCTTCAGCGGCATCCGCTCCTGCGCCTGCTGCCGGAGTGGCCAAAACGGGAACAGCTGCCCCCGAAGCCGCGGCTCCCGCCGCCAAAAAAGCCAAGTAAAACGACTGGCTTCATAAACCCGCCATTGCTGACTCAGGCATGGCGGGTTTTTTTATTCAGGCGCCAATATTTTCTGACACCATGACTGCGATACGATTAATAGTAGGCTTGGGCAACCCCGGACGCGAATACGAATCCACCCGGCATAACGTCGGCTTCCTGTGGGTCGACGAACTCGCACGGCTGCAAAACCTTGGATTCAGGAGCGAAGCGAAATTTCAAGGCCTGACCTCGCGCGGCCAGCTGCATGGACACGAAG
>JBAUQH010000112.1:0-9028 GCA_049580605.1 Gallionella sp. | reverse complement strand
CGGCAATGTTGCACCAGATCGAGGATCTAAAGCGCATGAAACACGAAGCAGCATTGCCTGGAGAACGAAAATGACCGACCCGCAAATTGCCATGATGATGCTGGGCACCTTCATTTTCATCATCCTGCTCGGTTTCCCGATCGCCTTCACGCTGATGGCGATGGGCGTGTTCTACGGCTATTACGCCTATTTCACACCGGATCAGGCATTCTTCGACAACCGGGTGTTCTACCTGCTGACCCAGAACACCTTCAGCGTGATGAACAACGATGTGCTGACCGCGATACCGCTGTTCCTGTTCATGGGCTACATCGTCGAGCGATCCAATATTCTTGACCGCCTGTTCCTCAGCCTGCAACTCGCGTTTCGCGCGGTTCCCGGCGCGATGGCGATCGCGGCACTGATCACCTGCGCGCTGTTCGCCACGGCGACCGGCATCGTCGGCGCGGTGGTGACACTGATGGGGCTGCTTGCCTTGCCGGCCATGCTCAAGGCCGGCTATGACCAGAAGCTCTCAACCGGCGTGATCGCCGCCGGCGGCACGCTGGGCATCCTGATCCCGCCGTCGATCATGCTGATCGTGTATGGCGCGACCGCATCGATTTCCGTCGTGAGACTGTATGCCGCGGCAATGTTACCCGGCATGCTGCTGGCAGGGCTGTACATGACCTATGTGGTGGCCCGGGTGGTCATCAATCCCTCCCTTGCCCCCAAGCTGCCGCGTGAAGCTTATGAAAACACATCCTGGGGCCAAGTGTTCATCCTGCTGGCCAAGGCTTTTCTGCCGCTGGCAATCCTGATCCTGTCGGTGCTCGGCGCCATCCTGTTCGGTCTGGCCACGCCCAGCGAAGCGGCCGCGATCGGCGCTCTGGGCGGCGTGCTGCTGGCCGCGGCCTATCGTGCCCTTACCTGGGTTCGGCTCAAGGAGGCGGTATTCCTGACCGCACGCACCACGGCCATGGTCTGCTGGCTGTTCGTCGGTTCGTGGACCTTCTCCTCGGTATTCTCTTACCTCGGCGGCGAGGAATTGATCAAGCATTACGTGCTGGCCATGCACCTGAACACGGTCACCTTCCTGCTGATGTCCCAGCTGATCATCTTCCTGCTGGGCTGGCCGCTGGAGTGGAGCGAGATCATCATCATCTTCGTGCCGATCTTCCTGCCGCTGCTGCCGCACTTTAATGTCGACCCGATGTTCTTCGGCATCCTGATCGCGCTGAACCTGCAGACTTCGTTCCTGACCCCGCCGATGGCGATGTCGGCCTACTACCTGAAGGGCGTGGCGCCGAAGCACGTGCAGCTGCTGACCATCTTCCAAGGCTGCATGCCGTTCCTGAGCATGGTGTTCGTGGCGATGCTGGCGGTGTACGTCTTCCCGCAGCTGGTCTACTGGCTGCCCGACCTTTTCTATAACAATTAATAACCCGAAAAATGACATGGAAAATCTGAACTGGCTCACCGCCAACCAGGCCGCCCAGGGCATACGCGATGGGGTTTTCAGTTCCCGCGATCTGGTGCAGGCCTGCATCGCGCAGATACAGGCCCGGGAACCGGAAGTGCAGGCCTGGGCCTATTTCGATGCGGAACACGCGCTGACGCTGGCAGCAAAGGCCGACGACCATCGTGCTGCCGGAAAGCCACTCGGCCCGCTGCACGGCGTGCCGGTCGGCATCAAGGACATCATCGATACCGGCGACATGCCGACCGAGGACGGCACGCCGCTGCATGCCGGACGCAATCCCTGGCACGATGCCAAGGTGGTCGACCTGTTGCGCAGCGCGGGTGCGGTGATCATGGGCAAAACGGTCACCACCGAGCTGGCCGTACTCGAACCCGGCAAGACGCGCAACCCGCACAACTTGGCGCATACGCCCGGCGGCTCGTCGAGCGGATCGGCTGCAGCCGTGGCGGCAGGCATGGTTCCGCTCGCGATCGGCACGCAAACTAACGGTTCGCTGATCCGGCCGGCCGCTTATTGTGGCGTGTTCGGCTTCAAACCGACTCGCGGTCTGATTTCCCGCCAGGGCATCCTGCGCCAGTCGGGTCCCCTCGACCAGGTCGGCGGCTTTGCCCGCAGCATCGACGACATCGCGCTGCTCGGCGAAGTGCTGTCCGCCTACGACGCCGACGAGCCGGGCATGACGCCGCGTGCGCCCGTGCCGATGCTGCGGCTATGCAACGAGGAACCGCCGATGCCGCCAACGCTTGCGCTGGTCAAAACACCCTGGTGGCCGCAACTGGATGCCGACACCCGGGAAGGATTCGATGAACTGGTCGAACACCTGAGCGGGAAAGTCGGCGAATTCGTGCTGCCCGACTCGTCCGCGGCGGTGCTCGACTGGCACAGGTACGTGATGGAAGCGGACATCGCAGCCAACTACGAGACCGACTACGAGCGCGGTGCCGACAAGCTGTCCGCTTCGCTGAAGGACCTGATCGAGCGGGGCCGCAGCGTGAAGGCGGTCGACTACATCCAATCGCTGGCGCGTATCCCCGTTGTAACTGAAGCGCTTGACGAGATCTTCGACCGTTACGATGCGATCCTGACGCCCGCAGTCGCCGGCGCCGCACCGCACGGTCTCGCATCGACGGGCAGTCCGATGTACTGCACGCTGTGGAGCTATTGCGGCATGCCGGCGATCAGCCTGCCGCTGCTGCAGTCCGGCAACGGCCTGCCGGTCGGCGTGCAGCTGGTCGGACGGGTCGGCGACGATGCTCGGCTATTGCGCACCGCACGCTGGCTGGTCGAATCCGTCAAGTAACCATCAGGAAAAGTGAGGATAAAGTCATGAAATTCAAAACGATAGCCGGCCTGATCGGCCTGGTGGCGGTGCTGGCCTTCCTTGCACCGCCGGTGATCAAGCTGCACAAGATCCCGCTGATTGCGGTTGCACTGATCGGTGCGGGCTTGGCAATTTACGAGTTCATCGAGGGGCTGCGCAAGGACGATGAGTAAGGCTGCATCCGGGATGCTTCCAGCATCCGCTTTCACTACTACCGACCAATGATCGATGCGGCCACGGATGAGGCCCGCAACGATAAGCTGACATAAACTAGTTCTTAGCAGCCAGTCTGCGATACACAGTGGCCAGCGCCTGATCATCGCCGACATTGCCGGGGAAAATCACCACCGGCAAATCCGGAAAGCGCGGATGATCAGCGGGACAGCAGACCACCGAACATCCCGCCAGGATTTGCCCGACGACGCGCGAGGTGCGCAGCGCCAGGCCCGAGCTCAGCACATCGTTCGACGTGATCCCGCCCTTGCTGATCAGGAAGCCCAGGGTCCTGGGCAAGTTGCGCACCACGTCCATCAGAAAGCCGGAAACCATGTCGCCGAATGCCAGCCTTGCCGCCTGGTCGGGAAATGCCTTTTCAGTGCGGCTGGTAAACACGACCGGGGTCTTGTCCGCAGCATGACACTGCCCGCATTCAAGAATGATTTTCGCCAGCAGCGCCTCGCGTTTTTCCGGCAATTGTTCCACATCGACTTCGATAGCCGCGACGCCGGGCATCTTCAGCAATTGTTCGAGCTGCGCGGTGGTTTTTTTGACATGCGACCCGACGATCACCGCGCCCGCTTTGCCGCCGCGCACATATTGCGCCATGTCTTCTGCAGCGACCGGCTGGCCCGGCAGGCCCGCCAGCGCGGTGAGCAGGCTGGCCGCACTGCGGAACAGGAAGCGTTTGCCCTGTGCAGCAGCCAGACGCAGCTGCTCGGCAAAATGATTCAGGTCCTGCTGGTTTTCCGCATCCACCACGCAGCACACATTACCCCTCAGCCGCATCAGGCGCGGCATGCTGTCGCCGCGAACGTCGCGCAACAGGAAGCGCTCCACTTCGACCGCCCTGATGCGCCCGGACGTCTTTTCCTCGACGTAATCCGGCAAATAGCTGTGGTGGTAGCCGAACACCGAGTCGCGCGCGAATTCGGTTTCATGCACCGGCGTTTCCCTGCCGTCCACCATCAGGTAGTGCACGCTGTCGCGGGTTATGCGCCCGCCCTCGAAGAAGGCCGGAACCAGGAAATGCGCATCGAACGCGCCCAGCTCCGATGAGATCACGTCGGTTTCGACCGGGTAGTGGCCGCGCAGCGTCGAATCGGACCGGCTGACCAGGATGGGATTGATGTCGTGTCCGTCCCGCCTCAGTTCTGCCATTGCCAGTTTCAGGTTCCGGCAAACCTCGCGGGTGATATCCGCGGCAGGCCCTGCAGCCATGCCGCGGGTATTGGTCAGCACGAAAAACAGCGGCGACGCATCCATGATTGCCTCGCGCAGCGTGTCCTTGTCCCAGCGCGTCAGCAACAGACAGCCGTGCACCGTTTGCGAGCCGGTCGGGTCATCGTCCAGCACGATGATTTTGGTTTCAGTCATGAATCGCCTTCACGATAATGGCCGGGGGAAGTTATCCCGGCCGTGCATTGAAAATCAGCCCTTCAGCGTCTTCACGCGTTTGAACATCGCCTCGGCCGTCAGGCCGTTGAAGTCCATGATCTCGGCGGGGCTGGCGGTAGTCTCGCCGCGCTTCCAGGCAAAGGTATCGCGCCCGGCCGCGCGGGTGCGCAGCAATACCGGTTCCAGCACCGCGCTCGGACCGCCGCTCACCGCCAGCAGCACGTCGCCATCGAACAGCGCGTTGAAATGCGCGTCGTCCATGAACTTGTTGTCCGGTTCTGATACGGTGTCCCACGAAATATCGGTGGGGCGATACAGGCGGCGCGGATTCACGACCGCAACGATGCGCACCTTGTAGCCTTCCGCTTCCAGCCTGTCCTTCGCTTCGAACACCGGCAGGAACACCATGTCGCCGGTTACAGCAAACACCACGGTGCCCTTGGCTCCCGACCTGCTTTCATAGATGGTTGCCGCGCCTTCTTCGACCGCGTGCCTTGCTTCATCCACGCTCATGTATACCGGCAGCGGGCTCTTGGACGCGATGATCACCATGCACTTGTTGTAGCTGTTGGTCGCATATTCGTAAGTAGCCTGAATCGCATTCGCATCGCACGGAAACAGCGGGAACGTGTTGCCGTTGCGCATCTGCGCGGCAAAGTAGTTCTCGATTTCCGGACGCTGGTGCGTCCATCCGTTGCGGCCCTGTTCCAAGGCACCGGCGGTGAACATCGTCACGATCGAGGGCGTCTTGCGGCGCAACTCGGCCATTGCCTGTGCGACCGTCTGCACGATTGGCCAGCCGTTGATCGCGAAGCTCTCGTAGGACAGCCACAAAGCGCGCGAACCGAACAGTGCCAGGCCTGCGGCCAGACCGGCACAAGCATCCTCGTTCAACGGCTCGTAGACCTGGCCTTCCGGCTCCTGGTTGTACAGCGGATCGATTGTCGGATGGCGGATCTTCAGCGCATCGTTGATGTTCTTCATCGCCGATGCCTCATTGCCGTCCGCATTGGACACGACGAAACGCTTGTCTTTGGTGCCCACATAGGCAACCAACGCACCCATCGCGGTGGACGGCACCGCTTTCTCGCCCTTGGCGAATTGGTGCAGCGGCATCTTGCCCAGCGGCGCCAGATCCAGCACATGCTCGGTCACCGCAGTCCTGGCGGCGGGGCCGCCGCCGGCACGCACGAAATTCTCGCGCACGATTGCCCATGCCTCGGGATTCAGCGCGCGGCGCTTCAACCCGTCGATCATGTGCGGCTTGTCCAGGCTGTCGGCCGGGTAAAGATTGTGCGACTTAGCGCCGACGGTGTGCACGCCGGTACCCTTCATCTGCTTGATAATGAATGCGGTCAGCGTGCCGCCCAGCGCGGATTTGGCCGCCGTGTCCACGCCGGCAAGCACCGCGGCGGCAAAGGCCAGACGCTGTTTGTGCGAGAAGTAAGAGCTGTCGGCGTAGGCGCTGGCCTGATTGGTGTCGTCGAAATCCTTGGCGTCGACCAGGATGACTTCCTTGAAACCGTGCCCTTTCCAGTAGGCGATCATTTCGGCGTTGCTGAAACGCGACACCATCGAATGATGTTCCTGGCTGTAGCCGTTCCAGATCAGGGTCGGCAGGAAATTGGTGACCTTGGGATAGGCGGTGTTGAAGTGCATCATCGAATTGAGCACGTAGGGCTCGCCCATGCCGCCGTCGCCGATCGTGACCGGGAACAATTTTCCCGGGTGCAGCAGCGCGCCGGCCATCGCAAAGTGCTGGCCCTGGCCAAGCGGGCCGGCCGGTGCCAGCAGTCCCGGAATCGCGCCGGACAGGTGTCCGAGCAGGCCATGTTTCTCGCGGAAACGCGCCATCAGCGCGGTCACCGTCTTGATGCCCATCTCCTCCAGCGAAGTATCGAGGAACATTGCGCTGTAGAAACCGGGCGCATGGTGGCCTACCTCGGTCACGATATTTGTGTGGCCCAGCATCACCAGCGAGGCATAGGCTTCCGCGCTGCTGGCGAAACCGCCCGGATGCCCCGAGCCTTTTGAACCGCAGGTTTGCAAAGTCAGATAACGCAGCGCATCGGCCATCAACAAAGTCTGGTAGATCGCGTCGGGCGCATGAGGGTCGCCGATGGCAGACTGGCCCTGCTTGATCACGGCCGATTGGGCATGTTTGGCAAATCCCTCCCATGGCGCACCGAAATGCTGGATGCCCTCACAATAAGCCGGGGTAGTTGCTATGCTGGTTGACATGTCTTTGCTCCTTAAAAAATGCTGCCACAAAAATGTGGCAACAGAACGGTTAGCCATTGCGATGGCCAACACTGTTATTGATTGCTAAATCAGGATTTGCATGCAGAATAAAGCTTGTTGTAGAATTTCGCAATACACAATCGTTTTCATAATACGAAATATGAAAAAAGAACCTAGTGCCATACAAGTGATCGACCGGATGGCGAAACTGCTCGATGTCATCGCCGGCCACGACGAGGCGGCCAGCCTGAAAATACTCTCCGCCGAGACCGGCTTGCATCCCTCGACAGCGTTCCGCATCCTCTCGTCGCTGGCCGAGCACGGCTATATCGAGCGAACCGCCAGGGGAAACTATCAATTGGGCGCGAAACTGATGCAGCTCGGCAACCGGGTCAACGCCAGCGTCGATATCCGGAAAATTGCGCTGCCGCTGATGGAAAAACTGCGCGACCGCCTCGGCGAGACGGTCAACCTGGCGGTACGCGAGGGAGACGAGGTTGTATATATCGAGCGCTCGCTGGCCAAACGCATGATCAGGGTGGAACAGATCATCGGCAGCCGCGCACCGCTGCATGTGACGGCGGTCGGCAAGCTGATGCTCGGCGATCTGGGCGACGCGGCCTGCCGCGGTTATGCCAAGCGCAGCAAGCTGCCCGCGTATACCGACCATACCCGCACCCGGTTGACCGAATTGCTGCAGGATTGTGCCGCTGCAACACGACAGGGCTATGCCCTCGATAATGAAGAGGCAGAACTGGGCGTGGGGTGCATCGGCACCCTGATACGGGATGCCAGCGGCCAGGTCGCCGCCGGCCTGTCAGTATCGGCTCCGATAGAACGGCGACGCGACGATTGGATTGCGCTGGTCAAGGAAACCGGCGAACAGATTTCCAGACAGCTCGGCTACCACGCTGAAAAAAGCGGCCTTTAAGGCGCCTGATCCTGCAGAGGGCATCGGGTCAGTCCCTGCAGCCCTGTTTTTCCTGCGGAGATAAGTATCATCGCAGGTTGCGAGTCCGTCACGGCTAACGCAGTGTTACGGCCGTTGGCTTGTCCTGGGCTGAGTCGGGCCATCAAGCGCACCCCACCAGGATCGGGTTCTATTTGCCCAGTCCCAGCTTGGCGGCCAGGCCGATGCGCTGCAACTTTCCGGTGGCGCCTTTGGGGATTTCGGCCATGAACAGGATTTTTTTTGGCACCTTGAAATCCGCCAGATGGATTTCCGCAAAGTCGCGCAGTTCACGCTCGTTCAGCGTGAAACCTTCGCGCAATACCACGGCCGCAGCAACTTCCTCGCCCAGTTTTTCGTGCGGCATCGCAAAAGTGACCACCTGTACCACGGCGGGATGATGCATCAGCACTTCATCGATTTCCAGCGGAGATATATTTTCTCCGCCCCTGTTGATGATTTCCTTCAGGCGGCCTGTCAGCGTCAAATAGCCTTCCGGACTGAGGGAGCCCTGGTCACCGGTGCGGAACCATCCGTTAACGAAGGCTTCGGCATTGGCCTTGGGGTTGTTCTCGTAACCAAGCGTGACATTCTCGCCCCGTATCACGACTTCACCGATCATGCCGGGCGCAAGCAATTTGCCGTCGTGATCCATGATTGCAACATCGGGACCGGCGGCGATCCCGACTGAACCGGGTATGCGCTTGCCAGGCGGCAACGGATTGCTGGCCATCTGGTGGGCGGCTTCCGTCATTCCGTACGATTCGATCAGCGGCGCGCCGAATACTTTCTCCAGATCTGCGATGACTTTTGTCGGCATCGACGAGGAGGATGAACGGATAAAGCGCAGCGGGTTGCTTTCGATGATGTCCATATTGTTCGCGGCGCGCAACAGGATGGTCTGGTGCATGGTCGGGACGGCGGTGTACCAGGTCGGCCTGCATTCCTTCATCCACCCGAAGAACTTCAACGCATTGAATCCCGGGGGACAGAACATCTGGCTGCCGGCCGCCATCGGCGCCAGCACGCCCGCAATCAGGCCATGGATATGGAACATCGGCATTATGTGCAGCTCGCGGTCGTCCGCTTTGAGGCTCAGCGTCTTGCAGATGTTGCGCGCGGACGCGCATACGTTCCGGTGTGTCAGCGGCACGATCTTGGGACGGGAGGTCGTTCCGGAAGTATGCAGGATCAGCGCGATGTCGTCGTTTTGCGCCATTCCGCCGTTTACACTTGGCGGGCCTGCATGTGCCGTGGCCGAGATCGTGAAACTGCCCGCGCCATTTTCAGGATGGGGCGTCAGTTCCAGAATCGCGATGTCCAGTTTCGCGGCGACTTCCCGCGCCGGCGTATCGCTCCCTTTCGCGACAACCAGCGCTTTGGCTTTCAAGTCGAGCAGATAAAACTCGAACTCGTCGGCACGATACGCCATATTCAAAGG
>JBAUQH010000111.1:0-9027 GCA_049580605.1 Gallionella sp. | reverse complement strand
CCCTCCACGATGCCCAGATCCCTGACGAACGACATATCGATCTTGAGCTGGTCCAGCGGCAGGCGCCTGAGGTATTGCAGCGAGGAGTAGCCGGTGCCGAAGTCATCCATCGAGAACTGGATGCCGGCTTGCTTCATGGCGCTCATGGTGGCAATGGTGTCTTTGATATTGTCCAGCAACAGGCTTTCGGTGAGTTCCAGCTTGAGACGCATGGGGTTGACTGCATGGCGCTGGAGTATGTCCCGCACCTGGTTCTCGAAATCAGCCTGATGGAACTGCTTTGCGCTGACATTCACCGCCAGCACCAGGTCGCGGGTCTCGGGTTTCTGTTGCCACGCCTCGAGCTGGGCGCAAGCTGTCTCCAGCACCCATAGCCCGATAGGCTGGATCAACCCGGTTTCCTCTGCCAAAGGAATGAATAGCGCCGGGGAAATCATGCCGCGCTCCTGGTGATCCCAGCGTATCAATCCCTCCGCCCCCAATGGGCGGCCGGAACTGTCCACCTGGATCTGGTAGTGCAACTGGAATTGTCGCTGCTCAAGGGCTTTGCGCAGCTCGCTCTCCATGGATACGCGCTCGTTGATGGCTTCCTGCATGAGCGGATCGAAAAAGCGCAGGGTATTGCGGCCGGCTTTCTTGGCCTGGTACATCGCAATGTCGGCCTGCTTCATCAGTTCCTCGAACGGCGTATGGTGTCCGATGAAGAGCGTGGCGCCAATACTGGTTGTGGTGTGCCACCACCTGCCCGATATGGCGGGGTCGACCGGTCCGAGTTTGTATAGCTGGTTTATGGAGTCCAGGATTTTTTCGCCGATATGTTCTACCTGTGTGGCCGCCTCGACAGCCTGCGCACTCAGGTTCTCCAGCACGACCACGAATTCGTCACCGCCCAGTCGAGCCACGGTGTCGCCCGCCCGCACGCAGGGTTGAAGACGCTGGGCGACCTGCGTCAGCAGTACGTCCCCGAAATCATGGCCAAGGGTGTCGTTGAGGGTCTTGAAATTATCCAGGTCGATGATCAGCAGTGCGCCCTGTCGCTTCGTGCGCGCGCTGGCTGCCAGGGCCTGCTGCAGCCGGTCTATGAGCAGGCGGCGATTGGGCAGTTCTGTGAGCGGATCGTAGAAAGCCAAATGGTGGACCTTTTCTTCCGCCGCCTTGCGCTCGGTAATGTCGAAATGCGATCCGACATAATGGGTCACGATCCCGTCGTCTCCCTTGACCGCGGAAATCGTGAGCCATTTTGGAAAGACCTCGCCGTTCTTGCGCCGGTCCCAGATTTCTCCCTGCCATGTTCCGGTTCGGGCAATGGAATCCCACATTTCCCGGAAAAAATTGGCGTCGTGGCGGCCGGACTTCAGCATGCGGGGAGTCTGTCCCACAAGTTCCTCGGCGCTATAGCCGGTGGTATCGGTGAATGCGTTGTTTACCCGTAAAATCACCCCATCCGCATCGGTGATCATCATGCTTTCCTGGGAGTTGAAGGCGGTGGCGGCAATGCGCAGTTCGGCTTCGGCTTGCTTGCGGCTGGTAATATCCACAAAGGTCACCACCGCGCCGGCGACTTCGCCATTGCGATAGATGGGATGCGACCAGTATTCCACCGGAAAACTGCTGCCATCGGCACGCCAATGAACTTCATCTTCGCAATGAGCCGATTGCCCCTTTAACGTCGACAGCCTGACTGTACATTCCTCAACCGGGTAGTTCCTGCCATCCGGGTAGCTATGGTGTATGAGTGCATGCACCGGCTTGCCGATCAGGTCTTCCGGGCGGCCGTAACCCAGCATGTGCAGGCAGGCGGGATTGACAAAGTTGCAGATGCCCTGAATATCGACGCCGTAGATACCTTCAGCCGTGGAGTTGAGCAGCAGGCCGAACAATTCCTGCTGATCGAGATAGGATTTTTCGGCGCGGACGCGGGCCTCGCGGAGCATCTGGGCGTTCAGCGCATAGGCCGCTTCGCGGGCCAGACCTTCGACAAAAACGATATCGCGGTTGGTGTATTCATGCGGTTCGTGATGCGCGACCGCCATCAGCACGCCCATTACCTTGTCGTCCAGCTTCATCGGTACGGCGATCGCAGAACATATGCCGAACTGGGATCTCATGCGCTGGCTCACCCGCTCATCCAGGCGGCAATCCGGGACGGTCGCTGCCTTGCGTTGATTGAAGGTCCAGACGGCCAGCGATGTCTCGTCCAGTGTCAGCCGGTAATGCCCTTCCGGGCGATAGTCGGATCCGGTCTGGATCACGCCCACCAGTTCATTTGCCTCCTGGTCGTGCACCAGCACGAAAGCCTGATCCGCATTGGTAACCTGGCGGCAAAACTCCACCACCTGCTGGAAAACCTCGCCTGTACCCGCATCGCCCCCCGCGGTATGCAACAGGCGGTTGGTGAGCTCCAGAATTTCTCCCTGCAGCATCTGCTTTTCCAGCAACACCCGGTAGTCGATTGTAAGGACGCCGATTTCGTCGGTGGAACTGGCGCGCAGCGCCGAGATGCGTCCTTCAGGCAAAGGATGGGCCACATCAATCAACATCTGCAGCGGCATCAGCGATTGCGCAAAGCTGTGGGCGAAGATCAGGCTGCCGGCGATCGCGATCAGTTCGAGCAGCAGCCAGACTCCGAAGGTTTCAAAGCTGAAGTAGCCGGTGCGGGTCCAGTAGTACTGCACCAGCATGGTGTCGATCAGCAGCGGCACCAGTGCACCGATCAGAAAAACCTTGGTGCGTATCCTGAAGATGGGGCGCCGGAGTTTCATGGGCCCCATTACCCTGCCGAACAGGTCGAAGATCAGGAAGAAAATGGGCAGGCCAACGATAATGGAAACAATCAATGCAACGAGTTCGATGCGAAACCAGTCGTAGGGCGTCGAGACGAAATCGGTGTAGCGTTCTGCCGCGATAATTACCGATGCCGGCGCTGCGAACAGGTAGATCAGGAAAGCTGCCCAGAATGCCATCGGAAAGCGCCGCACCGACCGTTGTGCAGCTGCCGGGGTGCGTCCCGGTGTGCCGTCAAGCCAGTCGGCCAGGGGACGCATCAGCCACGGCAGGTACCATACCGAAAAGACAGACCAGGACAGGATATAGGCCGGTTCCAGCGGAGTCGTCAGAATGCCGATCAGCTGTTCTGTGTTTAACTCGCGGATCAGCAGGATAAAGCCAAGGCCGAATACCGGCGGAATGTTCCAGGCGTAAAAGATCAACCAGCGCAGACTGCGCAAGAAATTCCTGCCGTTCGTGGATCCCGGATCGGGAAACTGGGACATTGCCACCTCATGTTTCATCAGATGATGGATCCGACCGGAATGCAGTCATCGTGTTCGAATCGGATCAACCTGGCCGCCCCTTCGCTGCGCAAGCGCAACTTTTACAACTTGTTGAATGCAAACACGCGTCAACAAATTGCTATTCTAGCTTGAACCGCGCCATGTATGCGCTTGCGTCTTCCATGGAAGTAAATGCCTTATAGCCAAAACCTCTGTTATTGCAATAGGTTTCCCAGAATTTGCCCGACTCTTTGTATTTGGAATTCAATACCACGGCCAATTTAATGAACCTGACTTCAAACGGCAAACATTCGGAGTAGTATTTTTCCAGATTTACGTATTCTATTAATCTGGTCGGAATCTCCAATTCCGAGTTGTCGATAATGATCCGTGTGCATCCATGCCTGGCGACTACCTCATACAGGCGTTTCGAGAAAGTTACCCAACCTATATCTTTGATGGTTCCCGATGTTTTGATAATCAGAAGACCCCCTTCATTTCTGGATGCTATTTCCGCAGACATTGGCGCCCCCATTCGCAAATTGCTGTGCCACGTAACTGTTGCCAAACGAACTCACGATCCGAATTTCCGCCTGCCTTCCCGGAATCTGCTCTTGCCCGTGTACTTCCGGCCAAAAGCAAACAGGCATACCGAACCGCCGAAAGTTTCCGGCGGGCGGATTTCTCATTACTGCGGTAATGATGGGTATGGATAAGTCCCTTGTCAAATTATGGTTAATCGAATGAGGCGCTCCGGTGGCGATAAACCGGGGCAATGGATATAAACGGTTTCCATTCCGTGAATGGCAGGCCGCGCAAGCCAAGCCGGATTGGCGGCTAACCGGCCGGCGACCCCGAACTGCCGCCCGGGACGCCGGCGATGCAGCCATGTATTCATTATTTGCAACCGATATGCTCCGGACAACATTCCGATTCGTTCCATTCGAATGTTGTCGCCGTAAGTGAACCTAGGCGGTGCGATGCCCCTGGTTATCCGTCTGCTATTGCGCGGTTACCCGGTGCGTCGTCGGCCTGCCGGTGAGTTTGCCCGGCTGACGGCCATCGTCACACAACACACCCTTGGGTGTCCGCGTATTCATTGCCCGGCCGCATCGAATTTTTCGGCAAGGCAGGCATCACAATTTGTCTTCTCCGCTTCATTTCATTCACACGCGGCTTGGCGAGTCCCGCCGTGGCAGATCGGGGCCGCGAACAAAATAGTATCCGTATCCAACTAGAATACGGTTATGAGCCGCTCCGTTTCCCCCGCATCGCAACTCGTCCACCTGGCCTGGCCGGTGCTGGTCGCACAGCTTGCATTGATGGCAAATGCCGTGATCGACACCGCGATGTCCGGGCGTCTGTCTGCGATCGAACTTGCCTCGGTCGGCATTGCCTCTGCGATCATGGCTACGGTATTGATGTCGCTGATCAGCGTGTTGCTCGCGCTGCCGCCGATCATCGCGCAGCTGTACGGCGCAGGGCGGGGTGCCGAGATCGGCCAGGAGATCCACCAGAGCGTATGGATATCGCTGCTGCTGGCGATGGCGGCGATCCTGCTGCTGCGCTTTCCCGGTCCCATCATCTCGATCTCGCGCTTGCAGCCCCTCGTCGAAATGAAAGTGCGCGCCTATCTCGCCGCGTCCGCCTGGGGTGTGCCTGCCGTGTTCGCGTTGCGCCTCTTCTTCGGCCTGGCCACCGGCATCGCCCGTCCGCGCCCGGTGATGCTGTTCAACCTGCTGTCGCTGGCGATCAAGATTCCGCTGAATGCGGTGTTCATGTTTGGCCTGCTTGGGGCGCCCGAATTGGGCGGGCCGGGCTGTGCGGTCGCCACGTCGGTGGATGCCTGGCTGATTGCCGCGCTCGCCTGGGGCTGGTGCCTGCGCCATCCGGACTATGCGCAATTCCGGATCAGCAAGCGTTTTGCCGCGCCGGACTTCATCGCGATACGGGAATTCCTGCGGCTGGGTGTACCCATTGGACTGACTTTTATCGCGGACGTGACCGCGTTCACGTTCATGGCGCTTTTCATCGCGCGCCTCGGCCCGGTGGTATCCGGCGCGCACCAGATCGCGGCGAACCTGGCGGCATTGGCGTTCATGATCCCGCTGTCGCTGGGCAATGCCACGTCGATACTCGCCGGCCAGGCCATCGGCGCCGGGCTGCGCGAACGGGCGCGGCACACCTGCTGGGTGGGAATCCGCCTCGGCATGGCGGCTGCCGTCGTGTTAAGCGCAATCTTCTGGTTCGGCGCGAAGCATATCGCAGCGCTTTATACCACCGACCTGCAGGTACAGAAGGTGGCGACACCGCTGATCATGCTGGTCGCGCTGTATCACCTCGGCGATGCGCTGCAGGCCGTCGCGGTGAATGCGCTGCGCGGATACAAGAAATCGGTGGTGCCGATGGTGATCTATGCCACGCTGCTGTGGGGACTGGGCCTCGGCGGCGGCATCCTGCTCGGGCTGACCGACACTTTGGTGCCCGCACTGGGCGCCCCCGGCTTCTGGATCGCCGCGATCGCCAGCCTGTGGCTGGTGGCGGGACTGGTGGCGGCCTATTTGAACAGGGTGAGCAAGGTGCAAGGATGAGTTTCACTTCGCCGACAGGCGCGACTGCAATGCCACATCCATCGCGGATAATATTTTCGGCATTTGCAGCCACGAATGCTGGTGGTACAGATGCATGGTGCATCCGACCGGCGCATCCAGCGCGCTGCGGTTTTGATCGAATCCGTCCCAGGCGATCAGGGGCAGCGAGGTCTGGTAACTGTAATAGCCGACCCAGCAGGCATTCTCCAGCACCATGTCGATCGCCAGGCTGCACAGTTCCAGTTCGAGCGGATTGCCGATGCGCACCAACGCCAGCCTGGCGTGGTTGTAATGCGTGGCATCCAGCGCGAAGGAGATGCTGCGGATAGCCGGGATGTCGCGCAGCAGATTCATGATGACGGCCCCGATGTCGTTGAACGTTTCATGTTGGTCCGGACCGGCCAGTCTGCCAGGGTCACTTTTTATCCGGCTCGTCAAACACCCGGCTGACCAAGATGTCTTCGGCCTCTATCGTCATCAGGTCGGCCTTGCTCAGCTTTTTGCCGCTGGAGGCAAACAGCCGGTTGGCCTGGCGCAGGCGCGAACGATCCAGCGCGTTGCGTATCGAGCGGGCATTCGCGAAATGATCCAGCTTCATGCGCAGCGGGATGTATTCCGCAAAGGCTTTTTCGCCTTCCGCGCTGAAGCGGTAGTTCTGCTGTGCCAGCATCAGTTTGGCGATGGCGAGCAACTCTTCCGGCGTGTAATCGGGGAAGTCGATGTGGTGGGCGATGCGCGAGCGCATGCCGGGATTGCTGTGGAAGAATTTGTCCATGCGGTCCTTGTAACCCGCCAGGATCACGACCAGGTCGTCGCGGTTGTTTTCCATCACCTGCAGCAGGATCTCGATCGATTCGGCGCCGTAGTCGCGCTCGTTTTCGGGTTTGTAAAGATAGTAGGCCTCGTCGATGAACAGCACGCCGCCCATCGCCTTTTTGATGACTTCCTTGGTCTTGGGCGCGGTATGGCCGATGTATTGACCGACCAGGTCGTCGCGCGTGACGGAAACCAGATGGCCCTCGCGCACGTAACCCAGACGATGCAATATTTCCGCCATGCGCATTGCAACGGTGGTCTTCCCGGTGCCGGGATTGCCGGTGAAATTCATGTGCAGCGTGGGTGTTTCCGAACTCAGCGCGAATTTCTTGCGCAGGCGGTCCACCAATAACAGCGCCGCGACTTCCCGGATGCGCGTCTTGACCGGCTTCAGGCCGATCAGCTCGCGGTCGAGCTTGTCCAGCACTTCTTGCACGTTCGAGGATTTCAGTTCCGCGTCCAGGTCCACCGGTGTGTCGTCCGGCAGGGTGGTTCGGGTTTGTTCCGCTTCGCTCATTTGCAACAACTCCGATGTCTGTGTTGGTTGATTTCCGGGTTGGTTGATTTCCGGGTTGGTTGTTTCCCGCGTTTGAAAAATGACGGGCCACCGCCGGTGACCCGCCACAGTTTCGGCACGACTGCGCTAGTACCGCTCGCCTTCCGGTTTGTCGGTGGCGTAGGAGTGGATGGTGTAACGGATGCTGCGTCCGTCGACTTCCTGCCGCGACACGCCGAACCCCGGCTCCTTCTTGGGGCGGTTCACGAGGAACGACATGGTCGGGCTTTCCACGCCGCGCGTCGAATTGAATGCCGTCACGCGAACATAGTGATTGGGGAAGGTCTTGCGGCAGCTGTTGATCTCCATCAGGATACCGGCAGGATCCTTGAGGTCGAACATCGGCATGCCGAACATTTCCCAATAGGTGTTGCGCGGGTGCGGGTCGTCGGTGTATTCGACGCTGACCGCCCAGCCGTTCTTGAGCGCGTATTTGATCTGCGCGGAGATCTGTTCGTCGGTCAGGTCGGGAAGGAACGAGAACTGCCCTTGCGTAAGTCGGTTGCCCGGATTGGTCATCATGATTTTTTCTCCTTCATAAATGGATTAGACGTTGGCAGTGACCGATGGAACGAAGTCGGCGGTGTCGGTGGAATCGTAGTTGAAGGTGATGTCCTTCCACGTATCCAGCGCGGCCTTGAGAGGCGAACACCACTTCGCGGCGGCCTCGAGGATCTGAGGTCCTTCCCTCAGGTAATCGCGGCCTTCGTTGCGCGCCATGATCATCGCCTCCAGCGCGACGCGGTTCGCGGTGGCGCCGGCCTGTATGCCCTGCGGATGGCCGATGGTTCCGCCGCCGAATTGCAGGATCACGTCCTCGCCGAGGTAATGCAGCAGCTGGTGCATCTGGCCGGCGTGGATGCCGCCCGATGCCACCGGCATCACCTTGTTCAGCGAGGCCCAGTCCTGCTCGAAGAACAGCCCGTTCTCCAGGCTTTGCGGTGTGTGCGTTTCGCGCAGCGTGTCGTAGAAACCCTTAATCATCAGCGGGTCGCCTTCCAGCTTGCCGACCACGGTTCCGGCATGGATGTGGTCCACACCCGCCATGCGCATCCACTTGCAGATCACGCGGAAATTCATGCCGTGGTTCTTCTGGCGCGAATAGGTGGAATTGCCGGCGCGGTGCAGGTGCAGGATCATGTCGTTCTTGCGCGCCCATTTGGCCATCGACTGGATCGCGGTGTAGCCGATCACCAGGTCGATCATGACGATGGTGGAGCCCAG
Organism: Gallionella sp.; assembly: GCA_049580605.1. Classification (GTDB taxonomy): domain Bacteria; phylum Pseudomonadota; class Gammaproteobacteria; order Burkholderiales; family Gallionellaceae; genus Gallionella. Next base: position 568 of record JBAUQH010000111.1, on the reverse strand, counting down.
CGACTTGGCGAATTCGGCGCGCTCGTACATGTCTTCCATGGTGCCGGCGGTCACGTTGAGGTAATGGCCCTTTACTTCGCCGGTTGCTGCCGAGGCGCGGTTCACCGCTTCCATGCAATACAGAAAGCGGTCACGCCAGTGCATGAACGGCTGCGAGTTGATGTTCTCGTCGTCCTTCACGAAGTCGAGCCCGCCTTTCAGCGCCTCGTACACCACGCGACCGTAGTTGCGGCCGGACAGGCCGAGCTTGGGCTTGGTGGTGGCGCCGAGCAGCGGCCGGCCGAACTTGTCGAGACGCTCGCGCTCGACCACGATGCCGGTGGCGGGGCCCTGGAAGGTCTTCAGGTACGCAACCGGGATGCGCATGTCCTCGAGGCGCAGCGCCTTCACCGCCTTGAATCCGAACACGTTGCCGATGATCGACGCGGTGAGGTTGGCGATCGAGCCCGGTTCGAACAGGTCGAGGTCATAGGCGATATAGGCGAAATACTGTGCCTCGTTCTTGGTGCCCTCGCCGGTGTTGGGCACCAGTTCGCACCGGTATGCCTTGGCGCGATACAATTCGCAG
>JBAUQH010000110.1:0-17942 GCA_049580605.1 Gallionella sp. | reverse complement strand
GCTTTGACCATCACTTCGATGATGCTCACATCCTTGTAGTCGCCGATATCCGGCACCAATACTTTCTTCATTTCAGCCACTGTGCGTCTCCTCCCAGCCTTAAACGGTCGTCGGGTTGGGTTTGTCGGGATTGATTTTGTAAAGCTTGATCGCCTTGCTGACCTCGCCGGCCTTGATCGTGCCCTCGTCGGCCAATGCCTTGAGTGCCGCAACCGCGATGTAGTGACGATCAACTTCAAAGAACTTGCGCAATTTCTTGCGCGTGTCGGAGCGGCCGAAACCGTCCGTACCCAGCACCTTGAAATGCCCCTTGTGATCCTGGGGCAGAAAGCCGCGAATCTGGTCGGCGAACGAGCGCATGTAATCGGTCGCGGCGATCACCGGGCCGCTGCGGCCGGACAAGCACTGTTCGACATGGCTGGCCCGCGCTTCTTTTTCCGGATGCAGCATGTTCCAGCGCTCGCAATCCATCCCGTCGCGGCGCAATTCGGTGAAGCTGGTCACGCTCCAGATGTCCGATGTGACGCCAAAGTCCTTCTCCAGCAGCTCCGCCGCCGCGATGACTTCGCGCAGGATGGTGCCGCTGCCCATCAGTTGCACGCGTGGGCTGTTCACTTTGCCCTTGCCCTTAGCACCGTGCCCTTTGCCTTCGCTTAACAGGTACATGCCCTTGATGATGCCCGCTTCCGCGCCCTTCGGCATGGCCGGATGGACATAGTTCTCGTTCATCACGGTGAGGTAATAGAACACATCCTGCTGTTCGACATACATGCGGCGCATGCCATCGTGAATGATCACCGCAAGTTCATAGGCGAAAGTCGGATCATAGGATATGCAATTCGGGATGGTTGCCGACATCAGGTGGCTGTGTCCGTCTTCGTGCTGCAAACCTTCGCCGTTCAGCGTGGTGCGGCCCGCGGTGCCGCCCAGCAAAAACCCGCGCGCGCGCAAGTCGCCGGCCGCCCAGGCCAGATCGCCGACGCGCTGGAAACCGAACATCGAATAATAGATATAGAACGGCAGCATCGCCTTGCCGTGATTCGCGTAGGAAGTGGCGGCGGCCATCCAGGACGACATCGCACCGGCCTCGTTGATGCCTTCCTGAAGGATCTGGCCGGATTTGTCTTCCTTGTAGAACATCAGCTGGTCGGCATCCTGCGGCGTATAGAGCTGGCCCTGCTGGGAGAAGATGCCCAGCTGGCGGAACATCCCTTCCATGCCGAAGGTGCGCGATTCGTCCGGCACGATCGGCACCACCTGCTTGCCGATGTTCTTGTCTTTCACCAGGACGCCGAGCAGGCGCACGAATGCCATCGTGGTCGAAATTTCGCGTTCCTCGGTTCCTTTCAGCAACGCGTCGAAGGCCTCCAGCGGCGGGATCTGCAGCGGTTCGCTGACCGGCCTGCGCTGCGGAACCACGCCCATCTCCTTGCTGCGCTCCTTCAGATATTTCATTTCCAGGCTGTCCTCGGGCGGACGGTAGAAATTCAGGCTGGCGACCTGCTCGTCGGTCAGCGGGATGTTGAAGCGGTCGCGGAACTTGAGCAGCACCTCGCCGGCCATTTTTTTCTGCTGGTGGGTGATGTTCTGGCCCTCGCCCGCCTCGCCCATGCCGTAGCCCTTCACGGTCTTGGCCAGGATCACGGTCGGTTGGCCGGTATGCTGGCTGGCTGCGGCATAAGCGGCAAACACCTTGCGCGGATCGTGACCGCCGCGGTTCAGGCGCCAGATTTCGGCGTCGGACATATCGGCGACCATCTCAAGAAGTTCCGGGTATTTGCCGAAGAAGTGCTGGCGCACATAGGCGCCGTCCTTCGATTTGTAGGTCTGGTAATCGCCGTCCACCGCTTCCTGCATGCGTTTTTGCAGCAGTCCGTTCTTGTCCTTGGCAAGCAGCCTGTCCCACTGGTTGCCCCACACCACCTTGATCACGTTCCAGCCCGCGCCGCGAAACACGCCTTCCAGTTCCTGGATAATCTTGCCGTTGCCGCGAACCGGGCCGTCGAGTCGCTGCAGATTGCAGTTGATCACGAAAATCAGGTTGTCGAGCTTCTCGCGCCCGGCCATCGAGACCGCGCCCAGCGATTCCGGTTCGTCGGTCTCGCCGTCGCCGAGGTAGGCCCATACCTTTCGTCCCGCGGTCTTTGCCATACCGCGGTGTTCCAGATATTTCATGAAGCGCGCCTGGTAGATCGCCATCAGCGGGCCCAGGCCCATGGACACCGTGGGAAACTGCCAGAAGTCCGGCATCAGCCACGGATGCGGATAGGAGGACAGGCCGCCACCCTCGGATTCCTGGCGGAACTTGTACATCAGTTCCTCGCTGATCCGTCCCTCGAGGAAGGCTCGCGCATAAATGCCCGGGGAGGAATGGCCCTGGAAATACACCAGATCGCCGCCATGCGTGTCGGTCTTGCCGTGGAAAAAATGATTGAACGCAACGTCGTACAGGGTGGCCGCGGAAGCAAAACTGGCGATATGTCCGCCCAGTTCGGACGAGTCGCGGTTGGCATTCAGAACCAGCACCATCGCGTTCCAGCGTGTCCATGCGCGGATGCGGTGTTCCAGATCCTGGTTGCCGGTGGAGCGCAGTTCTTCGCCGACCGGGATGGTGTTGCAGTACGGGGTAACCAGGCTGAACGGCATGCTTGCGCCGGAACTGCGCGCTTTGTCCATCAGTTGCTCGAGCAGGAAATGGGCGCGCTCCACGCCTTCGTTTTCCAGCACTGATTCCAGCGCGTCCAGCCATTCCTGGGTTTCCTGCGGATCGTAATCGGGTAATGAAGCCATCGTTCCGTTCTCTCTAGTTAACTCAACCTAAATTTCAGGGTATCCCCTGTTCCGGGCAAGCGATCGTTTCCTGCTCGGTGACTATCCACCGGACGCTAACATCCGTCGGTTCCTGCGGGATTTGTGCGACGATTTGCAGCCCGAAAGCTGCTGCCGCCAACACGGGCCGGGTTGCCATGCGCGCCAGAAGCTTGTCGTAATAGCCTCCCCCATAGCCGAGCCGCGCGCCACGCCGGGTAAAGGCGACTCCGGGCAGCAAGGCGAATTCTACCTCATTTAGCCTGGCAATCCGTTCGCAGCGTTCGACAACCGGCTCGCGTATCCCCCACAATCCTGCAGCCAGCTGGTTTTCCGGATCGTCCACCCAGTACAGGTCAAGCTGGTCGGTATGGTGGTTGACGCGGGGCAGCGCCAATTTCCTGCCTTCCGCCAAAACCTGCCGGATCCAGATTTCACTGGAAAACTCCGCGCCGAAATTCATGTAGCCCAGCACGGACCCTGCCTGCCGGTAGCCGGTCAGCTGCAGCAAGCGCTCGCTGATCGCCGCGCTGCAGGCGGCACGCTCGGCTGCGGGAAGTTGTTCCCGCTGCGCGAGGACCTGCTTGCGGATGGCGGCTTTGTCCATGTACGGCGGAGCCACGCGGAATGATTAGCCCAGAAACAGGCGGTACGCCGGATTGGCGCTCTCGTCCCAGTATCGGTAGCCGAGCGTGTCCAGGAAGGTCTTGAGCGCTTTTTTGTCGTGGTGCGGCACCTGCATGCCGACCAGCACGCGACCGTAATCCGCGCCGTGGTTGCGGTAGTGGAACAGGCTGATGTTCCAGCTGTGGCTCATGCTGTTGAGGAACAGCATCAGCGCGCCCGGGCGCTCCGGGAATTCGAAACGGAACAAGATCTCGTCCCTGGCGTCGGGCGCGTGGCCACCGACCAGATGGCGCAGATGCAGCTTGGCCATTTCGTTGTCGCTCAGGTCCAGCGTGGCCAGACCGTTGCGTTGCAGCTTGTCGACCAGATCGGCGGTTTCCGACTGGTCACGCACCTGGATACCGGCAAAAACGTGCGCGACGCTGGCATCCGCAAAGCGATAGTTGAATTCGGTGATGCTGCGCTTGCCGAGCAGCGTGCAGAATTTGCGGAAACTTCCCGGCGTTTCGGGGATCGTGACCGCGAGGATCGCTTCGCGCCGCTCGCCGATCTCGGAACGCTCGGCGACAAAGCGCAACCGGTCGAAATTCATGTTCGCGCCGCTGGCGATCGCAATCAGTGTCTCTCCCTTGAGTTGTTCGCGCGCGGCATACACCTTGGCAGCGGCAACAGACAGCGCTCCCGCCGGCTCGAGTACGGAGCGCGTGTCCTCGAACACGTCCTTGAGCGCCGCACAGGCGGTATCGGTGTCCACCAGTATGATCTCGTCGACCAGCTTCCGGCACAGCCTAAAGGTTTCCGTGCCGACCTGCTTGACCGCCACGCCGTCGGCAAACAGGCCGACATGGTCGAGCGTGACGCGGCGCTTGGCCTTCACCGAACGGTACATCGCATCCGAATCCACCGGCTGCACGCCGATGATCCTGATCTCGGGGCGCAGCTGCTTGACATAGGCCGCCACGCCGGAAATCAGCCCGCCGCCGCCGATCGGAACGAAGATCGCGTGGATGGGCCGTGTATGCTGCCTGAGGATTTCCATCGCGATGGTGCCCTGTCCGGCAATCACGTCCGGGTCGTCGTAGGGATGTACGAAAGTCATGCTGCCTTGCTGCTCCAGCTCCAGCGCATGCTGGTACGCATCGGAATACGAGTCGCCGTGCAGCACCACTTTCGCGCCACGCGCTTTTACCGCATCCACCTTGATTTGCGGCGTGGTGGTGGGCATCACGATGACCGCCTTGCAGCCGAGTTTCTGCGCACTGAGCGCCACACCCTGGGCATGGTTGCCTGCCGATGCGGCAATCACGCCGCAATTGAGCTGTTCCGTCGTGAGCTGTGCCATTTTGTTGTATGCGCCGCGCAGCTTGAACGAGAACACCGGCTGCATGTCTTCGCGTTTGAGCAGCACGGTATTGCCGATACGCGCCGACAGATTGGGCGCGAGTTCCAGCGGGGATTCAATCGCCACGTCGTAGACGCGCGCGTTCAGGATGCGTTTCAAATAGCCGTTCATGATTTAACTTCAGGGAAAAATTCACGACAAGGTTAGCATAAAATCCCCGCGAAGCCCTTGCGACATAAGCAAAAATCGGTTCAAATGCCGCGCATGGAACATATCGATCAACATGGCGTGGTGATACAGACGCAGGTGAATTACCTGCCGGATCAATCCGATGAATCGGGCAACCGATTCGTGTTTTCCTACACCATCACCATTACCAATCTCGGGCAGTCTTCAGCCAAACTCATCAGCCGCCACTGGATCATCACCGATGCCAACAACCACGTACAGGAAGTGCGCGGGCAGGGCGTGGTCGGCGAACAGCCCCTGCTCAAGCCGAGCCAGAGCTTCGAGTATACCAGCGGTACGGTGCTGGCCACGCAGGTGGGAACGATGCGCGGCAGCTACCAGATGCAGACCGATGATGGCAATCAGTTCGACGTCGAGATCCCGCAATTCGTATTGAGTGTGCCGCGTGTCCTGCATTGATTGCACCGCTGATGGAAACGACCGCGTTCTGAATCACCCTGCTGCAACCGCCGGGAAGACCAATCGCGAAAGCCGCAAACAACCGTTCAATTATTTGCCGCGTTGGGCGCTGCTCTGGGCCGCGCTGATACCGCTGGCATTCCTTGCCGCCTGCACCACGTCCCGGACCGTAACGACTCCCGCCCAGCCTTACCCGCCTTTTGCGGTAAGCAAGTGGGAGAAGCTGCCTGACTGGCAAACGATCGACCTGCAACCCGCCTGGGCCGCCTTTTGGCAAAGCTGCACCGCGCTGAAAAACAAACCGGGCTGGCAAACCGTGTGTACCCGCGCCGATCAGATGACTCAGCCGGACAACGGCGCGCTGCATGAATTTTTTGAACAGGGTTTCACGCCCTACCAGGTATACAACCCTGACGGCACCTCGCAGGGATTGTTCACCGGTTACTACGAACCCAAGCTTTACGGAAGCCGGGTCAAAACCGCACGCTTCCGTTATCCGCTGTACGGCGTGCCAGATGATTTGCTGACCATCGATCTTGGCGATGCCTACCCGCAATTGAAGGACTTGCGCCTGCGCGGGCGGCTGCAGGGAAACCGCGTCGTGCCCTATTTCAATCGCAGCGAGATCGAAAGCGGAAAGGCGCCGTTGCAGGGGCATGAACTGTTCTGGGTGGACAACGCGGTGGAGCTGTTCTTCCTGCAGATACAGGGTTCGGGACGTATCGAACTGCCGGATGGCAGCATGGTCAGGGTCGGCTATGCCGACCAGAACGGCTACCCCTATACTTCCATCGGCAAGAAGCTGGTCGAAATGGGCGGGATCAAACTCGAGGATGCCTCGATGCAGGGCATCAAGGATTGGGCCGAACAGCATCCCGACCAGTTGGACAGCCTGCTGGAACAGAATTCCAGTTATGTATTCTTCAGGATATTGCCCGATTCGCTGCCAGCCCCGCTCGGCGCGCTTGGGGTGCCGCTGACCGACCAGTACAGCCTGGCCGTGGATCCGCGCACCATCCCGCTGGGCGCGCCGGTTTTCATTTCCACTACTTACCCGAATTCAACCCAGCCGTTGAACCGCCTGATGCTGGCGCAGGATACCGGCGGCGCGATCAAGGGCGCGGTGCGCGGCGATTTCTACTGGGGCTTCGGCGCCCAGGCCGGCGCCCAGGCGGGAAGCATGAAACAGACCGGCGAGATGTGGGTACTGTTCCCCAAGGGCGCCGAACCGACGCTCAGTCCGTAGAAACGCTTACCCGCTGCAGCAACCTGCCCCCACAGCCACCCGGCCGCGCAGTTACCGCGCACGGATTTGCCACACCACAGCCGTTCTCCGTAAATTTTCACCTTGATATTCAAACAATTCATGTCGACGGCCTAAAGACCACTTGACAAGTATGGCTACATAACCTAATTTTACCTTGCAGTCTGTAGGGTTTTATATTCCGGCATACCCAGTCATTGAAATCGGTTCTGGTCGGGAACAGACATCGGACCTGATCTTGCTGACCGGCGCGCCCCCTGATCGTTGGGATAACGATGTCTAAATATAAAGGGAGATCAAATATGGGTGCTCAAGGTATCAATACTTCTGCAAATAACAGTTCAGGCGACGCAATGGGCACGTTGTTGATGATTGCAATAGCGATTATTGCAGCTATGCCGCTAATCATTGGCTTCTGGGCCTCTCAAACCGGTGGTGCACTTTAAATAAATAAGGCCGTTGACAGAAAAATCAAAGCCGGCGATCAGCCGGCTTTTTTACGGATACGCAAACCGTTCATTTATACATTTCAATAACGTCAATCCGGGCCTGATCCTGCCCAAAACTTCAGGCGTCTGGCAGTAAACCAGCTGTATCCGGTTATTGCCTGCTGTCCTGATCGGTATCTGCACTAACACTGGCGGCGGTCTGTCCAAACAGATTTTTCCTGCTTTCCTCGTTCATTTCGGGTGGCTTTGAATAAGCCTGGGCGACGGCATAGGCTTTAATCGTTGCGGGCCGCCTGCTGACCGCACCGAACCATCGCTTCAGGTTCGGAAAGTCGTCCAGATTCTGCTGCTGTATCTGCCAGGGCACGATCCAGGGATAGGCCGCAATATCCGCTACCGTATACGCATGGCCCGAGATGAATTCCCGTCCATCCAGCCTGCGATCGAACACGCCATACAGGCGGTTGGTCTCGTTCACATAACGGTCGATCGCGTATGGGATTTTCTCAGTAGCATATCTTGAGAAGTGGTGGTTCTGCCCTGCCATCGGCCCGAGGCCGCCGACCTGCCAGAACAGCCATTCGAGCGTGGTCTTGCGGCCGCGCAGGTCACCGGGCAGCAATTTCCCGGTTTTCTCGGCCAGATATAAGAGAATTGCGCCGGATTCGAATACCGGCAGTGCATCGCCGGCGTCCGCAGGCGCGTGGTCGACGATCGCGGGAATCTTGTTGTTGGGGCTGATTTTCAGAAACTCGGGCTTGAATTGATCGCCTGCCCCTATATTTACCGGGATGATCCGGTATTCGAGACCCGCCTCCTCCAAAAACAGGGTGATTTTATGGCCGTTCGGCGTGGGCCAATAGTAGAGATCAATCATGGCACCTCCTTATATTCTGTACTGTCGCCGGCGCAAAATCGGCGGCCAATCCCCGCATTCGCGATGCGCATCCGGCTGAAACCGGCTATCCGGCGATATGCACCTGGTCACGGCCGCTGTGCTTCGCTGCCAGCAATTGCTGGTTGGTCAGTTCGATGAGCTTGGCCTCGGTGGTTTCACGGTTCGGCACGTGGAAGATGCCGCCGATACTGACGGTGACCACGCCGTGCGGTGAATCGCTGTGCGGAATATTGAGTTGGCGCACGCGCACGCAAAGCCGCTGCGCATGATGACGCAAGGCCTCGGTACCCGGGAAAAACGATACAACGGCAAATTCTTCCCCGCCATAGCGCGCGACGCAATCCGACGCACGTATGAATGATTTGGCTATGCAGCCGCCCACCAGTTGCAGGCATTCATCCCCCGCAGCCTTTCCGTATCGCTCGTTGAACAGGCTGAAATGATCCAGCTCGATCATCAACACCGATATCCCGCTGCGGATATGCTGCGAAACATCCAGCAGGTCGGCAAAGCGCTTGTCGAAATAGCCGCGGTTGGCCATACCGACCAGGGGATCGTTGGCGGCGGGTGATTCCGCCTGACTTTCGGCCCGGCCTCTATCCGCTGCATTTCTCAGAATGCCGATGAAGTGGGTCGGCACGCCCTGCGCATTGTGCAGCGGAATCACGCTGAATTCGCCCCGGAACATCGACCCGTCCTTGCGGTAATTGCGCAATGTCACGACACATCCGGTACCTTTGGCGATTGCGGAAATCATTAACGCTATTTCGGGCTGATTGGTATCGGTTCCCTGCAGGATGCGGTAATTCCTGCCGATCACATCAATGCGGCTATAGCCGGTCAACCGCGCAAAACCTTCGTTTATATAGCGCACCGGAAAATCGGGGTGTCGCACATCGATAATGGCGACACCTTCCCGTGATTCGCCAAGCAATTTGATGAGCAAGTCCTGGCTTGTATCTGCGCTTGCACTCATGACATGTCTTGCTTGCCCTTGGGTGCGTTCAAGTTCTTTTCCAGTTCTTCTGCCGGCAGAAATCCCGGCGCCTGTATGCCGTTGCCAAATATCAGGTTCGGCGTGCCGTTGACATGGAGCTTCTGACCCAATGCCATGACTTTGTCGGTCTGGGTTTTGCAAACCGCATTCGCGGGCCTGATTTTCTTCAGCATCCAGTCGTTCCAGGCCTTGGCCGGGTCTGCGGAGCAGAGCACGTTGCGGACGATTTCATGCGATCCCGGAAAAATCGGGTACAGGTACAGATACAGCGTGACATCGGTAACACCGCTCAATTCCTTTTCCAGCCGTTTGCAGTACGGGCAGTTCGGATCGGTGAATATTGCCAGCTTGCGCTTGCCGCTGCCCTTCACTTCCTTCACCGCAAGATCGAGCGGCAATTTGTCGAAATCGACCGCAAACAGCACGCGGCGCCGCTCCTCGCTCAGGTCGCGGCGGGTTTTTGCGTCGATCACGCTGCCGTCGAAAATGTATTCCCCATGTTCATCGGTATACAGGAGCTGGTCGCCGATCACGACTTCATACAGTCCCGCATAGGGAGTCTTCACGATGTGCTCGATATTGCCCACGCCGGGAAATTTGCTTTGCAGCGACTGGCGTATTTCATTCACGCCGGCGTGGGCGGCAGACGAAATCACCAGCAGCAGCGCAACGATCAGCGTGGACATATTTGCGACAGATATTTTCTTCATTGGATATTCTCTGATTTGATTTTGGTAGCGGCAGTTTAATTCAAGGCGTGCTGCATCAGCATTTTTTTCAGCGGTGCGATGCGATTGACGCAATCCAGCCCGAAATTGCGCGCCGATCGCAGCATCGGAACTTCGTTATTGAACAGATGTTTCAGCCCGTATGTCGTCGCCTGCATGGTGTAGATGTCTTCCTTGCGCTTTCGTTCATAGCGGCGCAGCAACATTGCGTCGCCGCAGTCGTTTTGCGCTCCGCGCTCCAACAGGATCTGCGCCAACTGGCGCGCATCGCGAAAGCCGGTATTCACTCCCTGCCCCGCCAGGGGGTGCATGTTGTGCGCGGCATCGCCGATCAGCGCGACGCGCGGCGCGCTGATGTGCGGCAATACCAGCAGGCGCAGCGGGAATGCGGCGGGCGGGGTGACCAGTTTCAGTTCGCCGAGGCTGTGCCGCGATGCGGCGGCGACTTGCCCGCACAGCTCCTGTTGCGGCGTTGCCAGCAGGCTGGCCGCCCGCTCCGGGCTGACCGACCACACCATGGAGACCCGGTTGCCGGGCAGCGGCAGCAAGGCAAGGATACCGTCCGTCTGAAACCACTGGTACGCGATGCCGCGGTGGGGCATTTCGCACGAAAAGTTTGCCACCACCCCGTGCTGCCGGTAATCCAGCGGCGTTGCACCGATACCCGCCTGCTTGCGCACCCAGGAGTCCCGCCCATCGGCACCGACAATCAGCTTAGCGTCCAGGGTGCTGCCGTCTTCGAGCGTCAGCGTGGCGGAACCTGCGGCAAATTTGATTGCGGCACATCGTGCAGGATTTAACAGGGCCAGATTCTCCTGCTGGGCCGCCGTCCGCCACAGCGCCTGTAGCAGGGCGCGGTTTTCCACGATGCACGCCAGTTCGGCCACGCCCATCTGATATGCGCTGAATTCCAGTTCCGCGCCGCTGTCGCCGAACACCCGCATCGCTTCCACCGGAGCAACGCGGCTGGCATCCAGCAATGGCCAGGCGCCAGATTTTTCGAGGAAACGGCGGCTGCCCGGGCTGATCGCGTAAATCCGGGTATCCCAATTCGCATCGCTGGGGTCCGCATCGCTGGCCGGCGCGATTCGCGGCATGAGCGAGGGCTGACTCTCCACGATCGCTAGCGAGAGTCCGCTGTGTTTCAGCGCGGCAGCAAGACTGGCCCCGACCAGCCCCCCGCCTATGATCACGACATCGTATTTCATGCATAGAATAATAGCATGCCGCCAAGTTTCATTTATAATCCCACCCCCCTCGCAATAACTCGCTAATATAAAATCAGGATGCGCATCGGTCCGTACCAATTGATAAACAATCTCATCGTCGCACCGATGGCGGGGGTGACCGACCGCCCTTTCCGCATGTTGTGCAAACGCCTGGGTGCAGGCATGGCGGTAAGCGAGATGGTTTCTTCCAATTCGCTGCTGTACGGATCGGAAAAGACCAAACGGCGCGCCAACCATGAAGGCGAGGTTGATCCGATCTCGGTGCAGATCGTCGGTGCCGACCCCAAAATGCTCGCGCAGGCCGCGCAATACAACGTGGACAACGGCGCTCAGATCATCGACATCAACATGGGCTGTCCGGCGAAAAAAATCTGCAACGTGATGGCTGGTTCCGCGCTGCTGCAGAACGAAGCGCTGGTGGCGCAATTGCTGGAAGCGGTGGTGGGCGCGGTCAAGGTGCCGGTCACGCTGAAGATCCGCACCGGCTGGGACAAGCAGAACCGCAATGCCATCCGCATTGCAAGGATTGCCGAATCCAGCGGCATCCAGGCGCTGGCCATCCATGGTCGCACCCGCGCCTGCGCCTACACAGGTGACGCCGAATACGACACGATCGCCGCAGTCAAGTCCAGCGTGAATATTCCCATCATCGCCAACGGAGACATCACCACCCCGGAAAAGGTCAAGTACGTGCTGGCGCACACCGGCGCGGATGCGGTGATGATCGGGCGGGCTGCGCAGGGCCGCCCGTGGCTGTTCCGGGAAATCAGGCATTATCTCGACACCGGCAAGCACCTGCCGGCCCCGCAGGTCGGCGAGATCCATCGCGTGCTGCGCGATCATGTGCAAGAACTGTATGACTTCTACGGCGAACACACCGGATTGCGCGTGGCGCGCAAACATATCTCCTGGTATACCAAAGGACTGAGCGGCTCGGCGCACTTCAGACATCATATGAACCAGCTGGAAACGCCTGATGCACAACTGGCGGCAGTGGACGATTTTTTTGCGGAGCAATCGCAGCGTGGAGCACGACTGCAATACACCGAGGGGCTGGCGGCATGACTGAATTCGTGGTGAATGAAAACGACATGGCGCGCCATGTGCGCAGGTCACTCAAGGAATATTTCAAAGACCTGGACGGCGAAGCCCCTTGCTGCGGCATGTACGACATGGTGATCTACTGTGTCGAAAAGCCGCTGCTCGAAATGGTGCTTGAACATGTCGGCGGCAACCAGACACGTGCTGCCGAAATGCTCGGCATCAACCGGAACACCCTGAGGAAGAAAATGCAGCAACACGGTATAGACTGAAGCTTCTGTCAAACATGCCGGCGCAGGAACAATAGTTCCGTATGCGCCTACACCTGATTTATATTTCACTGGAAACAACATGGTGTCGATCAAGCAAGCACTTATCAGCGTCTCGGACAAATCCGGCGTTGTCGAATTTTCCCGGGGCCTGAACCAGCTCGGCGTAGCGATCCTGTCCACCGGCGGCACCGCGAAGCTGCTCGCCGACAACGGCATCCCGGTCACCGAAGTGGCCGATTACACCGGTTTCCCGGAGATGCTGGACGGGCGCGTGAAGACGCTGCAGCCCAAAGTACATGCCGGCATCCTGGCGCGCCGAGACCTGCCCGAGCATGTTGCAACGCTGCAGAAGCACGGCATTCCGACCATAGACCTGGTGGTGGTGAACCTGTATCCGTTTGCGGCAGCGATTGCCAAACCCGGTTGCACGCTGGAGGACGCGATCGAGAACATCGACATCGGCGGGCCGACCATGGTGCGCGCGGCGGCAAAGAACCACGGCCATGTCGCGATCGTCACCGATCCGGCCGATTATCCTTCGGTGCTGGCCGAGATGCAGGCAGGCAGCGGGTCGGTGAGCGGCGCAACCCGTTTCGACCTGGCGAAAAAGGCGTTCTCGCATACCGCCGCCTACGACTCGGCGATCAGCAACTATCTCACCGCGATCAACGGGGACGGCAGCAGGACCGCGTTTCCGGCGCAGATCAACTTCAACTTCGCCAAGGTGCAGGACATGCGCTACGGCGAGAACCCGCACCAGCACGCCGCGTTCTACCGCGATCTCGTACCGGTAGCGGGCGGCATCGCCAGCTACGCCCAGCTGCAGGGCAAGGAACTCTCCTACAACAACATCGGCGATGCCGATGCGGCATGGGAACTGGTCAAGACCTTCGACCAGCCCGCCTGCGTGATCGTCAAGCATGCCAATCCGTGCGGTGTCGCGATTGCCGAAACCGCACTCGAAGCCTACAAGCTGGCCTACTCAACCGACCCCACTTCCGCGTTCGGCGGCATCATCGCGTTCAACCGCGAGCTGGATGCCGACAGCGCGGCACAGATCACCGCCAACCAGTTCGTCGAACTGATCATCGCGCCATCCGCAAGCGATGCGGCACTCAAGATCACCGCGGCAAAGCAGAACGTGCGGGTGCTCTCCGTGCCGCTGTCGAACGCACACAACCCGTTCGACTTCAAGCGCGTCAACGGCGGATTGCTGGTGCAGACACCGGACACGCTGAACGTGCAGGCAGCCCAGCTCAAGGTGGTCGGCAAGTCTCAGCCGAGCGGCGAACAGCTGCAGGACCTGCTGTTCGCTTGGCGCGTGGCCAAGTATGTGAAATCGAACGCGATCGTGTTCTGCAGGAACGGCCGGACGCTGGGCGTCGGCGCGGGGCAGATGAGCCGCGTCGACAGCACGCGCATCGCCAGCATCAAGGCGCAAAACGCCGGGCTGAGCCTGGCCGGGTCCGTGGTCGCTTCGGATGCATTTTTCCCGTTCCGCGACGGCATCGACGTGCTTGCCGCCGCGGGCGCAAAAGCCGTGATCCAGCCAGGCGGTTCGATGCGCGACGAGGAAGTGATCGCCGCGGCCGACGAACACGGGATAGCGATGGTGTTTACCGGATTCCGCCATTTCCGCCATTAAACTACAGCGTTCGACATAGCGGCGTCGCCGCAAGAATTCAGGAAGCGTGATCGCGAAGCGATGGACACGATTGTAAATTCCGCTTCTTCATTCTTCCTTGTTCTGTCATCGCTCGTGGCGTTTTAACCCTCATCCAAAAGATATACAAGGTTCGATATGAAGATTTTAGTCATTGGTTCCGGCGGTCGCGAACACGCGATGGCCTGGCGACTGGCGCAGGGCGCCAGGGTTCAGAAGGTGTATGTCGCGCCGGGCAATGCGGGAACCGCGCTGGAGGAAGGGATGGAGAATGTCGCGATCACCGCGATTCCCGAGTTGATCGCTTTCGCGCAGCGCGGGGACATCCACATGACCATTGTCGGCCCGGAAGCGCCTCTGGCGGCCGGTATCGTGGATGCATTCCGCGCCGCGGGGCTGAAGATATTCGGTCCCACCAAAGCGGCAGCACAGCTCGAATCCTCCAAGGATTTCGCGAAGCGGTTCATGGTGCGGCACAAAATACCCACCGCCTTCTTCGAAACTTTCAGCGAGATCGAAGCGGCGAAAGCCTATGTCGAAAAACACGGCGCGCCGATCGTGGTGAAGGCCGACGGCCTCGCGGCAGGCAAGGGCGTGGTGGTTGCAATGAGCAAGCACGAAGCGATTGCCGCGATCGACATGATGCTCGCCCAAAATAATTCTTCCGGCAACAAGCTGGGCGAAGCCCGTTCCGGCCTTGAACCAAAAGAAGTCCCGCGCGTTGTGGTCGAGGAATTCCTGAGCGGCGAAGAAGCCAGCTTCATCGTGATGGTGGACGGCAGGAACATTTTGCCGATGGCGACCAGCCAGGACCACAAACGGCTGCGGGATGGCGACCAGGGGCCCAACACCGGCGGCATGGGCGCCTATTCGCCCGCGCCGGTGGTCACCCCCGAACTTCATGCCCGCGTGATGCGCGAGGTGATCCAGCCGGTGGTGCGCGGCATGGAAAAAGAAGGAATCACTTACACCGGATTCCTGTATGCCGGGCTGATGATCTCGCCGGACGGCGGCATCAAGGTACTGGAATTCAACTGCCGCATGGGCGACCCGGAAACCCAGCCCATCATGCTGCGCCTGAAAAGCAATTTCGCCACCATCGTCGAACATGCGATCAACGGCACGCTGAACCAGGTGGAAGTCGAATGGGACAGGCGCACCGCGCTCGGCGTGGTCATGGCAGCAGCCAATTACCCCTACTCGCCGCGCAAGGGCGATGTGATCACCGGCCTGCCTGATAACAAACTGGCGGGCAGGCTCGAAGACGCGCACGTATTCCATGCCGGAACCGCGCTGCGGGACGGAAAAGTGGTCACCAGCGGCGGACGGGTGCTGTGCGTGACCGCGCTGGGCACGATGGTCAGGATGGCGCAGAGGCGTGCCTACGAGATCGCCGACGGTATCCATTTTGACGGCTGCCAGATGCGCCGCGACATCGGCTATCGTGCGATCGCCGCCAACAGGAAATAATTATTAAAAATCCGCATTTGATCGCCATACGTTGTTGCGCCCAAATGATCTTGCTTACTTATGGCCCGATATGCTGCACTTCGATTTTTATCGCGCGCCTGGAGGATCTGCTGGCCATCTCACCCAGCCAGCAAGATACGCCGGCAAGGGATTGGTTATAGTCTTGCTTTGAACTGCAAATTTTC
Source organism: Gallionella sp. (assembly GCA_049580605.1). Classification (GTDB taxonomy): domain Bacteria; phylum Pseudomonadota; class Gammaproteobacteria; order Burkholderiales; family Gallionellaceae; genus Gallionella. The sequence goes on along the minus strand of JBAUQH010000110.1, from coordinate 2,321 downwards.
AGGGTCAACTCCATGCTGCGCGCACCCCCCTCATATCGCCGCATCGCCGCATACCTCAAGCAAGGCGGCCTGATCGCATATCCCACCGAATCGTGCTACGGCCTGGGCTGCGACCCGGACAACCGCAGCGCGGTTAAACGCCTGCTCAGGCTCAAGCAGCGCCCCCAGCACAAGGGACTGATCCTGATCGCGGCAGAGTATCGCCAGGTTGCGCGCTACCTGCGTCCACTTTCGCCGGACGAACAGCAGCGCCTCCGAATTGCCGGTGCGCAGGCAGTCACCTACCTGATGCCGGCCAGGTCTTCGGCGCCGCGCTGGTTGCGCGGCAGCCATGACACATTGGCGATACGATTGACCGCGCACAAACAGGCTGCGCAGCTTTGCCGCGGCGCGGGCAGCGCACTGGTGTCGACCAGCGCGAACCGCAGCGGACAACGCCCCGCAAAAACCGGCGCGCAGTGCCGCCGTCTGTTCGGGAACAAGGTGTGGGTGTTGCCCGGCCGCGTGGGCAAAAACAGGAAACCGTCGACCATCGCGATGTGGGCTGATGGTAAAATCATCCGCAGCTAACCATCCGGGAAAATCATGAGTGGATTCAATTCCGCAGCTGTCAGGGAATATCTGACCGAGCTGCAAGAACTGATCGTCGACCGCATGGAGCAGGTCGACGGCAATAAATTCCTGCGCGACAGCTGGGACCGGCCGGAGGGAGGCGGCGGCAAAAGCTGCATACTCGAGGAAGGCAACGTGCTGGAGCGCGGCGGCGTGGCGTTTTCGCATGTCATGGGCGACAAGATGCCGCCATCCGCAACCGCGCACCGTCCCGAACTGGCCGGCCGCCGCTGGGAAGCGATGGGTGTGTCGCTGGTGTTTCACCCGCGCAACCCCTATGCCCCGACGGTGCACATGAACGTGCGCATGTTCGTCGCGATGAAAGACGGGGCCGAACCGGTGTTCTGGTTCGGCGGCGGCATGGACCTGACGCCGTACTACGGGTTTGCTGAAGACGCGGTGCATTTCCACCAGGCCTGCAAGAATTCGCTCGCACCGTTCGGCCCGGAGTTGCATCCCAGATACAAGAAATGGTGCGACGAGTATTTCTTCATCAGGCATCGCAATGAACCGCGCGGCGTCGGCGGGATCTTTTTCGACGACCTGAGCACGCCGGATTTCGACACCGCATTTGCGATCCAGCAAAGCGTGGGCGACCATCTCCTGTCCGCCTATGTGCCTATCCTGGAACGCCGCAAGGACACGCCATACGGCGAACATGAACGCGATTTCCAGCTCTATCGCCGCGGCCGCTACGTCGAATTCAACCTGGTGATCGACAGGGGCACCATTTTCGGACTGCAGTCCAACGGGCGCACCGAGTCCATCCTGCTGTCCATGCCGCCTCTGGTCAAATGGCGCTATGACTGGCATCCGAAAAAGGGTTCTGCGGAAGCACAGTTGTATGAAGAGTTTCTGGTGGCAAAGGAATGGGTTTGACAAACCGTTCTGGCGAAACATAGGGCACTGGAACGGGAGGCGATATGCAATCCAAAGATCACTGGGAAAAGGTATACACCACCAGGGCAACGGATGCGGTGAGCTGGTTCCAGCCGCATGCCGATCTGTCGGCCGGCCTGATCAAAGCCACCGGCGTCGGTTTAGATGCTGCCATCATCGACGTGGGCGGCGGCGCATCGAAGCTGGTCGACGACCTTCTGGCGCTGGGCTATCGCAATCTGACGGTGCTCGACCTGTCCGCGGCGGCACTCGCTGCGGCGCGCCATCGCCTGGGTGCCAGGGCATCAGGCGTGCGCTGGATCGAAGCGGATATCATCCGGGCTAGCCTGCCCGGGCGTGAATTGGATATCTGGCACGACCGTGCGGTATTCCATTTCCTGACTTCGCCGGAAGAGCGCGCCGCTTATGTTCAGGCCGTGTTTCGTGCCGTCAAACCCGGCGGTCACGTCATCGTTGCAACCTTCGCCGAGGACGGCCCGAACCAGTGCAGCGGTTTGCCGGTGATGCGCTACCGTCCCGATGAATTGCATGCCGAATTCGGCGAGGCTTTTACGCTGCTGAAACACGAGAAGGAAGCGCATCACACCCCGTCCGGCGCGGTGCAGCAGTTTGTTTACTGCTATTGCCGCAGGGTCAATTCCTGAGTTTGAAACAAAGCGCGGCATTCTGAAACCGCGCCGCGGTCGGTTGATTGAACTCCTATGCGTTTGCCAACCACCCCTGACTCCTGGTGAACAACATGCATCTGCTCGAACAGGTCGCAATTTTCCTGCTTACCGCGGTACTCATCGTGCCGGTCTTCCAGCGCC
>JBAUQH010000109.1:0-17639 GCA_049580605.1 Gallionella sp. | reverse complement strand
GCGCAGATGTACTCGCTGCAGGACCCGAACATCTTCAATATCGCGATCGACGGCATGTTCGACGATGCGCAGGACATGGTGAAAGCAGTGTCCAACGACCATGCCTTCAAGGCCAAATACAAGATAGGCACGGTCAACTCGATCAACTGGGCGCGCGTGTCGGCGCAGATCGTGTACTACTTCAAGGGCTACTTTGCCGCGACAAAATCGAACGACGAACAGGTCGCGTTTTCGGTGCCGTCGGGCAACTTCGGCAACATCTGCGCCGGCCACATCGCGCGGATGATGGGGCTGCCGATCGGCCAGCTGATCCTCGCGACCAACGAGAACGACGTGCTCGACGAGTTCTTCCGCACCGGCGTGTATCGCCCGCGCGACACCCTGCACACCTACGAAACCAGCAGCCCGTCGATGGACATCAGCAAAGCCTCCAACTTCGAGCGCTTCGTGTTCGATCTGGTCGGGCGCGACGGGGAAACGGTGCGCGGGTTATGGCGCAGCGTGGACAAGGGCGGATCGTTCGACATCAAGGATTCCCCCTATTGGGATGCATTGCCGAAATTCGATATCGTTTCCGGCAAGAGCATCCATCAGGAACGGCTCAAGACGATCCGCAAGCTGTGGGCGGACTACGGCGTGATGGTCGACACGCACACCGCCGACGGCATCAAGGTCGGACTGGAGCAGCGCAGGCCGCACCTGCCGCTGATCTGCCTCGAAACGGCCTTGCCCGCCAAGTTTGCCGAGACCATCCATGAAGCGCTGGGCCTTGAACCGGAACGCCCGGCCGCCATGGTCGGAATTGAAAATCTGCCGCAGCGCTGTGAAGTGATGAATGCGGCTGTGGCCAGGCTCAAGGCATTCATCTCTGCCAGGGTGCCGTCCTGATCCGGATTGTCGATCCGAGATGAAAATTGAAACCAGATCAGTGCTTACCTGTCCGGTGTGCGGTTTTGCCCGGGAGGAGGAGATGCCTGTCGATGCGTGCCTGTGGTTTTACGAATGCTCCAGCTGCCGGACCGTGCTGAAACCGAAAGCAGGCGATTGCTGTGTGTTCTGTTCTTATGGGACGGTACCCTGCCCGCCAATTCAAATGGGCGGCAAGGACGCCTGTTGTTAGAACTCTCCTCGAGTGAACAACCTCATCCCGCACATTGTTTCCTTCTAAGGCGTCCGGCTGCATCTCCATAAGCGTCTGCCGTTTCAAACGCCCGCCGCGCTGATCACACCCATCATCAAATTGTCCTGCCCGCGCTGACGCGGTTATTTCGGCATAAACCGGGGCTGTACGACAGTATCGGCCCGCAGTCACATGTCGAACCGGCCTAGTCAAAGCGAAGAATCCTCCGGGAATAAATGCACATTATCGTCATGCACCTGGGTTGCATTATTTTGTTGATTAGAACGGTAAATAGTTGTAACTTGCCGGCGCGCATGCAGTTTCATCCGTCGCCACATCGATGATCTTGACGGCTGGACATGATAAATGGCGATTGCATGCCGATACGTGTCCAGACAATGCGCGGGGAGGATTGATGAAATTTGCAACGTTTCCTTGTTGGATTTTGTCCAGCTTGTTACTGGCGGCCGGTTTGGCGCACGCCCAGGATGCGATCACTCAATATAACGGCACCAAGCCCGGTGCTGCAGCCGAGGCCGGCGCACGGCAGAAACTGCTGCAGGATGCTGCAAGGCTGATCAATTCCGGCAAGGCGGCGGATGCATACGCATTGCTGGCGCCGCAACAGGCCAAGCTTGCCGGCGACCCCGATTACGACTATCTGTTGGGTGTTGCAGCGCTGGACAGCGGCAAGCCGGACCAGGCGATATTTGCGCTGGAGCGGGTACTGGCCGTCAATCCCAACAATCTGCAGGCGCGCGCCGAAATCGCCCGTGCTTATTTTGTGACCGGTGAAAAGGGGCTTGCGCGCCAGGAATTTGAAGCGGTACAGAGCCGGCATCCGCCCAAGGAGGTGAATGCCACCATCCAGAAATTTCTTGATGCCATCAACCAGGGGCAGGGGAGCAGTACCCTGATGAGCGGATATCTCGAAGGCGCCGTCGGCAGCGACAGCAATGTCAACAGCGCGACGGGCAGCAGCCAGGTCGCGATCCCGGCGTTTGGCGGAGCGATTGCGACTTTGAATGCTTCCGGCGTTGAGACCCGGGATTCCTTTGCGAATATCAGCGGGGGAGGCAATATACGCCATGCCCTTTCTCCGGACTGGTCGGTGTTTGGCGGAGCCAGCTTTGACGAACGCTTGAATTCGACGCAGCATGTTTTCAATACCGGCACGATAAACGGCAATGTCGGCCTCGGCTTAACCAGGGCCAGGGACAGCTATTCTGCCGCGCTGCAGCTGCAAAGCTTCGATGTCGACAGCAAGCGTTATCGGAGTGGCGCGGGCATGACCATGCAGTGGCAGCGGAACCTGCAAAACAGCAGCAGCCAGTTCAGCAGCTATATTCAATACACCGATTTGAAATATCCCGACCAATCCGTGCGCGATGCAAATCGCTATGTGCTGGGTACGGCATACGCCATCGTGTTGGGCGGCAACTATACACCAGCCGTGTATTTGGGGCTGTATGCAGGCGAGGAAAAGGAAAAGCAATCCGGCGTGCCCTATCTGGGGCAAAAGTTATACGGAGTCAGGACCGGCGGCGAGATGAACATAGCCGAACAGGCCAAATTATTCGGCTCGGTCAGCGTCGAGTCGCGCCATTACGGCGGCGATGATCCTTTCTTTCTGGTAACCCGGAAAGATACCCAGGCGGACCTGAATGTTGGCGTCAAATTTGTCTTGCGCAAGGTTTGGACGCTGGCCCCCCAGCTTGCCTACACCAAGAACCAGTCCAACATCATCATCGATGAATACAAGCGAACCGTACTGAGTGTCAGTCTGCGCCGTGAATTCAACTAATTCTTACGTTATCCTAAATCGTGCGTTATCCTGAATCATGCGTTATCTTGGATAGAAGGGAGAAAAACATGAATCCTCAAAAGCGCTTCAAATTGAAATTGTCTCACCAGGTAATATTGCTGGCCACGTTCACGGCCGCATATCCGCTAACGGGATATTGCGTTGCCGCGGGCCGCGTTGAATTTGCAATCGGTGATGTCGAATCGGTTATGGCGAATGGCAGCCGGCATCTGCTCGGCAAAGGGGCGGAAATCAATGCCGGCGAGTCTATCAGCACCGCTGCCGGCGCGCGTGCCCAGATTCGATTTAGCGATGGCGGTTTCATTTCGCTCCAACCCGGCACGGTGTTCCGGGTGGACGAGTACAACTACCAGAACAAGACGGATGGAAACGAAAAGGGGTTTTTCAGCCTGCTTAAAGGCGGCTTCAGGGCGGTCACCGGCTTCATCGGCCATCTCCACAAAAATTCCTATCGGGTCAGGACAGCTGCCGCAACCCTCGGCATACGCGGCACGGGATACAACATGGCGCTCCGCGACGACGGCTTGTTCGTGAATGTCGGGGAAGGTGCGGTTTCACTGAGCAACAAGGCGGGGCTGCTGGTGGTCTCGGCCGGTAACGCTGCCTATGTGGCAAATTTCAATACGGCACCCAAACTGACGACCCAGCTACCGCTTACACCGCCGAACAGTCTGAAGCAGCCCGATTTTACGGTGGCGGATCAGCGCGACAGTTCCGGAAACTTGACCATTTTGCAGGCGATACCGATAAACCTGGTATCCGGTTCGAATTACGCGATGGCCTACGCATATTCCGGGGCGACTGGTCTGGGGACACTCGTTTTCGGCTCGGCGAGGGTTCCCACGCCTGTTGTTGTTAACTTCAACAGCACCAGCCAACTGATCCAGTACAGCGGGACGGGCGATACTGGTTTGCTTGGAGCGGGTGTTGTTGCCGCATCAGCGTCAGACGGCATTATCGGCTGGGGACGCTGGATAGGGACGATCACGACGACCGGGCCCGCAAGCACTTCGACTGTTGGCACCGTTTTCGATTATGTGGTCGGCATCCCGACCGCAGCCATGCCCACGACAGGCACAGCGACGTACAGCCTGCTGGGTTACACCAACCCGACAGACACAGGCGTTTCAACCGGATATACCGTCAATGGTTCACTTGCAGTCAATTTTGCTGCGCCGAACAATCAGGTCGGCGTGAACATGACGGTGGCGAACGCGACTTACAACTATGTGACTGCTGGCACAGTATCGATGGTGCCGGGCACTGCGTCTTTCGCCGGGAGTATCAATATTCCGACTAATTTAGTTGTTGCTCCCAATAATTGCACTGGACCTTGTAACAATTCGATCAACGGCTTCTTTGCCGGAACTGGCGCATCCAGAGCAGGGCTGTCCTATTCGATTTCGGACTCCATTGCTAGCAGAAATATTCAAGGTGTTGCTGCCTTCGCAAAGAATTAGGCCTCAACACTTTCCTCCTCAAGCATAACCTGCATGCTGAACCTTGCAGCGCAACTGCTTGAACAAGGCAAGGCTCAGCAGGCCATGCCACTGCTTGCCGAGCAGTGTGAAAAAACACCCGGCGATGCACAGGCCTGGTTCCTGCTGGGCGCATGCAACCATCAAGCCGGTAGACTTGAAGACGCGCTCAATGCGCTGGAACGTACGCTCACCCTGGAACCGCGCCATATCCAGGCCAGGTGTGCCAAGGGCGCCGTGTTAGGCGATCTGGGTCGGCTGCAAGAGGCAGTGCATGTGTACCGCAAGGCGCTGCATCTGGATCCCACGGATGCGCAGTTGCTGCTGAACATGGGTATCGTGCTGGAACAGGTGGGAGACTTGCATGCAGCCCTAGAGTACTACGACTTGGCGCTAGAGCATCATCCCGGATATGCGTCCGCACAGCTGAACCGCGGTGCCTTGCTGATCTGGCTGGGCCGACTGGAAGAAGCATTCGTCAACAATAAACGCCTGGCTGATCTGTATCCGGACTGGGAGCACGCCCAATTCAATCTGGGCGAAGTGCTGTTGGCGCAGGGCCGATGGGAACAGGCACTTGCGGCTTACGAACGCGCATCAACCATCGATCCCCGTTTTGCTAAAGCGCATTTTGCTGCCGGGCTTGCGTTTTCCATGCTGAAGCGCTTCGATCAGGCACGGCAGGCATTTTCGGTCACCAGGGAAATCGATCCATCAGCATTTGAACAGTGCGTTAAAAATGCCTCCGCATTGACCGAAGGCGAGCTGCGCGAATTCACTCCCGAGGTGATTTACCTGCTCAGGGAAGCCACAAGACTGGATTCCTGCGACTGGGGAAACTGGGACCGGTTCCTGCAGGATTTCGAATACCTGATCGACAGCAAGCTCGACCGGCGAGATGCAATAGCCGAACCCGCATTGGTTTTTCGCGCCTGTACCTTGCCCGTTTCCAATGCGACCAGTCTGGGATTAGCCAGAAGCGCTGCGGCACGGATTGCAGAAAGTGCTGCCCCTTTCCCGCCATTTATCCATGGCAAGAAGAACGCCGGCAAGCTGAAGATAGGCTATGTTTCGCCCGACTTCAGGGTGCATCCGATCGCGACCGTGACACGCCGTCTGTATGCGCTGCATGACCGGGATAGATTCGGGGTCTACGGGTATTCATTGCACCCCGGCGACGGCAGCAGTATCCGGCGCGATATCGAGAACGGCTGCGATTTTTTCAGGGAACTCAGCGGGCTGGATGACCGCGCGGCAGCCGAGATCATCCATCGGGATGGCATCGACATCCTGGTCGACCTGGCAGGCTACACCACACATTCCCGCACCGGGATCTTCGCGATGCGACCGGCTCCGCTCCAGGTCGGCTATCTGGGATTCCTGCATACCATGGGCGCGGATTTCATCGACTACATAATCGCCGATCCGGTCGTTGTCCCTCCCGGCGAAGCAGTATCCTTTACCGAGCAGATCGCCTGGCTGCCAAGCTATTTCATGTTCGATAACCAACAGCCGATATCGGAACAGAAACCAACGCGTGAGGAACTGGGCTTGCCGGCGCAGGGCTTCGTGTTTTGCTGCCACAACAGCAACTACAAGATCAACCCGGCGGATTTCGGCATCTGGATGCGCTTGCTGCAACGCGTTCCCGGCAGCGTGCTGTGGCTGTATCAGGGCAGCGAAGCGGTTGTTGCGAATCTGCGCAAGGAAGCCGAAGCGCGCGGTGTCGAACCCGGACGGCTCGTGTTCGCAAACCGGGTTGCCAACGATTTGTATCTTGCGCGCTATCGCGTGGCGGACCTGTTTCTGGACACGGCTTGCTACAATGCGCAGACCACAGCTGCCGAAGCGTTGTGGGCGGGCCTGCCGGTATTGACCTGCCCTGGCATAACAATGGCGTCGCGCGTCGCTTCCGGCGTATTGAATGCCGCCGGTATGGAAGAACTGATCGCACACAGTCCGCAACAATACGAAGACTGCGCATACCATCTCGCCACCCATCCGGAAGCAATGGTGCAAATTCGGGATAAGCTTGCCAGGAACCGTCTTGCCAGCCCGCTCTTCGACACCGGGCGACAAGTGCGAAATCTGGAAACCGCTTACCAGATGATGTGGCAGCGGTTCTTCGCAGGGCAGGCGCCCGCATCGTTTCAAATTGCCAACGATGCGGTGCACTGAATAATTCAGCTGATCAGCGCGTAACACGCATGCCGAGTGCGAATTCCGAAGGTTTGCGGTGTAGACGTTGTCTTGATAATGTCATCCCGGGATAATGTCAAGCCGGGCACAAATGACAAGTGATGAATAACCTGATCCTGCTGATATTTTGCTTCATCGCCGGCACGCTGCTGCACCGCTACAAGCGCATGCCGGTCAACACGCCCGCGGTGCTGAACACCTTCATCATCCATATTTCCCTTCCGGCACTGACGCTGCTTTATCTGCATGACCTGAAGCTCACCGGGAATGTCGGCCTGATTGCCGCAATGGCATGGCTGCTGTTTGCGTTGTCGGCGGGATTTTTCCGGCTGGTCGGGCGCTGGCTGGATTTGCCGCGCCGCACCGTGGGCGCGCTGATGCTGACCGGCGGGCTGGGCAACACTTCCTATGTCGGACTGCCGATGGTCGAGGCGTACTACGGGCACCAGGGGCTGGTCAGCGGCATCGTCGTCGACCAGCTCGGTTCGTTCCTGGTGCTTTCCACACTGGGCATATCCGTCGCCGGAATCTATTCGTCGGGCCGTCCCGGCGTGGCCGAAATGTCCAGGCGCATCGTGCTGTTTCCGCCGTTCATCGCATTGGTCTTCGCGCTGCTGCTGATTCCGGTCGACTATCCGGAATGGCTCACCGTGATACTCAAACGCATGGGCGACACGCTGGCCCCGCTGGCGCTGCTCGCGGTCGGTTTCCAGTTGCGGCTCGGTCATCTCCGCGGCAACGGCCGGAACCTTGCGCTGGGCCTGGCATTCAAACTGGTGCTGGCGCCGCTGCTGCTGTTCCTGTTTTACGTGCCGCTGCTCGGTGCACACGGCCAGGCGATACAGGTCACCCTGTTCGAATCGGCGATGCCGCCGATGATCACCGCCGCGATACTCGCGACCGAGCACGATCTCGACCCGCCCTTGGCAACCTTGATGGTTGCGGTGGGGCTGGTGTTTTCATTCGCCACACTGACCGTCTGGTGGTGGCTGATGCGGGGCGTGTAGCGCGTACCGGCAACGCGGATTTGAATTTCTATCTTTCTTTCGCTGTGTGAAAATGGCGTGGCAACGATGCACTGCTGTGTGGATTGCTTCTGGCCATATGCTTTTTGATATGTTATGGTAAAAAAGAAAGTCGTCGTTTTTTACCAACCAAACGCGCTGGAAGGTTTGTAAAACCTCCCCGCAACATTCAGTTTTGACCAGTCAGACAGACAGAAAAAAATTAGCGGTTCACGATCCCGTCCCATTTGAATTTCGCATTCTGGCGCCTGCCGATGGCATTGCGCTGCACCGGCTGGTGCGTGCCTGTCCCCCGCTTGACCCCAATTCGCTGTATTGCAACCTGTTGCAGTGCAGCCATTTCCGGAACACCTCGATAGCTGCATTCGGCAACGGCGATCTGCTCGGCAGCGTCACCGGCTATTGCATCCCTGAACGAGCGGACACCTTGTTCGTCTGGCAGGTCGCGGTGCATCCGTCGGCGCGCGGCCGGGGTTTGGCACGCTCGATGCTGCGTAATCTGCTTGGGCGGATGACAAGGCAGGGTATCCGTTTTATCGAGACATCCATCACCCCCGGAAACGTAGCCTCACGGAAATTGTTTTCGGGTTTCGCGGCTGAGCAACATGCAGACATGGTCCGCTCAGTCATGTTCGAGCAGGATTCGCACTTTGCGGGCGATCACGAAACGGAATACCTGTTTCGAATCGGCCCATTTGCATCTGCGAACGGCTCAAACGCAAAGTCAAGGAGGTAGCAACATGAAAATTTTCGATGAACTGGAATCGGAAGTGCGCAGCTATGCGCGGTCATTCCCCAGGGTGTTCGACCGCGCAAGAGGCGAGTATCTGTATGACAGCGATGGCACTGAATTTCTGGATTTTCTCGCCGGCGCGGGGACGCTGAATTACGGACACAACAATCCGCTGTTCAAGCAGGCATTGCTCGAATACATCGACGCGGATGGAATCACCCACGGGCTTGACCTGCATACCATCGCCAAGCAACGATTCCTGGAAACGTTCCAGGCCAAGATACTCAGGCCAAGGGGACTGGATTACCAGGTGCAGTTCACCGGCCCGACCGGAACCAATGCCGTCGAGGCCGCGCTGAAACTGGCGCGCAACATCACCGGGCGATCCAGCATCATCTCGTTCACCAACGGATTCCACGGCGTCACGCTGGGCGCGCTGGCTGCGACCGGGAATTCGCATCATCGCGGTGCGGCCGGGGTCAATCTCGGCGGCATCACGCGCATGCCCTATGACGGCTATCTCGGCGACGGTTTCGATACCACCGCATATCTGGACAAGGTGCTGTCCGATGCCAGCAGCGGGGTGGACAAGCCGGCTGCGGCTATCGTCGAGACGGTGCAGGGCGAAGGCGGAATCAACGCGGCGCGCTTCGAGTGGCTGAGATCATTGCAGGATGTTTGCCGGCGCCATGAAGTCCTGCTGATCATCGATGACATTCAGGCGGGCTGCGGCAGGACCGGCACTTTCTTCAGCTTCGAGCCGGTCGGCATCCAGCCGGATATCGTCACCATGTCCAAATCGCTGAGCGGTTACGGATTGCCGATGGCGGTGGTGCTGATGAAATCGGAACTCGATCTGTGGAAACCGGGCGAGCACAACGGCACATTCCGCGGCAACAATCACGCCTTCATCACCGCGACGGCGGCGATAAACCACTACTGGTCGGACGGCAAGTTTTCCAGGAACATCGAGGAAAAGGGGCGCGTGATATCCGAACGCCTGAATCGTTTCGTTGAGCAATACGGCGACGGGAATTTCAATGCGCGCGGCCGGGGCATGTTCCAGGGGATCAACTGCGTGAGCGGTGAACTGGCCAGCGATATCTCGCTGCGCGCCTTCAAGAAGGGATTGATGATCGAGACCAGCGGGGCAGAGGATCAGGTGATCAAATTGCTTTGCCCGTTGACGATCTCCGACGAAGCGCTCGGCAGGGGGCTCGACATGATCGAAGAGAGTATCAGCGAATCATGCGAGCATTTCAGGCGAATCCCGAGCGAAAAGGATTTTTTTCAGCCGGCGTGAAATGCGCGGGATCAGCAGCGAAAGATTTTAGTGAAGGGGAGATGAAATGATAGTCAGAACATTGGATGAGGCCGACCAGGGCGATCGGCGAGTGGTCAGCAATGGCTGGGAGAGCACGCGTTTGCTGCTCCAAGGCGATGGCATGGGATTCTCTTTCCATATCACCACGATCTATGCCGGTGCCGACCTGGTCATGCATTACCAGAATCACCTCGAGTCGGTGTACTGCATCAGCGGTGAAGGCGAGATCGAAGATCTGGCCGATGGCAGGCTTTACCCGATCGGAACCGGCACGATCTACGCGCTGAACAATCATGACAAACACAGATTGCGGGCGACGACCGAGATGAAGATGGCTTGCGTCTTCAACCCGCCGTTGCACGGCAAGGAGGTTCACAACGCCCAGGGCGCTTATGAGCTGGAAGCCGAGGCGATACAGGATTGAACATCCCGGAGTGGATGCATTAGAACAAATACAACCGGAGGTATGAAATGATTGCAGTGCAGGATAAATATCCGTCTCGCGCCGGACGCCCGGCATGCCTGGTGCCGCGTCTGGACCCGGTGGCATATGCGTCCGCCCCGCAGCGACCGTTGGCGGATTTGCCGGCCGGGCAGGTGGCGCAATACGAACGCGACGGTTATCTGGTTCTGCACGATGTATTCAGTGACGGGGAAGTCCAGTGTTTCAGGGATGAACTGGAACGCCTGCGCAAGGATGCAAGCCTGGCCGGGCGCGATGAGTTGATCTCGGAACCGGGAAGCGGCGACATCCGCTCGATATTCCGCGTGCACCGCATCAGCCAGCTTTTCAGCCATCTGGCATCGGACGTTCGCCTGGCCGGAATCGCGCAGCGTCTACTGGACGACGAGGTCTACATCCACCAGTCCAGGCTGAACTACAAGCCCGGGTTTCGCGGCAAGGAATTCTACTGGCACTCGGATTTCGAGACCTGGCATGTCGAGGATGGCATGCCGGCGATGCGTGCACTGAGCATGTCCATCACGCTGACCGAGAATACACCGCATAACGGACCCCTGATGCTGATGCCCGGGTCGCACAAATTCTACGCCGTTTGCACCGGCGAAACGCCCGCCAACCATTTCAGGAAATCGCTGAAAAGGCAGGAGTATGGCGTGCCGGAGGACGACCTGCTTGCGCAATTGGCAGGGCGCAACGGGATCGTCAGCGCGGTAGCCAGGCCGGGTTCGGTGATCCTATTCGACTGCAATATCATGCACGGCTCCAACAGCAACATCACCCCCGATCCTCGCTCCAACGCATTTTTCGTATACAACGCGATCAGCAACCGGGTCGTGCAGCCGTTTTGCGATCGATCTCCACGGCCCGAATACATCGCGGCACGCGAACATATCGAGGTGATTCAAGCGCAGCCCCATGGTCCGGAAAGTTACCGGGACGAATTGCAGGCCGTCTAGCCCGGGCAGGCCATTCGCAGCCATCTTGACTTCAGGGAAGGTAAAATAAAATGATATGGATCTTCGTCTTGTTTCTGGGCGTATTCCTGCTGATCGGCATTGCGTCGGTATTCAGCAGCCGAAACACCAAGCAGGATTACTATCTGGCCAGCAAATCGGTCGCCCCAATGCTGGTCGGCCTGTCTGCAGTTGCGACCAACAACAGCGGCTTCATGTTCATCGGTGTGATCGGCTATACCTATGTGACCGGACTGGCCTCGATATGGCTGATGCTGGGATGGATCGCGGGTGATTTCCTGTCTTCCACTGTTATCCATTCCCGTTTGCGGATGGCGACCCAGCACACCGGTGAGTCGAGTTTCGCCGGCGTGCTGAGCCGCTGGAATGGCGGGGAAGGACGCGCGCTGCAGCGTGTTATCGGCGGGGTGTCGCTGATCTTTATGCTCGCTTATGCCAGTGCGCAGCTGGTCGCGGGCGGCAAGGCACTGCACGTGCTGCTCGACTGGCCGTCCTGGTCGGGTGCCGTGATGGGTGCGGGGCTGGTGATGGCCTACTGTTTTTCCGGCGGGATACGTGCGTCGATCTGGACGGATGCGGCCCAGTCGGTCGTGATGATGGTCGCAATGGGTTTGCTGCTGTTTGCCGCGATTTCCCATCTCGGCGGGGCGAGCATTGCGGTCGCGCAGATGAATGAAGTGCCCGGTTTCATGGACTGGTTTCCGAAGGACCTGGTGGTGCCCGGCCTGGTCGGCGGAATCGTGTTTGCCGTCAGCTGGGGATTTGCCGGATTGTCCGTGATCGGGCAACCGCACATCATGGTCCGGTTCATGACGCTTAACGATGCCGGAAAAATGAACCGGGCACGGTTTTGGTATTACCTCTGGTTCACGATTTTCTACCTGATGGCGACAACCGTCGGCATGTTGTCCCGCATCTATCTTGCCGATCCCGGCTCTTTCGACGCGGAACTGGCGCTGCCGACGATGGCGATGCAATTGCTGCCGCCGCCGCTGGTCGGCGTGATCCTCGCCGGAATATTTGCCGCGACGATTTCGACGGCGGATTCGCTGATACTCAGCTGTTCGTCAGCGCTGACCCACGACCTGCTTCCGCACCGGATTGAAAATACCGGAATACTGAAAGCCGGTACCGCCGGGATCAGCATGGCCGCGCTGCTGTGGGCATTGCTGAACAAGCAGAGCGTATTCAGCCTGGTCATCATGGCGTGGTCCGGTCTGGCCAGCGCATTTGCACCGCTGCTGATCGTGCTGGCACTGGGCGGCAAACCCGGCACCCGGGCAAGCATCATCGCAATTTTCACGGGGCTGGCTACGGCGACACTGTGGCGTTATGCAGGATGGCAGAACGCCGTCTACGAGGGGATGCCGGGAATCGCGGCAGGACTCGCCGTGCTGGCTCCCGATCTTTTCCGGGGCATGCAACGGCGGCCGGTGCCGGCAATCTGACCGCCGCGATATCGATAACTTGATCATTCGATGGGAAGAACATGACCGACTTCATTAGATCCGCTGCGCTGATGCTGGTACTGCTCAATCCGTTCCTGGTCATTATTTACCTGGTTGACATGGTCGAGAAGCTGGACAGCAAGCGCTTCGCCCATGTGCTGGTGCGCGGCAGCCTGATTGCTTCAGCGGTGTTCTGCTGCTTCGCGATACTCGGCGACATGATTTTTTCCAGCATCATTCAGGCGCAATTCGCCTCTTTCCAGATCTTCGGCGGCGTGATTTTTTTGCTGATCGGACTGCAGTTCGTGTTCTACGGCCCGAAAGCCATCGTGGCGCTGAGGGGTGAATCAGCAGGTCTAGCGGGTGCGATTGCAATGCCTGTGCTGATCGGGCCGGGCACGATCAGCGCCAGCGTGGTGATCGGCAAGCGGCACGAAGCGCTTTATGCCTGCGCGACCATCATTGCGGCAGTTTTCATATCGGTGGTGATCATGCTTGCCCTCAAGGCGGCGCACGACTTCGTCCGGCCGCGCAACGAGCCGGTTATCAGAAGGTATATCGAAATCGCCGGACGCATCACGGCGCTGTATGTCGGAACCATCGCAGTGGAGATGATCATGCAGGGGATGCGGACCTGGGCGGGGAAATTCTGAAGGCGTATCCCTGCAGCAGTGCAGCTAAACATGCAGCCACAGTTCGTTGCCCTCGTTTTTGAGCGCATTCATCTTTTCTTCGGCTTCTTCCAGTACCTCGTCAAAGTTCTTCTCTTCGCCGACCACCGTTACGCGGGCGATGAACAGGGACAAGGGCCAATCCTCTTCCTTGAACATCTTTTCAGCCGCGGTGTTGATCCTCAAGGCCAGCACGCCGCAGATGTATTCATCGGTTTCGGGGAAAAGTATCGCGAATTCATCCCTGCTGATGCGCGCAACCGTGTCGATGTTCCTGGAGTTGCCGCTGAATATGCGGGACAGGGCCTTGAGGGCGGTGTCGCCGATTCGGTAGCCATGGCTGTCATTCAGCTCCCTGAGCTGGTCGATTTCGATAAGCAGGATGGAGTAGGGTTTACTGGATCGTTCGCTGCGCAATTGTTCGGCCGAAAACCGTTCGGTGAATTCCAGGCGGTTTGCGAGTCCGGTCAGCGCATCCTTGTGGGAATAGGTTCTGGCCTTCCAGAGTTTGGCCATCACCCGGCCGAGCACGGTGAACGTGATGCTGCGGGAAATGATGTTGATCGTCAGCGCGCCCAGCGGGTAGGCCGGCCAGACCACTGCCGCCTCGGCAATGCTCCACGCAACGGCGGTGATCACGCCGGCCAGAGCAGCCACCTGCGTGTCGGAGTGGCGCACGTTGCGGATTGCGCTGATATGCGAAGCCTGGATTATCGGCAGGCAATACAGCACGTCCAGGGAATAATACGTCCCGGACATCTTGTAATCCCAAATGGTAATGAACAGAACTTCTGCCAATACCAGTAAAAATCTCCAGAACATACTTGTTTCACTCTCCAGGCGGGTGAGAAGCTCATTCGAGCTGCAGAAGTGACGGCACGCAGTTGGGGCTGCAATTTATCAGCAAAAGACATATTCTACCAGCCGGGGAATGCCGGTCTGATGCGCGCAGCGGAAATTCCGTGCCCGGTTTTGCCGGCATGCCATCCTTGAATCCGGATTCGGGTGCGGGGGATTGTGTCAGAATATGGCCCTGAACGGAAACCCGGAGCGCGGTTCCGAACCGGCAAAACCGGGGATGCAGTGCAGCGGCAATTGTGCAAACCAGAACAATGGAAGGAACGATTTTGGACGACAACCTGGAAGAACGACTTTTTGAAATGCAGCAGAAACGCACCGCGCGGACCATGAAAATTGCGGTTGCAGTATTGGGGGCGGTGTTTATGTTCGTGTTCTATTACCTGGTGCAGAACGGTTGACGCATGCGCGCGGGGCGCGATTTGCGGGGCTAACCGGTATGGTGTGCCGGTTGAACAGCCGGCGCGGCAAACGACTTGGATTCCGGATGCAACATCAGTTATGATTCATAATGATGATTCGTTATGTACCATGAAGCCGCATACGATCATGACGGTGCCTTGCACCGATATCGGGATAACGCTGGCCAGCATACGATTTAGTCACAACTAAGAAAGGGATAACGAATGTTATATATTGCTTTGTATTACGTGGTTGCAATTACCATACTTGTTCTGCATTTCACGGGTTGGCTGGCGAGACGAAATCTGGAATGGCTGGTGCTGGTGCTGGCGGTTTCTGTTTTTCCGGCTGTGATCTACCTGTAGACAATATTATTTCCGGCACGAGTGCCGGATCACGACACAAAAAACCCGCCCACCAGGGACGGGTTTTTGTTTGCCCGTGAAGGCTGGAATCAGGCAGCCAGCAGTTTGTTCGCTGCATCCAGCGCAACACCGCGCGTAATCGGCGCATTGAGACGGCCGAGCGCATTGTCCAGCTTGTTCGGGTCGATCCCATTCTTCCTGCACCATCACCGCTACGCCGCCGCAGCGTTCGACTTTCTCCTGCATGCGCCCGCCGTACACGCCGTTCTGGCACACGATGATCTTGTCACCCGGCCCTACCCGATTCACGAAGCTGGTTTCCATGCCGGCCGAACCCGGCGCGGAAACCGGCATGGTCAGTTCGTTGCCGGTCTGGAACGCGAACTTCAGCAGCATTTTCATTTCGTCCATGAAAGAGACGAATGCCGGATCGAGGCGGCCGATGGTCGGACACGGCAACGCCTCGAGCACGCGCGGACTGACGACGGAAGGACCTGGTCCCATCAATGTGCGTTGCGGGCGGCACGGTGTAATCTCCAAGCGCTGTTGTCTCGATGATCAAGTTTGAAATATTGTTAAAACTGATTCTGGTCAAGCAACTCGATCCAGTGCCTGACCGGGACCTGGCTCGAGCCGGCCAGATGCATCTGGCAACCGACGTTCGCGGAGGCGATCACTTCCGGCTTGCCGTTCTGCAGTGCTGCCAGCTTGTTTTCCAGCAGCTGTCCGGAAAGCGCGGGTTGCAGCAGCGTGTACGATCCGGCCGCGCCGCAGCACAGGTGGCTGTCCGCGACCGGCGTGAGTTCGTAGCCGCAGCGCCTGAGGATTGCTTCCACCGTTCCGCCGAGCTTCTGGCCGTGCTGCAGGGTGCATGAGGAGTGATACGCGACGCGCGTTCCCCGGCCGATCCCGGCGAACGCGTCCGGCTTCCCGGCGTTCCGTATTTCGCCGGGCATGATTTCACCCGAAATAATCTCGCTGAGGTCGCGGGTCAGCGCGCTGATGCGCGCGGCCTTGCCGGAATATGCGGCATCGTCATTCAATGCATGACCGTAGTCCTTCACCATCAATCCGCAGCCGCTCGCGGTCATCACGATGGCTTCCGCGCCGTTTTCGACATGCGGCCACCACGCATCGATATTGCGGCGCATCATCGCGCGCGCGCCGTCGCTGTCGGACAGATGCTGGTTCAGCGCGCCGCAGCACCCGGCGCCTTCTGCGCTGACCAGCGAGATGCCGAGACGGTCGAGCACGCGCGCCGCGGCTGCATTGGTATTCGGCGTGCCGAGCGGCTGCACGCAGCCTTCCAGCACCAGCATGCGGCGTTTATGCGAGGTTGCCGGCGCGGCCGCTGCTGTTTGACGGGCCGGTATTTTCTTCCTGAGCCCGGCCGGCAGCAGCGGACTGAACGCGCGCGCAATGGCCAGCGCAAATGCCATGCGCGCGGTGTACGGGATAACCGCGAGCATCGCCTTGCGCAGCAGTTTTTCCGCGATCGGGCGCGGCGCCAGTTGGTCGGCCATCTCGCGCCCGATGTCGACCAGGGCCCCATAGCGCACGCCGGACGGGCAGGTGGTTTCGCAGGAACGGCAGGTCAGGCAGCGGTCCAGGTGCAAACGGGTTCTGGCGCTGGCCTGTCCGCTTTCCAGCATTTCCTTGATCAGGTAGATCCTGCCGCGCGGGCTGTCCAGTTCCGAGCCCAGCAACTGATAGGTCGGACAGGTCGCGGTGCAGAAGCCGCAATGCACGCACGCGCGCAGGATGGAATCGGCCTCGGCGATATCGGGATTTTTCAGTCGTTCGGCGGAGATCGAAGTTTGCATTTAGGGAACCTTAAAATTCATTTTACGTGCGAATCGCTGCGTCGCGTGCTCGCTCATTCCTCGTCTATCAATCCCGATATGCCTCGTCATTCGCCGCGCGGCTCCTTGCGCTTCATCTCGTAAAAGTAAATCTGTAAAGGTTACCATTACAGTTCAGTGTAAAGGCGGCCGCGGTTGAAAATGTTGTTCGGATCGAAACCGGCCTTGAGCCGCTGGTGGATCGCCAGCAGGGGTCCTGATAGCGGTTGAAATATCTGCTGCGGCTGGAGTATTTCTCCGCTTTGTCCGCCGCGAAATACCGTGACATGCCCGCCGGCGAGTTTGACTCGGCGCCGGATCGCGTCGACATCCTCGCCGCTGAACAGCCAGCGCTGAGCGCCGCCCCAGTCCAGCAGCCAGGTTCCTTCGATGTTCAACGGCGGGGTCGCGGGCTTGACCGCGATGCGGTACAGCGCGCCGCTGTGCTGGAAGAAAGGCAACCGCTGCTCGCGAAGTGAGTGCCAAAAAGCATCTGCTTCGGTCAGCACGTCGCCGGCTATCTTGCTGCGCGCTTCCTGAACAGCCTGCGCGCTGCCGGAGATGCGTATATACAATTGTTCGCCGTGAAAGCACGCGCCGTCCACCGGAAAGGGTTTGCCCAGCAACGCGCTCATGCTCGATATCGCACCTTCCGCGCTGCATACCCGGGTAACGGTGATGCTGGCAGCCGGGCGCGGCAGCACCTTCAGGCTGGTCTCCATCATGACGCCGAGCGTGCCTTGCGCGCCGGCCATCAGGCGCGACACATCGTAGCCCGCGACGTTTTTCATCACCTGCCCGCCGAAGCGCAGTATTTCGCCTCGGCCGTTCAGGACCTGGCAGCCCAGCACGAAATCGCGCGCCGATCCGCTGTAGGGGCGGCGCGGCCCGGACAGGCCGCACGCGATCGTGC
>JBAUQH010000108.1:0-4255 GCA_049580605.1 Gallionella sp. | reverse complement strand
TGCTGAGGATGTTCGGGTGGGATGAGGTGCAGTCGCTGCTGGCCGAGCAGGGGATGGCGGAGGTGACCTGCGAATTCTGCAACCACAAATACCGCTTCGACAAGGTGGATGCCGAGCAGGTGTTCGCGGCAGAGGTGTTGCTGGACGGCAGCGGTTCGGTTCACTGAGGCCTACTGAAGCGCAGGTCACTGAAATTCTGGGCACTGGGATATCTGGAACTGGGATACTTGGAACTGGGCTTCTGGGCACTTGGCCGGGGCAATCGGTTTATTCCAGGTGGTGTTATTCCGGGGGACGTTATTCCGGGCGGGGTTATTCCAGATCGGCAGGCTTGGCGCGCATTTTGGCGGCAATATAGTCGTCATGCGGGATGTAGAGCAGGGCTGCGATCTTGCGCATCAGGTGATTTTCATGCGCGCTGATTTTCTTGTCGGCATAGGCAACCTGCCACATGTATTCGATGATGCGCACTTTTTCGGATCGGCCAAGTTCCCGGTTGATGAGGGAAGTAAACTGGTGAAAATCGTTGGCGGCCTTGACCGTTCGTTGTCCCCGTTCCGATAGTCGCGCCACTTCCGCATCGGACAGGTGAAACCGTTCCTTGAGGATTTTCAGGATCGTCGCCTGTTCTTCGTCGGTACTTTCGGCATCCGAGCGCATGACCTCGATCAGCAGTACGGCAGTCGCCAGTTGCAGGGTATTTTCGGGATGGATTTCGACACGTTCCGGTGCAATTGACGCAGACAGGAACTCGCCCAATTTGTTCAACAGGGGGTTGCTCAGCATGGCTTATCGTTCAACATTTGTGTTTTGAATGTAATAGATCGGGGCGCAGTACGACATTCATCGGCGTTGGTCGGTTCATTAGTAATGCGGCGGCCGTTCGTTGGCAGGCATTCCCTCATTCCTCGCTTCGGACATCGATACGACTTGTTTTGCGAGCGCTTGGCAAAACGCTTCAAGCCGTTCCAGCTTTTGTTGCTGCTGGTAGACCGTTTTGTTCAGTTCCTCGATCAGGTCTTCCTGGAAGGTAATTTTGGATTCGATGTTGTCTATACGTTCTTCATCCATCTGGCGATCCTGATAGTTCGGCAACTGCCGGGGTTGGATGTCATTTTAGCGCGAGTCCGGGATATATACTCGGTGAGCGTGATAATCCGAAATAATGAAGACCAGGTTCGACAGGCTGCATGACAATAAACTTGATTTATACTTGGCCGTGCAACCAAACAGCCAAATCCGTAATTAAGGAAGAAATACAATGCAAATCGATCCAATTCAACATTCCGGCCCCGACAACTACAAGCTGCTGACCAACCTGGTGGTGCCGCGCCCGATCGCGTGGGTGACCAGCCAGAACGCCGCCGGCGTGATCAACCTCGCGCCGTTCAGTTTTTTCAACGCGGTCAGCGGCAACCCGATATTCCTGATTATCAGCGTCGGCGTGAACGATGCGGGCGAGAAAAAGGACACCGCGAAAAATATCCTGGCCGGCGGCGAATTCGTCGTGAACATGGTGACCGAGGAATTGTTCGACGCGATGAATGTGTCGGCGGCGGACTTTCCATTCGGGGAGAGCGAGCTGGCCGCGGCCGGGTTGCACGCCGCGCCGTCGGTCAAGGTAAAGCCGCCGCGGGTGGCGGAGTCGCAGGCGAGCATGGAGTGCAAACTGCACAGCACGCAGCAGCTCGGCAAGAACACGCTGATCGTCGGCGAGGTGGTGATGTTCCATGTTGCCGATCACCTCATGGGCCCGCGCATGCACGTCAACGGTTTCGCGCCGATCGGCCGGCTCGGTTCGCCTTCGGTCTACTGCCGCTCCACCGACCGCTTCGACGTCCCGCGCATCAGCTATGCGGAGTGGCTTGGCAACAAGGAATAACCGTGGTCCTGTCGCGCGCCCAGGCAAGGAAATTCTACGACCGCTTCGGCAGCAAGCAGGATGCACAGTCCTTTTATGAAGACGGGGCGCTGGATGACCTGATCGCCCATGCGTCGTTCGGGCAGGCGAATGCGGTATTCGAGCTGGGCTGCGGCACCGGCCGCTTCGCGCTGGGTCTGCTGGCCAGGCAGCTGGCGCCTGACGCGACCTACCTTGGCGCCGACCTGAGCCAAACCATGATCAATCTCGCAGCGCAGCGGCTGTTGCCTTACCTGGAGCGGGCGAAGGTGGCGCTGTCCGACGGTTCGATGCGTTTTCCGTTGCCGGACCATTGTGTCGATCGTGTCGTTTCCGCCTATGTGCTTGACCTGCTGTCGGAGACCGACATCCGCGCTGCTATCGCCGAGGCGCACCGGATACTGCTGCCGGGCGGCAAGCTCTGTCTGGTGGGGCTGACGGTAGGCGTGACATTAGCATCGCGCATCATTTCCTCCCTGTGGTCGGCGCTATGCGCTTTGCACGCCCCGCTGGTCGGCGGCTGCCGCCCTGTCCGGCTCGATTCGTTTTTCGACCAGAACGAATGGACGATCGAATACCGCAATGTGGTTAGCCAGTTCGGCATACCTTCCGCGGTTCTCATCGCCAGTCCGCGCTCCTGACAGGCGCTTACAGTCCCTCTTCCTTCAGTGCGGCTTTCACTGCCGGTCTCGCGGCCATATGTTCCATGTAATCCTTCAGTTCCGGCCAGTTCGACAGGTCCATCCCGAGGCGCGGCAGCCATCTCAGCACGGTGAACAGATAGGCGTCGGCAACGGTGAAATGACCCATCAGGTATTTTCTGTTTTTCAGCGCATCGGATGCGAAAGTGATGCGTTGCTTGAGGCGCGGCATCAGCGCGGCCTTGGCTTCATCGTTAAGGTTGGGGTTGAACAGCGGGCTGCAGCCCTTGTGTATCTCGCTCGAGATGAAGTTGAGCCATTCCTGAAGGCGATAACGTTCCAGCGTGCCGGCGGGCGGCGCGAGTGATTTATCGGGGACCTGGTCGGCGAGGTATTGCACGATCACGGCGACCTCGGTCAAAATCTGGCCGTCGTTCATGGTCAGCGCGGGGACGTTGGTTTTCGGATTGAGCGCAGTGTAGTCGGCGCCGGTCTCGGTCTTCTTGTCGTCGCGGCCGACCTTTTCGAGGGTGTAGTCCAGCCCCGCTTCGCGCAGCACGATGTGCGGGCAAAGGGCGCAGGTGCCCGGGACATAATAAAGTTTGAGCATGGTCGATCTCCGTGGATTGGTTGTGCAAGTTTACGCTGCGGCCGCCGCCGCGATATTAGCAAGAATTCCTGACGGCGGGTTTGTATCCATTTGAACGTTCAAATGGTACGGCGCGATGTGCGAGACCTGCATTCGGGATAACATTTGTCGCGTTGTGTAAATTGGCGCCGTCGCGAACGTGATGTAAAGAAAGGCGCCTTGGAATGAAAGGAAAGGCATGTGCGGTCGTTTTGTGCTGGCCGGTACCTATCGCGAACTCGCGAAGCACTTCGATTTTTCCGGCGATATCGCGTTTTCGCCCTCCTGGAACATTGCACCCTCGTCGCGTATCTGCACCATCACCGAAGACAAGGAAGGCAAGCGTCATCCCGGCTTGATGAAGTGGGGGCTGATCCCGTCGTGGGCAAAGGAAGCTTCCATCGGCCACAAGTTCGCCAATGCGCGCGGCGAAACGGTCGCTGAAAAGCCGTCGTTTCGCTCTGCTTTCAGGCAGCGCCGCTGCATCATTCCGGCAACCGGCTTCTATGAATGGAAATCGGAGCAGGGCGTCAAGCAGCCGTGGTATATCAGCCTGAATTCCGGCGAGCCGATGGCGTTTGCCGGGCTGTGGGAAACCTGGCACGGCGCGAAGGGCGGAACGGGGAGCGGGGAAGGTGAGGCCATCACCACCTGCTGCATCATCACCACTGCGGCGAACGCGCTGATGGAAACGATCCACGATCGCATGCCGGTGATACTGGACCGGGATCAATGGAGCGACTGGCTTTCACCGCAACGACATGACGCCGACACGCTGCTGCCGCTGATCTGTCCGCATGACCCGGCATCGATGCAGGCATGGCCAGTCAGCCGCGAATTGAACCGGGTCGGGCTGCGCGACGATGCCGCGCTGGTCGACCCGGTCAAGTGAAGACATTCGCTGTTGCCCGTACTATCATGCACAGCCGCGGGCCGGTGTTTTAACGCCAGCCCTTTACTTTGGGGAGAATCGGGTGAGCAATATCGCGTGGACAAAAACGTTCGAGGTCAGCGTCGATACGCGCGTGTTTCGGATATTCATCACGCAGCACGAAGGCCATGGCTTCCAGGCAAGCTGCCTGTGGT
>JBAUQH010000107.1:0-6582 GCA_049580605.1 Gallionella sp. | reverse complement strand
GGGCTGGATGCCGGGTATATCCCGGCTTCCGGCTTTTTATGTGTTCAATAATTCACGAGCATCTAGTAACCGGATATGTCAAAAAAAGATTATTACGAAGTACTCGGCGTCAATCGAGATGCTTCCGAAGAAGACATCAAGAAGGCGTATCGCAAACTGGCGATGAAGCATCACCCGGACCGCAATCCCGACAACCCGAATGCCGAGGGCCATTTCAAGGAAGCCAAGGAAGCCTACGAGATACTGAGCGACGGGCAGAAGCGCGCCGCCTATGACCAGCATGGCCATGCCGCATTCGAATCCGGCGGGATGGGCGGCAACCCGTTCGGCGCCGGTGCGCAGGGATTCGATTTTTCCGACATCTTCGGCGACATCTTCGGCGGCGGACGCGGTGGCGGCGGACGCAGCAGCGTGCAGCGCGGCGCGGACCTGCGCTACAACCTTGAGATCACGCTGGAACAGGCTGCGCGGGGCACCGAGACGCAGATACGGGTCCCGGCCATGGCGGAATGCGAGACCTGCCACGGCTCGGGCGCAAAACCCGGAACCAGCCCGACCACCTGTTCCACCTGCGGCGGACACGGCCAGGTGCGCATGCAGCAGGGTTTCTTTTCCATCCAGCAAACCTGCCCGCGCTGCCACGGCTCCGGCAAGATGATCACCTCGCCGTGCAAGGACTGCAACGGCAACGGGCGGATCAAGCAGCACAAGACACTGTCGGTCAAGATTCCGGCGGGCGTGGATACCGATGACCGCATCCGCCTTTCCAGCGAGGGCGAACTCGGCATGAACGGCGGGCCGCCCGGCGACCTGTATGTGGTGATACACATCAAGCCGCACGCGGTATTCCAGCGCGACCACAACGACCTCCATTGCGAAATGCCGATCAGTTTCACCACCGCCGCACTCGGCGGCTCGATCGAGATTCCCACTCTAGATGGCGTGGCATCGATCAAGATCCCGGCCGAAACCCAGAGCGGCAAGATATTCCGGCTGCGCGGCAAGGGCATCAAGGGCGTGCGCAGTTCCAGCCATGGCGACCTGCATTGCCACGTCGAGGTTGAGACACCGGTGAACCTGACCGATCGCCAGAAGGAACTGCTGCGCGAATTCGAGGACATCAACGAAAAGGACAGCGAACGCCACAACCCGCGTGCCCGGTCATGGATGAACAAGGTCAAGGATTTCTTCGTGGCGTAATGTCTATTCCGCTGCGGCGACCGCAGCGGAATACATTCCTGCGAAACCGGATCCGGTCCCGGCGCGGCTGACCCTGAATCGGCATGTAGACACGTCGCGATAACCCGGCCCGTATGTTGCTAGAATGAACGAACGTTTCGATTATTGATCTATCCGGCCCCCTGCACCAATACAATTCAGCATGCTGTCCCGAACCGACATTTCCAGACAAAAAGCCTTTCTCATCCACCTGTCGATCAGCGCAGCCATTGCCGCGTCAGTGGTCGCGCTGATGCTGCTGCTCTGGTTCAAGCCGCCGTTTTTCTCGGCACTCGGCGGGAAGCACATCCTGCTGATCCTGCTCGGCGTCGACGTCACGATCGGGCCGCTGATCACGCTGATCATCTTCAGCCCGCTGAAGAGCCGCAAGGCGCTGAGGTTCGATCTGTCGGTCATCGCGGTGCTGCAATCCGCGGCGCTGATTTACGGGATGAGCGTGCTGTTCCACGCACGCCCGGTATTCGTGGTGTTCAGCGAGGGCTCTTTCGACCTGATCACCGCCAACATGCTCAGCAAACAGGATATCGCGAAAGCGAAATACCCGGCCTACCGGACGTTGCCGCTTACCGGTCCGGTATACGTGTATTCGGAAATGCCTTCGGATATCAAGGAAAAAAACCAGCTGGTATTCAGCGCGATGGAAGGCAAGGATTTGCCGCAATTTCCGCAATATTACATGCCGTACGGCGAACACGGTGCGACCGAAGGGCGCGCCGCCAGGCCGATAGCGGAACTGAAGCAGCTGAACCCCGGGCTGGCCGCTGAAATCGACCGTTCGGAACAGGCCAGCGGTCGGAAGGAATCGGACATCGGTTTTGTTCCGTTGCGTGCCAAATACCAGGACCAGGCCGTATTGCTCGGGAAAAGCGACGGCAAGGTGCTGGGCTTGATGAATGTGGACCCCTGGCCCGGGTCGGCGTTGTTCAAACGCAATTAAGCATCGAAGTTACTTCGTTGCGAACACCTCGCTCAGGAAAACTCTTGCCTGATCCCATGAATCCTTGTCGGCCTTCGCATCGTAGGCGATCGGCAGGTTGAATTTCTTGCCCAGCACATCCGCTGCCGGATTGGTGAACGCATGTTTTGCGCCGGGATAGGTGACCACGCGGAAATCCGCGCCCGCGTGCTCCATTTCCTGCCTGAATGCGGCGACCTTGTCCGGCCCGATGGACGGATCGGCATCGCCGCTGAATGAAATGATGCGCGCCTTGATCTCACCCGGCTGCGCGGGTGTGGCGGTGCCGAGCCCGCCGTGGAAACTCGCCACGCCCTTCAGGTCCTCGCCCATGCGCGCCATGTTGAGCACCACGCTGCCGCCGAAGCAATAGCCGAAAGCGGCAATCTCGTCGGGCTGCACCGTTGCCTGCTTGCGCAGCACTTGCATGGCTGCCTCGAAGCGCGCCTTTTCCAACGGCACGTTCTTGTATACCTGTGCAGCCAGCTTGCCCGCATCGTCGGGATTGTCGACGACCTTGCCGTTGCCGTACATGTCGACCGCGAGCGCGGTATAGCCCAGTTCCGCCAGCATGCGAGCGCGTTTGCGCGCATATTCGTTTTGTCCCCACCATTCGTGCACCACCAGAACGCCGGGGCGCCTGCCCTTGATCGAATCGTCGTAGGCGATATACCCCTCCAGCTTCGTGCCATCCGCTTCATATACTACTTCCTTGCCCTGCACTGCGGCATACGCGGCGGGCCCGCCAAGACAGAAGATCGACATCGACATCGCCAACAGTAATTCTTTCATGATCGCTCCTTTGCAAAAATCAAGCGCCTGATTGCCGACCTGACCGGTTTGTCAGGCTGTGCCCGTTTCCACCCGCTGTTTCAGATAATACACATCCATGTTGAGGCGGCGTATCCTCTCGATCAGCTTTTCGGCCAGCGCATCGTCGAGCACGAACTCAATCTTGACCGCCAGTTCGCCGGCTAATTCGAAAAAGGTTTCTTCATGCATGCGGCCGTGCCGTCCGAAACCGGCGATCGCGCGAAAAGCGGAACCGCCATGCACGCCCATCGCGCGGGCTTCCTCGAGCAGCCATTCATACAGCGGCATATCCGCGTGATGCTGTTTTTCAGTGGTGTAAATCGAAAGCAGGTTCATGTTCGCTCTCCCCCAGTAAGGTAATACTTGAAGCCGGTATCATGTTTGCAGCATCTTGAAAGTCTGGATACCCAGTATGGTCATCAGCAGCGATCCGCCGAGATGGGTGACGATGATCGCCGATCCCCACGCGTACTGGCCGCGCAACAGCAGCGTGACGGTCTCGGCGGAAAAGGTGGAGAAGGTCGTCAGGCCGCCGAGAAAGCCGGTGATGATCAGCAGGCGCCATTCCGGCGTCAGGCCCGGATAGTGGGAAAAGAATGCGACCGCAAGGCCGATCAGGTAGCCGCCGAGCAAATTGGCCGCCAGGGTTCCGAGCGGCAGTTCCGGCAATGCCGGGTTGAGCCACAACCCCAGCCCCCAGCGCAGGCATGCGCCAAATGCGGCGCCGGTTCCGATCGCGAGAAAAGTGAAAAGCATCAATACGGTCCAGTAAGGTTAACTTGAATCAGGGATCGCTGCCGCGTCATTCTACAACACGCACCAGCGCAAAACCCCCGCCCAGCGTGCGCAAGTTGGTGGTCTGCCCCTGGTACAGCCGTGCAGCCACCAGCTGGATATTCCCCTCATACACATAACAGCGCATATCATACTTTAGCGACACCGGGTCGGCCCCGGCCAGGCACACCGCACGTTCTCCGGGCGGAGCCAGCGTTTGCGCGACATAGTCACCCTGCACGATCTCGCCAAACACGCGCTTGGTCAGGTTCGCGCCGCGGTATGTGCCCTTGCTGCCATATCCGGTATGGGGTTTGAAGAACAAGCCCTTGCGTTCGGTCCAGAGCGCTGCTTCCATCCCGGCGCTGACGACGAAGGTGTGCGGCACACCGGTTTGCAGCGTCGCAATGTCAGCATCGGCCGCCCCCAGCGCGCGCAATCCCTGCTCGTCGGTCATGCGTGCCAGGTTGCGCTTGTCCGCGTATTTCACATGCGCGTATGGATGCGGGGTCAACACCACCCGCCCGCTCTGGTATGCATTGTTCAATGCCGGATACTGCTGCAGTGAAAAGTCGGTCAGGCGGTTGTACACCATGTCGATTTTTTCCTTGCCGTAGTACAAGCCGTCCTCGTGCAACTTCAATGCGACCGGATCGACGATATAAACCGCCAGCCCGTCGCGTTCCAGCATGCGTTTGGCGAGCAGGAACTCGGGAAAGAGATATTGCTGTTCCGGATTCTCATCGACGATCGCGATATTCCCGAACGGCGCAGAACCGCGTTCCAGGCGCCATTCGTTGCGGAACATCGCCAGGAACGCCGGCTCCAGTTTATCGATCGCAACGGTTTTTCCGGGCATCTCCGCATCGCGCTGGCTGCCGATCAGAAATTCATTGAAAAACGCGCCGCCCGCATTGGAGTTGATCTCGATCAGGTGCACGCCCTGTTCGTTGAGATGGAAATCGTAGCCGAAGAACACGCCCTTTGCCTTCGGTTGTTTCCCGTCGCCAGGCGCCAGCCAGCCTTCAAGCCCGACCACCCGCTCTACCGCCGCAATCACCTCGTACATCTTGCGCAATTGCGCCGGTGAGATGAATACCGGCACTTCGGCAAACAGGTACGGACAGCGCTCCATCACCAGACTATGCCAGTCTTCGCCCTGCGCCCGGCAAGCCTGCTGCAGCGCTTCCCGGTCCATTTCGGCCGCATGACAATCGGCATTCAGTTGTTGCGGTTCGGTCACTTATTTTCCACCCAGCATTGCCGCTTTAAGGTCGGCCTGCACCGCATGCGCACCGATCCATATCTTCAGCAGCGCGCGGTGGAACATCTCCCCGACGATCGTGCCGTAAGTGACGCCGTTGACACTGATCTGCGTCCCGATGCCGGGAACATAATCCATCGCGATCAGGTCGCCCGAGTGCACATCCTCGACCAGATGAAAAATGTTGCGCATCTGCTCGATCTGGTCATCCAGCATCGCCATTTCCGCCTTGCTGTGGTTCGCCTCGATCGCCTCGATGAACGCATTCATGAACCGCTTCTCGCCCAGGTCGCGCAGCATGTACAGCGCGATGCGCTGCGGTTCGTCCGCGGTGATGATCGCGTCAGCGGAAGCCTGCTTTTCCGGAAGGTACAGCGCCGCGACATAAACCTTGAAGAAGAATTTGGTGCGCAAACCCGCGCCGTTCAGCAACAGCACCTGGTTGCCGAGCGTGACACTGTCGGCAGGCTTGACGCCCGCCACTTCCAGCGCATTCGCGTTCCAGTTGTACAAGGCACAGCACATCATCAATATTATTTTTTTCATATTCTATCTTTCAAAGTGTACAGGCATTCTGGAAACCGTCGCGCGCGTCGTCTAACCGCAAGGGGCGGGCCGTGATTGCAAAGCCGCAAAAGCGGCAACAATCATGTCCAGGAAAAGGCGCGCAGTTGCGAATAACCGGAGTGTACAAGCAGGACACGGGGATTTTGAGCAAACGGGCAACACGTCGGGGCGCGGCAGGATTAAAGCGATTCGAAGATTCCGGCCGCCCCCATGCCGGTTCCGATGCACATCGTCACCATGCCGTATTTCAGCTTGCGCCGGCGCATTCCGTGCAGCAGCGTCGCGGTGCGGATCGCGCCGGTCGCTCCCAATGGATGGCCGAGCGCGATCGCGCCGCCGAGCGGGTTCACCTTCGCAGGGTCCAGCCCGACATCGTTGATCACCGCGAGCGACTGCGCGGCAAACGCCTCGTTCAGCTCGATCCATCCCATGTCGTTCAGATTCAGTCCAGCCTGCTTCAGCACGCGCGGGATCGCTTCCTTCGGGCCGATGCCCATGATCTCGGGCGGCACGCCGGCCACCGTGTAGCCGACGAAGCGGCCGATCGGCGTCAGGTTGTAGCGCTTCAGCGAGGCCTCGCTGCACAGCAGCACCGCGCCGGCGCCGTCCGACATCTGCGAGCTGTTGCCGGCTGTGACCGAGCCCTTCAGCGCGAATACGGTTTTCAGTTTTGCCAGCGCTTCCAGCGAGGTGTCCGCGCGCGGCCCTTCGTCCACCTTCGCTTCACGGCTGGTTATTTTCACGTCGCGGCTGGCCAGATCGGCAGTGTGTTCGGCGATCGGATACGGCGTGATCTCGTCGCTGAAATCGCCGTTCGCGGTCGCGTTGATCGCGCGCTGGTGGCTCTGATACGCGAACGCATCCTGCGCCTGGCGCGACACCTTCCACCGCTCGACCACCTTCTCGGCGGTGATCCCCATGCCAAACGCGATGCCCAGATTCTCGTCATGCGCGAAGATTTCAGGATTGA
>JBAUQH010000106.1:0-1902 GCA_049580605.1 Gallionella sp. | reverse complement strand
CCGGAAGAGCAAAAGCGGTTGATGGTCATCGCGGAAACTTCCACCGGCAGCCCTGCGCGCAACGACGCAATCCGCGCCACGTTCATGCCCTGCTCCGCCTCGGGCATCGCGCAGCCGACGATCACGTCGGCAATCTGCACAGGGTCGAGCGACGGCGCCTGCGCCAGCACACTCTTCAGCACATGCGCGAGCAGATCGTCGGGACGGGTGTTGCGGAACATCCCGCGCGGCGCCTTGCCGACCGGCGTGCGCGTCGCAGCAACGATGTAGGCTTCCTGTATCTGTTTACTCATATACACCTCCGGTGAATGGGCTTGCCCATGATGATTCGCTCTCGAATGCAATTGTCAGTTGTTGTTGTTCTGCCCTTGTTTGCCTATATGACTGGCATCAATTCAGCAGCGCCGCCAGCTTGCGCCGGTAAGTGGCGACCAGCTCGCCCTGCCCGCCGAGCAGGTTGAACACATCGAGCAGCGTCTTGCGCCCGATGTCGTCCTTGAAATTCCGGTTACGCCGCACGATCTCCAGCAATTGGTCCATGCCCTCGGACGCGCGGTTCGCGGCAATCAGCACGTTCGCGAGCTTGAGCCGCGCCTCGAGATCGTTTTCGTTCGCCTTGACCGCGGCGGCGAGCACTGCTTCGCTGTCGCCCTCTTCCTTCATCTCCGCCAGCCTCACCTGCGCCTTGAGTTGCAGCACTCGCGCATCCTTCAGCACGTCGATATCCTGCAGCGTATCGAGCAAGCGTTGCGCACCTTCCGCATTGTGCTGGGCAAGCAGCAGCTCAGCCGCATCCACACGCACCCACTCGTCGTTCGGATCGAGCTCGGTAGCTTCCGCGAGGCGCTGCAGTGCACCGTCTACATCGCCCGCGGCTGCCAGCTGCTGCGCCTCGCGGCGCAACTCCTCCGCCGGACTCGGGATGATCTTGTCCAGCCAGTCGCGCACCGCGCTCTCCGGCAGCGCCCCGGTAAATTCATTGACGATCTTGCCGTCCACGATCGCCTTCACCGAGGGTATCCCGCGCACCGCATAGCGCGCCGAGATTTCCGGGTTTTCGTCCGAATTCACTTTGGCGAGCTTGAATTTCCCGCCATACTCGTCGGCCAGCTTTTCCAGGATGGGTTTGAGCACCTTGCACGGCGCGCACCACGGCGCCCAGAAATCGATCACCACCGGCTGCTTGAACGAGGCCTCGACCACCTGTTCCTCGAAATCGGCCTGGCTCACATCCTGCGCATTCATTTCCTGTTTTTCCTCATAACAAATGACCTCATAACAGATTCTTGCCATCGAACAATGTTGTCTCAAGCGCAGCGGTATCGACGCCCTCCACACAGGCAAGGTTCACGATGTATTGCCCCGGTCGCCGGGCCGTTTCGCTGAAGGTGTGGATGCCGCAGTTCTTGCAGAAATAATGTTTCGCCTGCTTCTTGCCGAACTGGTAAAAATTCAGCGCATCATCCTTTACATCGATCTTGAACTTCTCCCCCGGCACCAGATTCACCATCGCGCCGCGCCTGGCACAGAACGAGCAGTTGCAGCGTATCCCCTTCGTGATCGGCTCAGTGTCGAACGAGAAGTGGATCGCGCCGCAGTGGCAACTGCCTTTGTATTGCTGCATTTCCATATTTTTATGTACTTTGAATTTCCATTAGATAAATTGGATTCAGATGAAATTAATTCCGCAGCGGCTTCCCGTTCTTCAGCATGTACTCCACGCGTGCTCTCGTTTTCTCTGTCGCCAGCAGTTCCATGAAGTTCCTGCGCTCCAGGTCGAGCAACCATTGCTCGTCCACCATGCTGCCCGCCTCCACGTCGCCGCCGCACATCGTTTCGGCGATGCGGCAGCCGATATCGTAGTCGTGATCGGAGATGAAGCCGCCTTCGAGCATATTGACC
>JBAUQH010000105.1:0-13938 GCA_049580605.1 Gallionella sp. | reverse complement strand
CCCTTGTGCATGTCGCGCTTGCTTTTTCCGGAATATACATCAACGCAAATGGGTATCCAACCGATCAGCAGGTAAGACGCCATCAATATTGATGCGGAACATTCCGCATTGACCCGTCGCAAAGCGATGCTTCTGTCGCTGCTGTTCGTGGCTTTGCGGTATCATCACGCACCAGAAAATCTGCGATGCAATCCAATTTGTAATGACGTCCGAAAATTTCATCGAACTTCCCCCATTGTTCAGCGCGCGCGGCACGGTTACGCTGCCCGGCTCGAAGAGCATTTCCAACCGCATCCTGCTGCTGTCGGCTCTGGCGCTGGGCACGACCGAAATTCGCGATGTGCTGCTGTCCGACGATACCGGGCGCATGCTCAATGCCTTGCGCGTGCTGGGCGTAGAAGTTTTGGAACTTGAGCCACTGGTGTTCCGCGTTACCGGATGTGGCGGGAATTTCCCGGTCAGGCAGGCGGAGCTGTTTCTCGGCAATGCCGGCACCGCGTTCCGCCCGCTGACGGCGGCACTGGCGCTGTCCGGGGGAGAGTACCAGTTGTCGGGGGTGCCGCGCATGCACGAGCGGCCGATCGGCGATCTGGTTGATGCGCTTCGGGAACTCGGCGCCGATATCGAATGCAAGGATAATGAAGGTTTTCCGCCGTTGCATATTCATCCCGCGACATTGGGCGATATGGATCGCGTCGGCGTGCGCGGCGATGTGTCCAGCCAGTTCCTGACTGCTCTGCTGATGGCATTGCCATTGCTGGATCGCGAAGTCACCGTGGATGTGGTCGGTGAGTTGATATCGAAGCCCTATATCGAAATCACACTGGCGATGATGGAACGCTTCGGTGTGAAAGTGCAAAGGGACGGCTGGCGCAGCTTCAGGATTGCGGCGGGTAGCCGGTATCGATCGCCCGGCGTGATCTACGTGGAAGGCGATGCCTCGTCGGCATCCTATTTTCTTGCCGCCGGGGCGATCGGCGGCGGGCCGGTACGTATCGAAGGGGTGGGAAGCGGCAGCATACAGGGCGATGTGCGCTTCGCCGATGCGCTGTCACAGATGGGTGCGCGGATCGAAATGGGCGTGAACTGGATCGCGTCAAGTGCGCCGCAGTCGGCGAGGCTCAAAGCGATCGAGATGGACTGCAACCACATTCCCGATGCGGCGATGACACTGGCGGTGGTCGCGCTGTTCGCCGAGGGCACGACCACGCTGCGCAACATCGCCAGCTGGCGTGTCAAGGAAACCGACCGCATCGCCGCGATGTCGACCGAGCTGCGCAAGGTCGGTGCGACGGTGGAAGAGGGGGCGGATTTCATCCGCATCACACCTCCGGCATGCATCCGCCATGCTGCCATCGACACCTATGACGATCACCGCATGGCAATGTGCTTTTCACTCGCCGCGTTTGGCGCTGAAGGCATGCGCATCAACGATCCGCGCTGTGTCGCGAAAACATTCCCGAATTATTTCACCGTGTTGCACGATGTGGTCCGGGCAGTGCCGGTGATCGCGATCGACGGGCCGTCGGCATCCGGCAAGGGCACGGTGGCACAACTGGTTGCTGCAAGGCTGGGCTTTAATTACCTGGACAGTGGGGCGTTATACCGTTTGCTGGCGCTCGCAGCGCTGCGCAGCCACGTTCAGCTTACCGATGAATCGCGTCTGGCCGAACTGGCTGAACGCATGGAAATCCGGTTTGAGGGAAAGAACATCTTTCTGGACGGCGTGCTGGTCGGCGATGAATTGCGCGGCGAGCAATGCGCAGCAGCGGCCTCGGTCGTGGCAGCCCTGCCCGGGGTGCGCGCCGCGCTTTTGAACAAACAGCATGCCTTCCGAAGGGCACCCGGGCTGGTCGCGGATGGCCGCGACATGGGGTCGGTGGTTTTTCCGGACGCGGTGCTGAAGATATTCCTTACAGCCAGTGCCGAGGCCCGCGCCGACCGCCGATATAAGCAGTTGATGGAAAAAGGGATCGATGCTAATATCGCCGCCCTTTTAATGGATATTCGTGTGCGCGACGAACGTGATTCGCAGCGCAGCGCATCTCCGTTGCAACAGGCACCGGGAGCAAGTCTGCTCGATACCACGGCGCTGAGCATCGATGAGGCAGTTCAGGACATCGAGCAGGCGGCAAGGAAAATGTTGACAGACTATCCGGTGAAAAGCATTAAATAACAGGGCCCCAAAGACTCGCCGTCTGACGGGATCTTCAACTAACCCCCTGCACCGATTTGTATTTTCGGGCAGTTACTATTTTAGGTGTATCCGATGAACGCAACCTCAACCGCAGCAGCAGTACCAGATTCCGATAGTTTTGCAGCAATGTTTGAAGAAAGCCTGACGCGCAAGGAGATGCGCGCTGGCGAATTGATTACCGCGCAGGTCGTGCGCGTGGACCACAACGTGGTGGTCGTGAATGCCGGACTGAAGTCCGAAAGTTTGATCGCGATCGAGGAATTCTTCGACGCCAAAGGCGAATTGGAAGTCAAGCCGGGCGATTTTGTCACCGTAGCGATCGAATCGCTGGAAAACGGCTATGGCGAAACCAAGCTGTCGCGCGAAAAAGCCAAACGTCTGGCTGCTTGGCACGAGCTGGAAATCGCGATGGAAGAGGGCAAGATCGTTGAAGGCTATGTCAGCGGCAAAGTCAAGGGCGGCCTGACTGCGATGGTCAACGGTATCAGGGCATTCCTGCCCGGTTCGCTGGTGGATATTCGTCCGGTCAAGGACACCACGCCTTACGAAAACAAGACCATGGAGCTGAAGGTCATCAAGCTCGACCGCAAGCGCAACAACGTGGTGGTTTCCCGCCGTGCGGTGCTGGAAGCCAGCGCGGGTGCCGATCGTGAGGCGATCATGGAGAATCTGAAGGAAGGCGCGATCGTCAAGGGCGTGGTCAAGAATATTACCGATTACGGCGCGTTTGTCGACCTGGGCGGCATTGACGGCTTGCTGCACATCACCGACCTGGCCTGGCGCCGTGTCAAGCATCCGTCCGAAGTATTGACAGTCGGCGACGAAATCGAAGCCAAGATCCTGAAGTTCGACCAGGAGAAGAACCGTGTTTCCCTGGGCATCAAGCAAATGGGCGACGATCCCTGGAATGGACTCGCACGCCGCTATCCGCAGGGTACGCGAATGTTCGGCAAGGTGACCAACCTGACCGATTACGGCGCATTCGTCGAGATCGAACAGGGTATCGAAGGACTGGTGCACGTTTCGGAAATGGACTGGACCAACAAGAATGTGCATCCTTCCAAGGTGGTGAGCCTGGGCGACGAAGTCGAGGTGATGATTCTGGAAATAGACGAAGCACGCCGCCGCATCTCGCTGGGCATGAAGCAATGCCAATCCAATCCCTGGGATGATTTCCAGATCAATCACAAGAAGGGCGACAAAGTTAAGGGCCAGATCAAGTCGATCACCGACTTCGGCGTGTTCATCGGCCTGGACGGCGGCATCGACGGTCTGGTGCATCTGTCGGATCTGTCCTGGAGCCAGCCCGGCGAAGAAGCGGTGCGCAATTACAAGAAGGGCGACGAAGTCGAAGCAGTGGTATTGGCTATCGACGTTGAACGCGAGCGTATCTCCCTGGGTATCAAGCAGCTGGAAGGCGATCCATTCGGCGGTTTTGCCTCCAGTCATGAAAAGGGTGCCGTGGTTACCGGCACCGTGAAGTCTCTGGATGCGAAGGGTGCCGTGATTGCACTGGAAGGCGATGTGGAGGCGTATCTGAAGGCTTCCGAAGTGTCGGCTGACCGCGTCGAGGATATCCGAACCCACCTCAAGGAAGGTGACAGCGTTACAGCGGTCATCATCAACGTGGATCGCAAGAATCGCGGTATCAACCTGTCGATCAAGGCCCTGAACAAGACCGAGGATAACGCGGCGATGCAGAAGCTTTCAGCGGAAAGCAATGCCAGTGCCGGCACCACCAATCTGGGCGCATTGCTGAAGGCCAAGATGAGCGGTAACAAGACCGAAGCTTAAGATTGAGGTTCCGACATGATTCGTTCTGATCTGATTGCCAAACTGGCCGAGTTGCATCCGCAGCTGCTGGCCAAGGATGCAGAGTTCGCCGTGAAAGTGATTCTGGATGCTCTGTCCGCCACGCTGTCGCGTGGCGGACGTGTCGAGATTCGCGGTTTCGGCAGCTTTGGCCTGAATTACCGTCCGCCGCGTCAGGGGCGCAACCCCAAGACCGGTGACAAGGTGAAAGTGCCGGCGAAATATGTCCCGCACTTCAAGGCAGGCAAGGAACTGAGGGAACGGGTCTGCGAACAGAAGACCTGAAATCCGGTATGGCAATTAAACTGGCGGCATATCGCAAGGTATCGCCGCCTTTTTTTATGCTATCGTTGCGGTGAATTTGACGGGGTATGCCATGCGTTATCTCAACTGGATTATTCGAGTACTGCTGTTCATCGCGTTGCTTGGTTTTGCGGCAAAAAACGATCAACCGATCACGCTGAAATATTTCTTCGGTTATGAATGGCAGTCCTACCTCGTGGTTGCGCTGCTTATTTTTTTTACTGCCGGCGCAGTCGTGGGTGTTCTCGCGATGTTTCCGAAAATAGTGCAGCAGCGCCGTGAAATCGCCGCGCTGAAGCGGCAGTTTCGCGCCAGGGAAAAGCTGGGCGAAATCGATGAAACTCAAAAATTGCCAGGATAACTGCATTAATTATGGAATTTCAATTATGGATGCTGCTGATATTTCCGCTGTTTTTTGGAATGGGTTGGTTGGCCGCACGCATAGACATTAAGGAGCTGCTTTCGGAATCGAGCGTACTTCCGAATTCGTATTTTCAGGGGCTGAACTTTTTGCTCAACGAGCAACAGGACAAGGCCATCGAAGCGTTCATCGAAGTGGTCAAGGTTGATCCGCAGACCGTCGAATTGCACTTTGCGCTGGGCAGTCTGTTCCGCCGCCGCGGCGAAGTGGACCGTGCACTGCGCATGCACCACAACCTGGTGGACAGGGCAGATCTGGATGACGACAAACGCCAGCATGCAATTTTCGAACTGGCCCAGGATTATTTGAAGGCGGGTATTCTGGATCGTGCCGAAAGTCTGTTCAGTGAACTGGAAAATACCATGTATGCCAGGCAATCCCTGGAATTTCTGCTGGAGTTGTTTCAGAAGGAGCATGACTGGTTCAAGGCGATTACGGTTGCCCGGCGCCTTGCGCAAGTATCCGGCGAATCCTACAGCCCTCAGGCCGCTTTTTTCTATTGCGAGATGGCGAGCGAGGAGAACAAGGCTGGAAATTTCGCTTCAGCTCGAGAACATTTGCAGCAGGCATTGCGGGTTGACCAGAATTCGGTTCGTGCCACCATGATGCTGGGCGACATGCTGGCCAGCGAGGGCAGGCATGCCGATGCAATCGATGCCTGGAAAAGCATCGAGTCTCAGGATGGACAATATTTGCCACTGGTTGCGGAACGCCTGCTGAATTCCTATCGCAGTCTGGATCGTGAGGCGGATGGTATCTCGCTGCTGCGCGAGTATTTGGGCAAATATCATTCCCTGGACATGATGAATGTGGTGTTTACCGGCGTGCTGAAAAATGAAGGTTCAGCTGCAGCCTATCAATTGGTTCGCGATGAACTGAAGCGCAATCCGACCTTGCTCGGCCTGGATAAATTGCTGGAAGCACGGTTGCTGGAAATGCCCGGGGAAATGCGTGCCGATGTCGAACTGGTCAAGGATCTGGTTCACAAGCGCACCCGTAACCTGGCTACCTACCATTGTGCTCATTGCGGTTTCAAGGCGCGCCAGTTCTATTGGCACTGCCCGGCCTGCCAGGCCTGGGGCAGTTATTCCCCGCGACGCGGCGAAGAAACCGGAGCACCGCTATGAGCGATCCAAAAATTATCATCGCACTGGATTACCCTAATGCCCAGCCTGCTCTGGGGCTGGCCGACAGGCTGGACCCTTCGCAGTGCCGGTTGAAAGTCGGCAAACAACTGTTTACCGCAACCGGTCCCCGCTTGCTTGAGCTGCTCATGGGGCGAGGATTTGAAATTTTCCTCGATTTGAAATTCCACGACATACCCAATACCACTGCTCAGGCATGCAAAGCAGCCGCCAGTCTGGGAGTGTGGATGGTCAATGTACACGCGTTGGGCGGGCGAAAAATGCTGGAAGCGGCACGCGACGCAGTTGCCGGCACTTCTCACAAGCCCAAGCTGATTGCCGTGACCCTGCTGACCAGCATGGCGCAACAGGATCTTGCTGATATCGGCATCAACGCGACACCTTCAGAGATGGTGATGCGCCTTGCGACTCTGGCGCGTGACAGCGGCCTCGATGGCGTAGTGTGCTCGGCCCATGAATCAGCACTGTTGCGCAAGCATTGTGGCAACGATTTTTGCCTTGTTACGCCGGGTATTCGTCCCGCACAGGCCAGCCTTGATGACCAATCGAGGGTGATGACGCCTCGTGCTGCTATGGAAGCGGGTTCCAGCTACCTGGTGATCGGCCGCCCGATCACCCAGGCTGCAGATCCCTTGCGTGCGCTGCTTGAAATCAATCAGGAACTTGATATTAGGGAATACAGGGGCGCAGTATGAATATGAAGGGTGCACACGGAAATGACCACACTGCCAGAGTTTGAAGAATCCAGGATATTGGTAGTTGGCGATGTGATGCTGGACCGCTACTGGTTCGGTGACGTCAGCCGCATTTCGCCCGAGGCCCCGGTGCCGGTGCTCAAGGTCGAGCGCGTCGACGAGCGACCGGGTGGCGCAGCCAACGTGGCGCGCAACATCGCCGCGCTCGGCGCGCATGCCACGCTGCTTTCGGTGGTCGGGAACGATGAAGCGGGGGTCTGCCTGGAAAAGTTGCTAAGCGAGCAAGATAATCTCTCAGCGCTGCTGCATCGCGACAATACCTTTTCCACCATCATCAAGTTGCGCGCCATCGCGCGGCACCAGCAGTTGCTGCGTATTGATTTCGAGACGCCTCCCAGCCACGAGGTATTGCACGCCGCTCTTGAAGATTATCGGGTGCAGCTGCCGCTTGCCAGTGTCGTGATTCTTTCCGACTATGGCAAGGGCGGATTGACGCACATAGCCGAAATGATCGGACTTGCCCGGGATGCGGGGAAATCGGTGCTCGTCGATCCCAAGGGCGATGATTACGCGCGCTATCGCGGTGCAACCATACTGACACCCAATCGCAGTGAATTTCGCGAAGTGGCGGGAAGCTGGAAGACAGAAACCGAATTCATCAGAAAAGCAGAAAAACTGCGCACGGAATTGCAGCTGGATGCATTGCTGGTCACACGCAGTGAGGAGGGAATGAGTCTGTTTCGTGCCAATGAAGTGCATCACGAGCCGACCCATACCCGCGAGGTGTTTGATGTCAGTGGTGCCGGCGATACCGTGATTGCCACGCTGGCAGTGATGCTTGCGAGTGGCGCGGATTTGCCGAATGCGGTGCGCATTGCGAATCGTGCGGCTGGTATCGTGGTCGGGAAGCTGGGGACGGCGGTAGTTAGCCGTGACGAGATCGTGCGGGATATGGCAAAAGCAACGGATGATTAGGATCCCGGGATTGTGCGAGCTCTTGCGGGCGTCCAGTTTCCTTTGCTTTGGTCGCGGACTTCACCCCTGATTATTTGAGGAGAAAACCAATGTATTACATCATCACCGGTGCCGCCGGATTCATCGGATCCAACCTGGTCAAGGCGCTCAACGAACGTGGGGAGAACAACATCATCGTTGTCGATAATCTCAGGAATGCAGACAAATTCAGGAATCTGGTTGATTGCGAGATTGCCGATTATCTCGACAAGACGGATTTCCTGGGAAAATTGCGGGAAGGATTTTTCGACGGATTGGTCAGTGCGGTTCTGCATCAGGGCGCTTGTTCGGACACCATGGAAACCGATGGCCGCTATATGATGGAGAACAATTACCAGTACACACTGGAATTGCTGAATTACTGCCAGAACGAGGAAATTCCGTTCCTGTACGCATCATCAGCCTCGGTCTACGGCGGAAGCAGCGTATTCAAGGAGAACCGAGATTTTGAAGCCCCTTTAAACGTGTATGCCTATTCCAAATTCCTGTTCGATCAGATCGTGCGCCGCCGCTGGCAAAAGCGCAGCGCGCAGGTCGTCGGGCTCCGCTATTTCAATGTTTACGGTCCGCGCGAACAGCACAAGGGTCGCATGGCATCGGTCGCTTATCATTTCTTCAACCAGTATCGGGCCGAGGGCCGGGTCAGGTTATTCGAAGGATGTGACGGCTACGCAAACGGAGCGCAACTGCGTGATTTCGTGTCAATCGAAGATGTGGTCAAGGTGAATATGTATTTTCTGGATAACCCGGGCAAGTCTGGGATATTTAACCTGGGTACCGGTCAGGCGCAAAGTTTCAACGACGTGGCGGTGGCGACCATCAATGCGTTGCGCAAAGCTGAATCCAAGCCGGAACTTGGTCTTGTCGAGATGCAACAGCAAGGGCTGATCAGTTACATCACATTTCCCGAATCGTTGCGCGGCAAATATCAGAGCTATACCCAGGCGGATATAGTCGCGTTGCGCAATTGCGGTTACTCCGAAGATTTTCTAAGCGTGGAGCAGGGTGTGGCTAGGTATGTAGAGCAGATGATCAACGCGGCAAAATAAAGAATAATTGTTGAATCGGGGAATATTCAAGTGTATCCATCGATAGAAAAATGTGTCGGAAATACCCCTCTGGTAAAGCTGAAACGAATCCCGGGCAAAACCAGCAATGTGCTGCTCGCCAAGCTGGAAGGCAACAATCCCGCCGGATCGGTAAAGGACAGGCCCGCGCTTTCGATGATCACTCACGCCGAGCGGCGTGGCGAGATCAAGCCCGGTGATACTCTGATCGAGGCGACCAGCGGCAATACCGGCATTGCTTTGGCGATGGCCGCAGCGATGCGCGGCTACAATATGATACTGGTGATGCCGGAGAGCCAGAGCTTGGAACGCCGCCAGACGATGCGTGCATTTGGCGCTGAGTTGGTGCTGACCGACAAAGAGGGCAGCATGGAACTGGCGCGCGATACCGCTGAAAAACTGCGTGCC
This sequence comes from Gallionella sp., assembly GCA_049580605.1. GTDB lineage: Bacteria > Pseudomonadota > Gammaproteobacteria > Burkholderiales > Gallionellaceae > Gallionella. Next base: position 4,876 of record JBAUQH010000105.1, on the reverse strand, counting down.
GCAGGCAAAGGCATCATCCTGGATCAGTTCTCCAACCCGGATAATCCATTGGCGCACTACGAAGGTACCGCGCCCGAAATCTGGCGCGATACGAATGGCAAGATCACGCACTTCATCAGCAGTATGGGCACAACCGGCACCATCATGGGTTGCTCGCGGTATTTCAAGGAAATGAACCGCAACATCCAGATCATCGGCGTTCAGCCGGAAGAGGGTGCTCAGATTCCCGGAATCCGGAAGTGGCCGCAGGCCTATTTGCCGAAAATCTATGACGGCAAAAACGTGGACAAGCTGGAATACGTTAGCCAGGCGGATGCAGAAGAAATGACGCGTCGCCTGGCGCGCGAAGAAGGAATATTTTGCGGGATTTCTTCCGGCGGCGCGTTGAGCGCCGCACTGAGCATCTCGCGGCAAGTCGAGAATTCCGTTATCGCCTTCATCGTTTGTGATCGTGGCGACCGCTATCTTTCGACGGGAGTTTTCCCCGTCTGATCGGCGCTTGCCTGTCCTGACATTGTTATTGCGGCTTCGGGTAACGGCATGGATTGCTAATTTTGCGCGATTCTCGGTTTCGACAACGGGGGGTTCTGGGCGAAGTAGCGGTCGATCCCGCTTACAATCGCATGAGCAACCTTCATTTGATAGTCTTGGTCGTTCAGGCGACGCTCTTCGCTGGGGTTGCTGATGAAAGCCGTCTCAACCAGAATGGACGGGATGTCCGGCGATTTGAGCACGGCAAAACCAGCCTGCTCCACATGTCCGCGATGAAGCTGGTTGATATCGCCGAGTTTGTTTAGTACAAATTTTGCGAGCTTCATGCTGTCGTTGATAGTCGCGGTTTGTGACAGGTCGAGCAAAGTACGCGCGAGGTACGGATCTTTTTCTGCGATATTTACACCCCCGATCAGGTCCGCTTCATTTTCATTCTTTGCCAGCCAGCGTGCGGCAGCGCTGGTCGCGCCGTGTTCGGACAAAGCAAATACAGACGAGCCGCGCGCTTTAGAATTAATAAATGCATCCGCATGGATGGAGACAAACAGATCTGCATTGGCCTTGCGCGCCTTGGCGACTCGACCCATCAGAGGGATAAAATAATCTCCGTCCCGTATCATCACGCCGCGCATATTCGTTTGGCTGTCAATCAAGGCTTTTACCTTGCGCGCAATTGCCAGTGTCACATTCTTCTCGAGTGAACCGTGCTTGCCGTGGGCACCCGAATCTTCGCCACCATGCCCTGCATCGATCGCGATGATCAGGGTACGCGCGTGCATCTCCGGGGGGGCAGGCGTCGGGTTTGTATCTGGGGATTGTTTGTCTGCTATCCCGGTGTCCTGACTTTGTGCTTTCTGCATTTTGTCAGATGCGGATGGGGGGGGCTGATTGCTTGTGGCGGGTGTACTCGCAGCACCGGGTATATTGTTCAACAATGCCATCAACGGATCAACAGGCTGTTCCGGATACACATCCAGCACCAGACGGTAGCCATATTCCGCAACTGGTTTGAGCACGAATAACTGCGGTTTAACTTCGGCTTTCAAGTCCAACACCAGACGTACCACCCCCGGTTTAAAACGTCCTACGCGCACGCTCTTTATGTAGGGATCGTCGCTGTCAACCAGTTTGGGCAGGTTGTTGAGTATCTTGTCGAGTCGTACATTGTCCAGGTCGATTACCAGCCGTTCCGGATTGCTCAAATTGAACATGTTGTAATGAATGGCATGCTTGGACTCGAGTGTCATGCGCGTGTAATCCTGTGCCGGCCAGATGCGCGCCGCACTGACGGTGGTGGTAACAGCTTGCGCTAGCGGCAGCCAGAAAATTAAGAATAACGAAACGAGTTTTAAAATTGCTCTAAACATTCCCGTCCTGATGGTGAGTTACCTTTAATGCCGACATTTCGCCCATGGGGCAGGACTTCAAAAGTAATATCGATATCGGCCTTCGGAATGAATCCCTTTGCCTTTTCGGGCCATTCGATGAGAAATATATTGTGCCCATCAAACTCATCACGGAATCCGGCTGTTTCCCATTCCGCTTCATCGAGCAATCGATACAGATCAAAGTGACGTAAGTCTAACCCATTGATATGGTATGGTTCAACCAGGGTGTACGTGGGACTTTTAATACGGCCTGAGTAACCCATTGCATTCATGATGCCGCGAACCAGGGTTGTCTTGCCTGCACCCATATCTCCATGCAGAAAAATCACCATTCCCGGCCTCAATTTTTCAGCGAGACGCCGAGCCAGCACTATGGTCGCGCTTTCATCCGCTAGATGCATTCTGATTGGGCTATCATCGTGTCTATGCAAAAGGTAATCCCTCAACAGGTTGATTGGTTGGCGCTTGCCGCACGAATACGCGAGTGGGCGCATGAGCTTGGCTTCCAGGCTGTCGGCATCAGCGACACTGATCTTGCTGCGGCTGAGGAGGGCCTGTTTGGATGGCTGTCACAAGGCTGGCATGGCAAGATGGATTATATGGCAAAACATGGCACCAAACGCAGTCGTCCGGAACAACTGGTACGCGGCACATCGCGAGTTATTTCACTTCGCATGAACTATTTTCCGCCCAATGCTCGAGAGAGCTGGGAGGTATTGGCTGAGGATGATCTCGCCTATATATCCCGTTATGCCCTGGGGCGGGATTATCACAAGGTGTTGCGAAATCGCCTGGCGAAACTCGCCGATAAAATTCGTGCCGAAGTATCAGATTATGACGGGCGTGTTTTTACTGACAGTGCGCCCGTGATGGAGGTGGAACTGGCACGCAAAGCCGGCCTGGGTTGGCGCGGAAAGCACACATTGCTGCTAACCAGGGAACACGGTTCATGGTTTTTTCTAGGTGAAATATTTGTGAATCTGCCGCTGCCGGTAGATGCCCCTCAACAGGAGCATTGCGGCACATGCACCCGCTGTATCGATATATGCCCTACCCACGCGATTATTGAACCATATAGGTTGGACGCGCGTCGTTGCATCTCCTATCTCACCATAGAGCTCAAGGGAACAATACCAGTCGAGCTTCGCCCCCTGATTGGCAACCGAATTTATGGGTGCGACGACTGCCAGTTGGTGTGCCCGTGGAATGGTTTTGCAAAAATCACGGCCGAGCCGGACTTTATGGCCAGGCACGGGCTGGATGATGTATCCCTCGCCGAATTGTTCGCGTGGGATGAAACAGAGTTCAAGGCCAGGCTTGCGGGCAGCGCTATCTATCGTATTGGCTATGAACAATGGCTACGCAATATCGCCGTAGCTTTGGGTAATGCAAACGGGGGGGCAGCGGTGATAGCTGCACTGGAACGACGTGCCAACCATGATTCTGAACTGGTGCGGGAACACGTTGAGTGGGCGTTGCTGCAATACAAGATATGACCGAGGGTCAGTGGCTTCATCAATAGTTGAACCTGGCGCGCAATTCTTCCAGGTTCAATTCAAGTAAAATATGCTCTATCCTCTCGCGCGCATTTCGTCTCGGCACGCCAGTACGGCGCGCGATTATCAGTTCGTTTTTTATCGAATGTTCCCAGCCGATCAGTTCGGTTACAGTCACCTGATATCCATGCGACTCCAGCAGCAGGCATCTCAACACGTTGGTGAGGTGGCTGCCGAATTCTCGGGTATGTATCGGATGCCGCCAGATTTCGGAAAGTGGTGTTTTGCCGAATGACTGGTTCTTGTTCCTATTCATGGTGGCTGCCACTTCTGACTGGCAACACGGTATCAGTACGATGAATTTTGCCCGCTTCTGCAGAGCAAATTTTATTGCATCGTCCGTGGCCGTGTTGCAAGCATGCAGCGCGGTGACCATATCAATCTGCTCTGGAATTTGCGGTGAAGAGATTGATTCTTCGACAGACAGATTCAGGAACGACATCCGTGTAAAGCCCAGCCTGGAGGCAAGATGCTGTGATTTGCTGACCAATTCGTTGCGCGTTTCTATGCCATAGAGGTGTGCCGATTCGTGCATCTTCAGAAATAAATCGTAGATGATGAAACCCAGGTAGGATTTGCCAGCGCCGTGATCTGCAACGGTCAGCGCTTTTTTGGCGGTAAGCACCTCATTCAGCAACGGTTCGATAAAGCGAAACAAGTGATATACCTGTTTCAATTTTCGCCTGCTGTCCTGATTGAGCTTGCCATCTCGGGTAAGTATGTGCAGCTCTTTGAGCAATTCGATGGATTGGCCTGGCCTGATTTCGGAAATATGATTCATGTCGAATTTATTATTTAGCCGAACCTGTATTTCATTGCCAATACTGTTCCTGCCAATGCCAGTGTGAACGAGTTAGCCATGATGATTGGCCATGATTCGATCAGGATGCCATAGGCTAGCCATAGCGCGACTCCGATCGTGAACAGAACGTACATACCCATTGAGATGTCAGCTGTGTGTCTGGTGCGCCATACTTTCCACGCTTGGGGAATGAAAGCTATTGTGGTAAGCGTCGCAGCGGTACTACCGATGAAGTCGGGTAGGGTCATGTGTGATGATTGCAGTTCCACTTGGAATGATTATAGCGCCGCACTAATGGTTTGGCCCCGAATGTTGCAGCTGGAATTTGCGCTTTCTATGCTGGGCTGGCGACCACAATTCCGGTGAGAATCCATATATTGTTTGACGTGCCAGAAATGCTTTGCTATAGTAACTGTCTTCGCTGACGCGGGGTGGAGCAGCTCGGTAGCTCGTCGGGCTCATAACCCGAAGGTCATAGGTTCAAATCCTGTCCCCGCAACCCTCAGCCTGATCTTTAACAGAACAAACGAACAATCGACGAGTGTAGGTGCTTGGTTTTTGGGAAGTTTGCGTATTCGTAAGGATAGGCGAACGACTTTAAAAATAAGTAGTACTTACGCAAAGTCGAAAAGAATCAT
>JBAUQH010000104.1:0-1773 GCA_049580605.1 Gallionella sp. | reverse complement strand
CATCGATGTTGTGGCGCTGGAACAATCGCCCCAGTGTTTCCTTCGGTTCTATCGTCACATTCCGGGTCACAAACCCGACGCGAATGCCGGGCGTCGCAATCAGGGTGCTCAACATAGCTGCGATGCCCGGATACAGGCGCGCCTCGTTGCGGTAGACATCGGTCAGGGTCGACAGCAGCAGCTTGCGGCTCTGCTTGCCAAACTGGCGGCGAAGGTTGGTCGGGAACTCGCGCAGTCCGCCCAGGTATTTGAACAGCTTGCGCCGCTTCTGGAAGCGTTCAAGGTCGCCGATATCCATGCCGTGGCGCAGGAAGGTCAGCTGGATTGCATGAAACGCGTCGATGGTCGTGCCATCCGCGTCGAAGATCACCAGCCGCTCAGTGTTTTTGTACCTTGTCATTCCAGCGATCTTATGACCGGAATGTTACAGTCGCATGAATATCGCAAAATGCCCTTGACTCTTAGTATTGCACAATATTGTTGTCCGATTCGATGGCAAGCTGCTTCAGCATGCATATATAATTTGCCCGCAACACACCACGGAATTTTGAGTTGGCTCACCCGGCCTTATGCCGAAATACTGTAAATCTGAGGGGTACTGGTGGACAGGTAGTTTATCGCTTACGAGAAGTCGTTCGAAGTTGGCGTTTGTGAGACCCTCTGATGCAGGATGACGCTATATGTTTTCAGAATTCTCTGTTGTTGCCCCGCTGGTATATTCATCCATTTCGGTTTCTCTCCAGGTATGCCGTTATAGGCTGCAACCCGAGGCTGTGGTGTAGTCGATGCAACATGCTGCTACGCTGGAATCGCGTCGTAGACCTGACCATGCCATTTGCGAAACTGGTCGTGGTCTGTAAATGCCTCTGCGTGATCAAATGATCAAGCGCATCCTGATCATCTGCATCGGCAATATTTGCCGCAGTCCGATGGCGGAAGGCCTGATGAAACGTGCGCTGCCCGATTTGGATATTTCATCGGCGGGACTGGGTGCGCTTGTCGGCCAACCGGCAGACCCGAATGCAATCGCGCTGATGCTTGAGAAGGGCATCGATATCTCCGCACACCGCGCGCGACAGATGGAAAGCTGGATGATCGCAACAGCCGACCTGGTGCTGGTGATGGATACCGAGCAGAAAGACCATCTGGTGATGCAATACCCGCTTTACCGTAGCAAGACCTACCGACTGATCGAAAACAATAAATATGACATTGCCGATCCGTTCCACCAGGGGCTTGATGCATTTCGCGAGGCGGCCAATCTCATCGAGGAGGGCGTGCATGCGTGGGTTGTGCGCATCAAGACTATCAGCAATCTGACCGGCCTCCGGTCTGTCGATCAATCTCTTGATCATTAAATCCCCGGATTGACACGCAATGGAAGAAGACGAAATCGATCTGGGTGATCCGGGTCAACTGTTCGTCACCCCGTTTTGCACAGTGTTGCTGTTGGTGTGTTTCGATACCATGCGGCGATAATTGCACTCTTTCGTTAAGCTGTCTGGATGGAGATGTCGCGAATGCTGAAAAATAATGATGCCAATCCGTGTAGGGCCTAACCTAAAATGATGGCGGGGTTTTAAGGGTGGTTTTTGGTGTGCCACGTATGGCACTTAGTCCGGGTATTACAGGTAACCCGGACTCGCTTTTTTCTGACCGGCAGCGCAGCCAGGTGAAGTGAGCGGCTAATCGGGTTCTGTCAAATGCGCAACCAGACCGCTTTTTGTTCCACCTTTGCCATCCTTGAAATACGCATAATGTATAGCGCGACAA
>JBAUQH010000103.1:0-8809 GCA_049580605.1 Gallionella sp. | reverse complement strand
GCCGCAAACCCAGGCCGCGGTATTCACCCGCGCGCTCGTCTACGGGCAGGACCTGCAGCAGGCGGTCAGCGCGCCGCGCTGGCTGCTCGGGCGCACCTGGGGTATGCCATCGGAAACATTGAAACTCGAATCGCGTTTCAGCGCGGATATCGTCGAATCGCTGCGACGGCGCGGCCACGAGATCGAGATGCTGCAGGATTTCGACGAGGCTGCGGGCCATGCCGGCGCGATCGTGCTGAATACGGACGGCACGCTGGAAGGCGCATCCGACCCGCGCAGCGACGGCGGGGTCGCCGTACTTGAATGACGGCAGGCTGATTGCCGGATTATTTTCTGCCGCGATCAGTCCGGCCGCTGTTTCGCCTCAGACGCCTGGCCGTATCCGGCAAAGCGGTTCTGCGCATCCCGGAATTCCGCTGCACTGAGCAGCACCGGCTCGCCGGCCTGCAACGCGCGAAGATACATCTCGCCGAGCGACTCGACTTCCACCGTGTTGCGGTACGCCTCGGCGAGGTCGGTGCCCGCCGCGATCATGCCGTGATTCGCCAGCAGGCACGCCTTGCGATCTGTCAGTGCAGCCAGCGCATTGTCGGACAGTTGCTGCGAGCCGAAGGTCGCATAGTTCGCGCAGCGTATCGTGTCGCCGCCGAGCAGCGCGATCATGTAATGGAACGGCGGGATGTCGCGCCGCAAACAGGCCAGCGCGGTCGCCGCGGTCGAATGGGTATGCACCACCGCGCCGAACTCTGCACGCTGCGCCAGGATGTCGCGATGGAACAGCCACTCGCTGGAAGGCTGCCAGCGCCCGCGCGACGTGCCGTCCATCTGCACGAACACGATGTCGTCTTCCGTCAGTCCCTCCGCACCCATGCCGGAAGGCGTGATCAGCATGCCGTCCCTGAACCTCGCCGAGAGATTGCCCGACGTGCCGCGGTTCAGTCCCGATTCGTCCAGCTGCTTGGTGATGCGCACCATTTCCTGGCGCAGTTCGCTCTCGTTCATGCGGCCTCCTTTTCTTTCAGCGCACGCATCGCCGCCGCGTTTGCCGCAACCACACCACGCTCGGTGATCAATCCCGTCACCAGCCGAGCCGGGGTCACGTCGAATCCGAAGTTCGCGGCGCGCGAATTTTCCGGGGTAAGCCGCACGCTGCATACCTGCCCGTCGTCGCACAACCCGGAGATATGCGTGACCTCCGCTTCAGCGCGTTCCTCGATCGGGATCTCCTTCACGCCATCGTGCAATGTCCAGTCTATCGTCGGCGTCGGCAGCGCAACATAGAACGGCACGCCGTTGTCGTGCGCAGCCAGAGCTTTCAAATAGGTGCCGATCTTGTTGCACACATCGCCATTCGCCGTGACGCGGTCGGTGCCGACGATCACCATGTCCACCCTGCCGTGCTGCATCAGGTGGCCGCCGGTATTGTCCGCGATCACGGTGTGCGGCACGCCGTGCTGGCCGAGTTCCCACGCGGTCAGGCTCGCGCCCTGGTTGCGCGGACGGGTCTCGTCCACCCACACGTGCACGGGCAAGCCCGCGTCGAATGCTTTATAAATTGGGGCAAGCGCGGTGCCCCAGTCCACCGTTGCCAGCCAGCCTGCATTGCAGTGGGTCAATAAATTTAAGGTCGATTTCTTTTTCTCATGCATCGCGCGTATCAGCTCGCTGCCATGCTCACCGATGCTGGAACAGATCGCCACATCCTCGTCTGCGATGCGAGCCGCTTCCTGCCATGCCGCAGCGGCGCGTTCGCTTTCAGGTAGCGGCGCAAGGTAAGCACGCATGCGCTCTATGCCCCAGCGCAAATTCACCGCGGTCGGACGCGCCTTGAGCAGCAGGTCGCAGGTTGCTTTCAGCGCCGCATCCGATGCATGGTGCTGCAAGGACAGCGCAACACCATACGCCGCCGTCACACCGATCAGCGGTGCGCCGCGCACCTGCATGTCCCTGATCGCGCGCTCCGCGTCGCGCATGCTCTCCAGCCGCACCGTTTCGAAGATGTGTGGGAGCCTGGTCTGGTCGATGATCTCTACCGCCGCGTTTTCTGCAGTGGGCCAGATGGTGCGATAGGGAGCGCCGTTAATTTTCATAAATTATTTCACTGGTAGCATGCCTAGTGGAACCTGATAAAAATCATAGCGAGCGCTTCGAGAGCAAGGCGCACGGAACGCAGAAACCGGAATGTACTAACAGTACATGAGGAATTCGAGTACCGCGCAACGCCGCGAGCGGAAGGGTTGCGGCAATGCCGCCGGGTACCCACCGGCCTACCCCTTGCGGGTGCATCGAATCGCGCAGTAGATTTTTACAGGTTTCCATCAGTCACCTTCGAACTCGCACAATGCAAACACCTTGTGTCCGTGTTTTTCCAAACGAGCATGTCCGCCGATGTCCGGCAGGTCGATGATGAAGCAGCATTCGACGATCTTGCCGCCCATCTTCTCGATCAGCTTGCAGGCGGCTTCCGCGGTGCCGCCGGTCGCGATCAGGTCGTCGACCAGCAGCACGCGGTCGCCCTTCTGTATCGCGTCGGTATGGATCTCGATGCGGTCGGTGCCGTATTCGAGCGCGTAGTCGTGGCCGATGGTCTCGGCAGGCAGCTTGCCTTTCTTGCGGATCGGGATGAAGCCCTTGCCCAACGCGTAAGCCAGCGGCGCGCCGAGGATGAAGCCGCGCGACTCAATGCCGGCGATCTTGTCGATCTTTACGTCCTGGTAGCGGCGCAGCAGGTCGTCTATGGTGAGTTTGAAACCGACCGGATCCTTGAGCAGCGTGGTGATGTCGCGAAACTGGATGTTGGGTTTGGGATAATTCGGAACGGTTCTGATTCGAGACTTGATAGACATGCCACACTCCCTGAATTTATTTTTTCAGCATTCTTCCGGCGACGGCGGACAGCTTCTCAACCATTTCCGGATCGCGCGCCTCGGGCGCGGTGATGATCGCGTATTGCAACGCGCTGCGGCAGCCGCATCCGGCCGCGCTTTCATCGGCATGCACCAGCGGCGCGACGGTCTTGACCAGCGCGCGCGCCTTGTCGGCATTCGCCAGCAGCACCTTGATGATCGCATCGACTGTCACGTCGTCGTGGTTCGGGTGCCAGCAATCGTAGTCGGTCACCATCGCGACGGTGGCGTAGCAAATCTCGGCTTCGCGCGCGAGCTTGGCTTCCGGCATGTTGGTCATCCCGATCACGTCGCACTGCCAGGATCGGTACAGTTCCGATTCGGCCAGGCTGGAGAACTGCGGCCCTTCCATCACCAGGTAGGTGCCGCCGTGTGCGACCGGGATGCCGGCCTGCTGCGCGGCAGCATGCAGGTGGTCGCCGAGGCGATGACACACCGGATGCGCCATCGATACATGCGCGACCAGGCCGTTGCCGAAAAAACTTTTCTCGCGCGCAAAGGTGCGGTCGATGAACTGGTCGACGATCACGAACATTCCCGGCGTGAGATGCTCGCGCAGCGAGCCGACCGCGCTGACCGACACGATGTCGGTCACCCCTAAACGTTTCAGCGCGTCGATGTTGGCGCGAAAGTTGATCTCCGATGGCGGCAGCTTGTGTCCGCGGCCGTGGCGCGGCATAAACGCGATCGGCTGCCGCCCCAGGTCACCGATCGGCAGTTCGCCGACCAGCACCTCGTCGGACGGTTCGCCGAACGGGGACTCCGCCTTCACCCAGCGGGTATTTTCCAGTCCGTCGATATCGTAAACGCCGCTGCCACCGATGATCGCCAACATGTTTCTGTTCCTTCAATGTTTCAAACCATGACAGGGACACGGGTCGTCAGCGCGCACATCAATTCATAGCTGACGGTTCCGGCCGCGCGTGCGACTTCCTCGATCGGCATACCCTCGCCCCACAGCACCACCGGACTGCCGACATCGGAATTCGGCAGTGCGCTCAAATCCACGCACAACATGTCCATCGAGACGCGCCCCACCGATTGCGTGCGCTGACCGTCCACCAATACCGGTGTGCCATTTGGAGCGCTGCGCGGATAGCCGTCCGCGTAACCGCAGGCGACAATTCCGATGCGCATGTAGCTTTTGGCGCGGAACATTGCACCGTATCCAACCTCGTCACCCGCGTGCAATTGCTGCGTTGCAATGATGCGGCTGTTCAGCGTCATCACCGGTTTCAGTCCAAGTTCCCGGGCACTGTACTGCTCACCGATATCCGGAGCAAACGGCGACGCGCCATACAGCATGATGCCGGGACGCACCCAGTCGCCGTGCGTGTCCGGATAGCGCAGCAGCGCAGCGGAATTCGCCAGCGAGCGTGCAACGCGATAAGGTGCGGCGAGATCGTTGAACAGCGCGAGCGGTGCGGCGATGCCGCGCGTCTCGTCGGCATTCGCGAAATGGGTCATCAGCGTGATCTCGTGCACTGCGCGATGGCGGCGCAATTGCTCCATCGCCTGCGCAACCTGTTGCGGCGCATAACCCAGCCGGTTCATGCCGCTGTTGACCTTGAGCCAGACATCCAGCACACCGCTGCCGGGACAGGCATCCAGCATCGCAATCTGCCACGGACTGTGGATCACGCAGGCCAGCCGGTTTTCCGCGATGACGGGCAATTCTTCCGCGCCGAAGAAACCTTCCAGCAGCAGGATGGTCTGGCGGTAACCCGCCCCGCGCAGCCGCACCGCATCCTGCAAGTTCAGCATCGCATAGCCGTCCGTCGCTTCAAGCGCCTCGGCGGCGCGCATCAGGCCATGGCCGTAACCGTCCGCCTTGATCACGGACATGATGCGTGCCGAAGTGGCGCGGCGCGCCACGCGGAGATTGTTCTCCAGCGCGCTCATATCCAGACTGGCCTGTATCGGGCGGGGCATGAAAGTCGGCTGATTGCAAGATTAATTAACAGGGACGAATGATAGCAGGGGCAATACTTTCATGTTATAAAACGCGCTGATAACTACAAACAACGTTTAATGAATCCCGGCTTTTACATCATCCTTGCGGCGCAATTTTTCTCTGCGCTCGCCGACAATGCTTTGCTGTTTGCCGCGATTGCATTATTGCAATCGATGCACGCGCCCAACTGGTACACGCCGGTTTTGCAGGAAGCCTTCATCTTCTCCTACATCATCCTCGCCCCTTTCGTCGGTGCATTCGCCGACTCGATGCCCAAGGGCCGCGTGATGTTCATCAGCAACAATATCAAGATTCTGGGATGCCTTGCGATGCTGTTCGGTGTCGATCCGCTGATCGCTTACGGCCTGGTCGGCCTGGGCGCGGCGGCCTATTCGCCGGCAAAATACGGAATCCTCACCGAGTTCCTCCCTCCCCGCCAGCTGGTGCTGGCAAACAGCTGGATGGAAGGCCTGACCGTGCTGGCGATCGTGCTCGGCGCGGTGCTGGGCGGCCTCATGATCAGCCCGGAAATCGCCCAGCCGATGCTGCAATGGTGGGATGTGCCTTTTATCGACACCGGCATCAATACGGCGCCCAAGCTCGCGATCGCGATCATCGTCGGCATCTATATTGTTGCGGCGGTGTTCAACCTGTACATCCCGCTGGTGGCAATGGACCACAAGCCGGTCAGCCGCAACCCCGCATTCCTGCTAAGTGAATTCTGGCATTGCTTCAGACTGCTGTGGAAAGACCCGCTCGGGCAGGTCTCGCTCGCGGTGACCACCCTGTTCTGGGGCGCCGGCGCCACGCTGCGCCTGTTGCTGCTCGGATGGGCAGCCGTGGCGCTGCATTACAGCATCAGCGCCGCAGCACAACTCACAGCATGGTTTGCGATCGGGATCGCGATCGGCGCGGTGCTGGCGGCCAGGCTGGTCAAGCTGGAACATTCTGTCCGGGTCCTGCCGGTCGGCATCGCGATGGGAATCGCGGTGATCATCATGATCCCGATCACCAACAGCACGCTGGCCATCCTGTTGCTGATCGCGATGGGCGCGATGGGGGGTTATTTCGTGGTGCCGATGAATGCATTGCTGCAGCACCGCGGCCACCTGCTGATGGGTGCGGGACACTCGATCGCGGTGCAGAACTTCAACGAAAACGTCAGTATCTTCGCCATGCTGGGTCTGTATGCGCTGATGGACAGACTGAATCTCAGCATCTACCTGATCCTGCTGGTGTTCGGCCTGCTGCTGTCCGGCATCATGGCTGCGCTGTACAAAAAACACGGGCATGACCAGGATCATGGGCAGATGTAATCCTGCCTCCTTCAAATGATCACGCCGCACTTCGATCCGCGGGGATTATTCCGGCAACTAGGCTGCGTTGTAATCGCCGACTTCCACCCGGTTGCGCCCTGCCGCCTTGGCCCGGTAAAGCGCAATGTCAGCGGATCTCAGCAGGACCTCGAGTGACCGATCCGCACCGGGTATCACAGAGGCGACGCCGCAGCTGACCGTGACATGGCGCGATGATGTCGCGTAATGCGGAATATCCAGTTCGGCGACTTTCTGGCACAGGCGGCTCGCGAGCCATCTCGCACCTTCGGTATTGGTCTCCCCCAGCACCAGCACGAACTCCTCGCCGCCATAGCGCGCCACCAGATCTGTCGGACGCTGCCCGATTTTCGCCACTTGAGCAGCAATGCTTTTCAGGCACTCATCACCGGCTTGATGGCCATACTTGTCGTTGAACAGCTTGAAATGGTCGACGTCGACCATCACCAGCGAAATCGGCATTTTCATCCGCTCGCAGCGCCGCCATTCGCGCTTGCCGAGATCGTCAAACATCCGGCGGTTGGATATGCCGGTCAGCCCGTCCATGGTGGAAAGCCTCAGCAATTCCTTGTTGGCTGCATCGAGTTCACGCGTAACCAAGACCATTTCCCGCTGCATTTCAACCAGTCTTTGCATCGCGCGTATCTTGGCTAGCAGAACAACTTCGCTCACCGGCTTCATCAGGTAATCGTCGCCGCCCGCCTCGATACCGACCGCCAGATCGGCATCCCGGGTTTTGCTGGTCAGAAAAATGATCGCCGTCCAGTCACCGCGGCCTTCCATCGCACGAATTCTCCGGGCGATATCGAATCCGTCGATGTCCGGCAATTGCGCATCGAGCAGAATCAGGTCTGGATTCTCGTTGCGGCAGATTTCCAACGCTTCCGAACCCGTCTCCGCGACGAGCGGATGCTCGATACCCGTGTTCTTCAGGTAAGTGCGCAGCACCTTGATCGTTACCTTGCTGTCTTCAACGATTAGAACCTTCAGTGCGTTATCACTTATTCCCATGCTGTTTCACTCATAAATTTTTGGTTATACGGATTCACGGATTTGCTTTTGTGCTGCACAAAGATCCTGCCAGGCCTTGGCCTTTTCGGACGGGCTGCGCAGCAAATAGGCGGGATGGTAGGTCACGATTACCGGCGTTCCGCGATAATCGTGCAGTTTCCCGCGCAAACTGGCCAGGGTCGCGTCCCTGCCGAGCAACGCATTCGAGGCGACCTTGCCCAGCGCGACGATCAGTTTGGGTTTGATCAGATCGATCTGGCGCTGCAGATAGGGCAGGCAGGCCGCGATCTCCTCCGCGTCCGGGTTGCGGTTGCCCGGCGGGCGGCATTTTACGACGTTCGCAATATACACATTGTTGCCGCGCTTCAATTTGATCGCGACCAGCATGTTGTCCAGCAGCTTGCCCGCCTGCCCGACGAACGGCTCGCCCAGGGCGTCTTCTTCCGCTCCCGGCCCCTCGCCGACGAACAGCCAGTCGGCTTGCTCGTCGCCCACGCCGAACACGGTCTGCGTGCATCCGGCGCGCAGCTTGCACGCGCTGCATGCGCTTACCCGCTGCTTGAGCTGCGGCCAGTCGAGTCCGGCAACATCGGCGTACGGAGTAGCGGCGGGGGCGGGGGCGGCTTCGGCTTTCGCCGGATGTTCGCCCGCGATCGCCGGATGTTCTTCTGCACGCACATCGCGGCCTGCCGCGACTGGAACCGGAGCCCCGGGCTGCATGACAGCGTCCGGTTCATCCCCGGGAACAACAGCGTGCGGTGCGGACGCGGGCGCATTCCGCCGTTTCCACAGCGGATACAGATTCAATTCGCGCAATATCGCTTCACGCCTGTCCATCAATTCCTCCCGTCAAATCGCACGCCATCGTGATCGCATCCTCGTTGCCCCCCGTTTTCCGGTAATAGTCTCGCCTCAGGCCGATAACGGCGAAACCCGCACTGCGGTACAGCGCCAGCGCGGCCGCATTGGAAGCGCGCACTTCCAGGAATACCCGGCATAAATTCCTTTTACGGGCAAGATCGAGGATTTCGCGCAGCATCGCACGCCCCAGCCCCTTGCGCTGCTGTCCCGCCGCGACGCCGATGCTCAGCAGTTCGGCATCTTCGGGCAGCGGCATCATCACGGCATAGCCGCGTATTTCGCCGTCCGCTTCGTCCACACTGCACAGATATCCGCTGGACAGCGCATCGGTAAAATTTCCGCGCGTCCAGGGATAGGCCTGAACCCCCTGCTCGATCGCGAACACCGCATCCACGTCTTCCAGTGTCATCGCACGCAAAGGGAACCTCTCAAAATCCACATTTCATCCCAACTGACAAAACCACCAGCCATTCCGCTATGTTGCCAAACAACGGCAACCAGGCGGCTGGTTATGCTGCGCTGCAGAAGAATTCCTTTCTTGCATCAATATCGCATGCGGCCCGGCAAAACGAAGTTTCAGCGTAGGGTCATCTTTAGGTTAGCCGAAACTAAAATTTATCCCTCACCTTGCAGTTGGGTGAACTCTGTTTTTTTATAGGTTCCCTAACGCTGAACTCTTTCAAAGGTTTTCAGTGCAACCTTGTCGCGAAGATACAGCGGCAACGCCAGCGCCGCATCCACGC
>JBAUQH010000102.1:0-7743 GCA_049580605.1 Gallionella sp. | reverse complement strand
GCCGAATTTCTTGGACAGCACGGTCGTGATCGCCGCGGTCAGCGTGGTCTTGCCGTGGTCCACGTGGCCTATCGTCCCTACGTTGACGTGCGGTTTGGTGCGTTCAAATTTGCTCTTTGCCATGATTCCAATCCCTCAAATCAAATCTAAAAAATTATTTCTTGTTCATGATCGCTTCAGCGACATTCTTCGGCGCTTCGGAATAATGCTTGAATTCCATCGTGTACGTCGCGCGGCCCTGGGTCGCGGAACGCAGCGCGGTGGAATAGCCGAACATTTCCGCCAATGGCACCTCGGCCTTGACCACCTTGCCTCCGCCCGCCATATCGTCCATACCCTGAACCATGCCACGCCGCGAAGACAGATCGCCCATTACCGTGCCGGTATAGTCTTCGGGGGTTTCCACCTCCACCGACATCATCGGTTCGAGCAGAACCGGACTGGCCTTGCGCATACCATCCTTGAACGCCATCGAAGCCGCCATCTTGAACGCATTTTCATTGGAGTCCACGTCATGGTAAGAACCATCGAACAGGGTACATTTCACATCCACAACCGGGAAGCCAGCCAGCACGCCATTCGGCAGCGTTTCGCGCAGCCCCTTCTCGACTGCCGGGATATATTCACGCGGAACCGTACCGCCCTTGATCGCATCGACAAACTCAAAGCCTTTGCCTGCCTCGTTCGGCTCCATCTTTAGCCAGACGTGACCATATTGCCCACGGCCTCCGGACTGTTTGACGAACTTTCCTTCTATCTCGACCGGCTTGCGGATCGCTTCGCGATAAGCCACTTGCGGCGCGCCCACGTTGGCTTCCACGCCAAACTCGCGCTTCATGCGGTCAACCAGAATTTCCAGATGCAATTCACCCATACCGGAAATAATTGTCTGGCCGGACTCCTCGTCGGTACGCACGCGGAATGAAGGATCTTCCTGCGCCAGACGATTGAGCGCCAAACCCATCTTTTCCTGGTCGACCTTGGTTTTTGGTTCAACCGCAACGTGTATAACCGGCTCAGGGAATACCATGCGTTCCAGGATGATTTCCTTGGCAGGATCGCACAAGGTATCACCCGTGGTGGCTTCTTTCAGCCCAACCGCGGCTGCAATGTCTCCCGCGAAAACCTCCTTGATTTCTTCGCGTTCATTGGCATGCATCAGCAGGATACGGCCGATACGCTCTTTTTTGCCCTTGATGGGGTTATAAATCGTATCGCCTGATTTAAGCATCCCCGAATAAACACGGAAGAATATAAGTTGCCCCACAAACGGGTCGGTCATGATCTTGAAAGCCAAACCGGAAAAAGGCTCGTCATCCGCAGCCTTGCGCTCGCCGATCGTGCCGTCGGCCAATTCGCCCTTCACAGGTGGAATATCCGTCGGCGCAGGCAGATAATCGATCACTGCATCCAACATCGCCTGCACGCCCTTGTTCTTGAATGCAGAGCCACACAACATCGGTACGATTTCGCTGGCGATGGTGCGGATACGCAGACATTGCTTGATATCCGCCTCGGACAATTCGCCCTCTTCAAGGTACTTGTTCATCATTTCTTCGGAAGCTTCGGCAGCGCTTTCCACCATCTTTTCGCGCCACTCCTTGGCCTTAGCCAACAGGTCAGCCGGGATGTCACGCAATTCAAAATTCATGCCCTGCGTGGCCTCGTCCCAATAGATTGCCTTCATGCGCACCAGATCAATCACGCCCTCGAACTTTTCTTCGGCACCGATAGGGATTTGAATGGGGATAGGATTGGCATGCAGGCGTGCGCGCATCTGGTCGTAAACCTTGAAGAAGTTCGCACCCTGGCGATCCATCTTGTTTACAAACGCCAGACGCGGCACGCGGTATTTATTGGCCTGGCGCCAAACCGTTTCCGACTGGGGCTGCACGCCGCCAACAGCACAGTACACCATGCAGGCACCGTCGAGCACACGCATCGAACGCTCAACCTCGATCGTGAAGTCGACGTGACCCGGGGTATCGATGATATTGATACGATGTTCGGGAAGCGATTTATCCATTCCCTTCCAGAAGCAGGTTGTTGCTGCCGAGGTAATGGTGATGCCACGCTCCTGCTCCTGCTCCATCCAGTCCATGATGGCTGCGCCGTCGTGCACTTCGCCAATTTTATGGCTCACGCCGGTATAAAACAGCACACGTTCTGTGGTGGTGGTTTTGCCTGCGTCGATATGCGCGCTGATGCCGATATTGCGATAACGCTCAATTGGGGTTTTACGTGCCACGGTAGATGCCTAACTATAAATTGTATTGGATTAAAAACACCGGGGGCCTGTTGCAGCCCTGTTTGAATTGCTGCCAGATCAGAAGCGAAAATGCGAAAACGCCTTGTTGGCTTCCGCCATGCGGTGCACTTCCTCGCGTTTTTTCACTGCACCGCCACGACCCTCGGACGCATCGATCAATTCTCCCGCCAGACGCATCCCCATGGATTTTTCGCCGCGTTTGCGCGCAAAATCCTTGAGCCAACGCATCCCCAGCGCGATTCGGCGGGATGGGCGCACCTCGACCGGTACCTGGTAGTTCGCGCCACCGACACGGCGGCTCTTGACCTCGACCTGGGGCTTCACATTGGTCAGCGCCAGATTGAATACCTCAATCGGATCCTTGCTGGTCTTTTTGACGATTTGTTCCAGCGCGCCATACAGGATACGCTCGGCCACCGACTTTTTGCCGGCCGTCATCAAAACGTTGACGAACTTGGACAGATCCTGGTTGCCGAACTTCGGGTCGGGAAGGATTTCGCGTTTCGGGACTTCTCTACGTCTTGGCATAGCTACCTCAGTTTATTTTTTGGCTCGAATGAATACTATTGAATAAAATTATGCTTTCTTGGCACGCTTCGAACCGTACTTCGAGCGGGCCTGCTTGCGATCTTTCACGCCGGCGGTATCCAGGCTGCCGCGCACCATGTGATAACGCACACCCGGCAGATCCTTGACACGGCCACCGCGCAACAACACGACCGAGTGTTCCTGCAGGTTATGGCCTTCACCGCCGATGTAGCTGATCACCTCGAAGCCGTTGGTCAATCGCACCTTGGCAACCTTACGTAGCGCGGAATTCGGCTTTTTTGGCGTAGTGGTATACACGCGGGTGCACACGCCGCGCTTTTGTGGAGAGCCCGCCAACGCTGGGACCTTGCTCTTTTCTACGATCGCGACTCGGGGCTTACGGATCAACTGGTTAATGGTTGGCATTTTCTATACATCCTAAATAATTCTGCAATTTCGTTGAAAATCAATAAGTAAAAATGCGCCGTCGCAGCAGGACTCAAAAACTTATCCGCTGCGACGGAAAAAAGGTTGCGAATTCTAGAGAGAAACCCCGGAGGTGTCAAGCAATTCGCCCAATCCAGCCTCATCTCCCTCCTGTATCTCGCGGTCCTCGGCAATGTCGATACCCAAACGCTGCTTGCGACGCGTGACGTGATAAGCCAACCCGGTTCCAGCAGGAATCAAGCGGCCGACAATGACATTCTCCTTGAGTCCGCGCAAATCGTCCCGCTTGCCCATGATCGCCGCTTCGGTCAACACGCGCGTGGTTTCCTGGAAGGAAGCCGCGGAGATGAACGAATCGGTGGACAACGATGCCTTGGTGATTCCGAGCAGGACATCCACGAAGCTTGCCGGGTTTTTCTTTTCAGCAAGCATTTTTTCGTTTTCTATCAACAAATCAGCGCGTTCAACCTGCTCACCCGTAATGAACCGGGTATCACCCACATCAGTGATCTGGACACGGCGCAACATCTGCCGAACGATCACTTCGATATGCTTGTCGCTGATCTTCACGCCTTGCAAGCGGTACACCTCCTGCACTTCATCGGTGATGTAACGCGCCAGCGCCGCCACACCCAGCAAACGCAGGATGTCATGCGGGTCGGCCGGGCCGTCCACAATCATCTCGCCCTGATTCACCACCTGACCATCGTGCGCCAGCACATGCTTTTCTTTCGGGATCAGAAATTCATTCGCGACGCCATCCACGTCGGTGATAACCAGGCGCTGCTTGCCCTTGGTATCCTTGCCGAACGAAACCGTGCCCGTCACCTCGGCCAGCATGCCCGCGTCTTTCGGCACGCGGGCTTCGAACAACTCTGCCACCCGCGGCAGACCGCCGGTGATGTCGCGTGTCTTGCTGCTTTCCTGGGGGATACGCGCCAGCACATCGCCAACCCCCACCAGCTGCCCATCCTCGACGGTGATGATGGAGCCGGTCTGAAAGGTCACGCTGACCGCAGTCTCGGTGCCGGCTAGCTTGACTTCCTTGCCTGATTCGTCGAACAAACGCACCATCGGGCGGACGCCCTTGCTTTGCGCGGTGGATCGTTTTGGATCAATCACCACCAGCGTGGAAAGACCGGTCACCTCATCGATCTGCTTAGCAACCGTCGCGCCTTCCTCGACATTCTGGAAATTCACCGTGCCAGCATATTCCGTGATGATCGGACGGGTATGCGGATCCCATGTCGCCAGCACCACGCCGGCACGGACATTGTCGCCCTGCTTGACCGTCAGGGTAGCGCCATAAGGCACCTTGTGGCGTTCGCGCTCGCGCCCGTGATCATCGACAATGATCACCTCGGCACTGCGCGCCACGACGATCACTTCACCGCGCACGGTGGTCACCACTCGCATGTTGGCGCTGTATTTCAATTCGCCATTGGATTTGCTTTCAACCTGGCTGGCCACAACCGTACGCGATGCCGCACCGCCGATATGGAAGGTACGCATGGTCAACTGTGTGCCGGGTTCGCCGATGGATTGCGCAGCGATTACGCCGACCGCCTCGCCGGTGTTCACCATGCCGCCGCGACCCAGATCGCGGCCATAACACTTGGCGCACAATCCAAAACGCGTTTCGCAGCTCAACGGTGTGCGCACGCGCACCTCATCAATGCCGAGCGTCTCGATGCGCTCAACCGCCGCTTCATCAAGCAGGGTCCCGGCGTGGTAAAGCGTTTCTCCGCTTTCAGGATTGACCACATCGGTGCTGACCACGCGACCGAGTATGCGCTCACTCAACGCCTCGATGACTTCACCGCCCTCCACCATGGCTTTCATCGCGGTGCCATTGGTCGTGCCACAGTCATCTTCAATCACCACAAGATCCTGCGTCACATCCACCAGACGGCGGGTCAGGTAACCCGAGTTGGCGGTCTTCAACGCTGTATCGGCCAAGCCCTTGCGCGCGCCGTGCGTGGAAATGAAGTACTGCAGCATATTCAAACCCTCGCGGAAGTTCGCGGTGATCGGGGTCTCGATGATCGAGCCGTCCGGCTTGGCCATCAGGCCGCGCATTCCGGCCAACTGGCGGATCTGGGCCGCCGAACCGCGCGCACCGGAATCGGCCATCATGTAGATGGAATTGAAGGATTCCTGCATCACCGGTTTTCCCTTGACCATGCGCGGTTCGCCGGTGACACGATCGATCACCGGCTCGCTGCCCAGCTGCTCCATCATGGCCTTGGCCACCACGTCGCCGGTGCGGCCCCAGATGTCCACCACCTTGTTGTAGCGTTCGCCGTCGGTGACCAGACCGGAGGTATACTGGGTGTAGATTTCCTTGACTTCCTTTTCGGCAGCACCGATCAGCTCGTTCTTTTGCAGCGGCATCAGCATGTCATCAACGCAAATCGATATCCCGGCCCGGGTCGCGTAGGTAAATCCGGTATACATCAGCTTGTCGGCCATGATCACGGTATCTCGAAGTCCGCACTGGCGGAAGCTGGCATTGATCAGGCGCGATATCTCCTTCTTTTTGAGCGACTTGTTGATCAGCGCGAACGGCAGTCCGGCTGGCAGCACTTCGGATAGCAGTGCGCGGCCCACTGTCGTTTCGTAGCGCACCGATTTTTCGACCTGCTGACCGGTCTCGTCAATATGGATTTCCTTGAGGCGCACAATCACCTTGGCCTGCAGTTCCACCTCGCGTGTTTCGTAAGCGCGGGAAACTTCGGCGATATTGGCAAACATCGAACCCTCGCCCAGCGCGCCCACCTTTTCGCGGGTCATGTAGTACAAACCCAGCACGATGTCCTGGGACGGTACGATGATAGGCTCGCCGTTCGCCGGGGACAGCACGTTGTTGGAAGCCAGCATCAGCGTGCGGCACTCCATCTGCGCTTCCAGCGACAGCGGCACGTGTACCGCCATCTGGTCGCCGTCAAAGTCGGCGTTGAATGCCGAACATACCAGCGGGTGCAGCTGGATCGCCTTGCCTTCGATCAGGATGGGCTCGAATGCCTGGATACCCAGACGGTGCAAAGTCGGCGCACGGTTCAACATCACCGGATGCTCGCGTATCACCTCTTCGAGAATATCCCAGACGATGGGCTCTTCCGATTCCACCATGCGCTTGCTTGCCTTGATCGTGGTCGCCAGCCCCATTGCCTCCAGGCGGCTGAAAATGAACGGCTTGAACAATTCCAGCGCCATCTTCTTGGGCAGGCCGCATTGATGCAGCTTGAGCTGTGGGCCGACCACGATCACCGAACGGCCCGAGTAATCGACGCGTTTGCCCAGCAGGTTCTGGCGGAATCGCCCGCTTTTGCCCTTGATCATGTCGGCCAGGGACTTGAGCTGGCGCTTGTTTGCACCGGTCATCGCCTTGCCGCGGCGGCCGTTGTCCAGCAGCGAATCGACCGCTTCCTGCAGCATGCGCTTTTCGTTGCGCACGATGATGTCCGGTGCCTTCAGTTCAAGCAGGCGGCGCAGGCGGTTGTTGCGGTTGATCACGCGGCGATACAGGTCGTTCAGGTCGGAGGTCGCAAAGCGACCGCCATCCAGGGGCACCAGCGGGCGCAATTCCGGCGGCAGCACCGGCAATACGGTCATCACCATCCATTGCGGCTTGATGCCGGACGAGTTAAACGCTTCCAGTATCTTCAGCCGTTTGGCGTATTTCTTGATTTTGGTCTCGGAACCGGTTGCCGCCAATTCGGAACGTATCGTTTCGATTTCGGAAGTTACATCCAGGCTGGCCAGCAACGAGCGGATGCCTTCGGCGCCCATGGTGGCGGAAAATTCATCGCCATATTCCTCGGTCTTGGCGAGATAGTCATCCTCTGACAGCAGCTGGCCGCGATTCAGCGGCGTCATGCCGGGTTCGGTCACGACATAGGCTTCGAAATACAGCACCCGCTCGATGTCGCGCAAGGTCATGTCCAGCACCATGCCGAGACGCGAAGGCAGGGATTTCAGGAACCAGATGTGGGCGACCGGGCTTGCCAGCTCGATATGCCCCATGCGCTCGCGGCGCACTTTGGACAGGGTTACTTCCACACCGCATTTTTCGCAGATCACACCGCGATGCTTCAGGCGCTTGTATTTGCCACACAGGCATTCGTAATCCTTTACCGGTCCGAATATCTTGGCGCAGAACAGCCCGTCACGCTCCGGTTTAAAGGTGCGGTAGTTGATGGTTTCCGGCTTTTTGACTTCACCGTAGGACCATGAACGAATCTTCTCGGGAGAAGCGAGGCCGATCTTGATCGCATCGAATTCTTCCTTTTGGGTGACCTGTTTGAACAAATCCAGCAATGATTTCATTTGAGACTCCTCAAAATTCTAGATGCAAGGTTAAAGATGCAAGGTGCAAGGATTTTTTTGTCCCTTGCCCCTTGTCTCTTGCTTCTGTATTAGTGACGCACCAGATCCATATCGATCGCCAGAGAGCGGATTTCCTTGATGACCACGTTGAACGATTCCGGCATGCCGGC
>JBAUQH010000101.1:0-9143 GCA_049580605.1 Gallionella sp. | reverse complement strand
GCCGAATTTCTTGGACAGCACGGTCGTGATCGCCGCGGTCAGCGTGGTCTTGCCGTGGTCCACGTGGCCTATCGTCCCTACGTTGACGTGCGGTTTGGTGCGTTCAAATTTGCTCTTTGCCATGATTTTTCCTTAAGATCAATGTCAAACGTTAATGATAAAAACAAAACTATTAATATCCAAATAATACTGAACCAAAAAACCTGGTGCCCATGGCGAGAATCGGACTCGCGACCTCTCCCTTACCAAGGGAGTGCTCTACCACTGAGCCACATGGGCAAGCCCTCAAACCAAAATCAATGCCAAACTGGAGCGGGTGAAGGGAATCGAACCCTCGTCGTAAGTTTGGAAAACTTCTGCTCTACCATTGAGCTACACCCGCAGCGCACCCAACAAACAACCGGCCTTCAACGCAAGGACCTAACAGTAGTTGCACAACGCAAACCAAACTACCCACAAAAATGCAAAACCAGAATCAAAATTTACCAATTTATTGGTGGAGGGGGAAGGATTCGAACCTTCGAAGGCAGAACCGTCAGATTTACAGTCTGATCCCTTTGACCGCTCGGGAACCCCTCCAAACAGAACCCGCGATTATGCCCGCTGGCAGCTCTGATGTCAAACTGATTTGGCGAAATCGGCTCAATAACCCGCAACAGGAAAGGCGCTGAATTTGAGATTCACCCTCGGCTCTGGCCAAGATTCGAAAACAACCCCCGATAATACGCCCATAGGTTGCGCCATCCATCGCCCAGGCAATTGAGTTAAATGTCATTCAAAACGAGTCTCGGCACATCCATGGACATGTTCCGCGCCACCTGCCCATAATGGTGTGGACGATCATACGCAAGATTCCAAAAACATTGATTTAGCCTGATAATTGGCTTTGATTTTCGACGTTCATCCTGTCCAGGGGGCACAATGGAGTTAACCTGCTACCGCGATGCAGAATTACAGCGCGAACCGCGCCGGCTGCCCGCGGCACTGTACAATATTGCGCATTTGCTGCTGGAACACAGCACCGACGGCGTGGTATTCGTGCCTATTCGCAGCATGCAATTCCTTGCAGTAATTGATCGGGAGGAAATCATCTTTCTAGATGCGGAACACAAAAGCCAGGTTGATATTGCGTGGCAGCATTTTCGTCCGCAGTTGCGCGAGTCGCTGACCGACCCGGTTCCTTACGAAGCGGTGTACTACAGCCGGGACGCGGAGAATACCATGAACCGTTTGCTGGTCGAATTCTCCCCGGCGCTCAATGCGCTGTCTGCGAAACACGCCCCTTCGAGCGCTGCCCGGATCATCAAGCTAAAGCGCGACCAGCCCGGAGACTAGTCGTCATCACCCAGTTCCGGATCCCATCCGTTCGCCCTGGCACGGGCAATCGCCTTCTGATGGATACGCATATAGCGCTGCAGCAGTTCCTCCGGCAACCTGCTGGGCAGATGCCCGTACTTCTCCCACTCGGCATAGGTTTTTTCGTACAGAACCTGCATCTGGCCGGCATTCCAGCCTTTGCAGTCTTCACTGTCGGAAATCAGCCCGAATACCCAGCCATCCTTGACGATTTGCGCAAGATTGGTCATGCCGCCATTCTCGTCTTCATACAAACCTGCGTAGTGTTGTTCCATTATTGATTACCGTGCGAGAGCTTCGAATTGCTAATCCTGTTAATCGTCATGACCGCCATGTCGCGCTCGGACCGAATTCGGGTTGGTTCAAACGACCTGTAGCGCCGAAAACCGCCAACTTTTCCTGTACCGCGTCAATCCAGCATACAGCAACGGGAGCTTTTGGTTTCCGCCTCCATTTCACGGCTTGACTTGCAGGCAAGCCTGCCTGCGCCGAAAGCTGCCATTTTTTCCTTTTACCGCGTCAGACCTGCATACAGCAGAGGGAGCTTTTCCGGCAGGCGCGACACCTGGTCCACCACCATATAGTTTTTTGCACCGAATATCCGTGACACGTATTGGTCGGCACGAGGATCCAGGCTCATGCAGTATGTCAGTACCCCGTTGCGATCCGCTTCCTCGACCGCCTTTTTCGCATCGAACCGCAAATATTGCGGATCACGCACATCCACGTCTGCCGGTTCGCCGTCGGTGATGACCAGCAGCAATTTTTTGGCTGAACGCTGATATTTCAGGTAATGGGCAGCATGACGAATCGCCGCGCCCATGCGCGTGGACAGCTGTCCGGTCATTCCGGCCAGGCGCGCCTTGGGTATTTCGTTGTAGGCCTGGTCGAAGTCCTTGAAGCGCTGGTATTCGACATCATGCCGCCCGTCGGAACAGAAGCCATGTATTGCAAACGGATCGCCCACCTTGCTGATCGCATCGGCCAGCAGAACAGTGGCCTGGCGGGTCAATTCGAGTACGGTGTGTTCCTGGCCGGCAACCTTGTCGTTGGTCGATTCGGACAGGTCGAGCAGCACAAGCACGGAAATGTCGCGTATCTTGCGCACGCTGCGCATCATGATGCGCGGATCCGGCTGCAAGCCCATGCGCATGTCGATGCTGCCCGCAATCGCCGCGTTGATGTCCAGTTCATCGCCGTCTTCCAGTTTGCGGATGCGTGTCACTCCCTGCGGCTGCATCGCATCAAGCAGATACTTCATATGGGAAATGATGCGTTTATGCTGTGTCGCGATGTCATCGATAATCCCGAGGTCGCCCATCTTGGGTCGCCGCTCCAGTACCGTTGCCCAGCTCGGACGCTCCAGCTGGATCTGGTAATCCCATTCGGAATAGTGGAACGGGTCGGAGACCGGTTCCTTTCCTTCCATCTCATTGTAGGAAACCCCCATGTCTTCATAGGGGCGTAATTCCGTTCCCAACACCCAGATCTCCTGCGCATCCTCTCCGGCCAGTTCGCAATCGATCTCGTTGACCATCTCCATCACGCTGACATATTTGCGCACCTGCTGCACCTTTTCATAGCCGGCCGAGGCTGCCTGATCATGATCGAATTCCTCAAACTCCCAGAAATAGCGGTTGTCGTCCCGATATGGCGCGATCAACAGGTCAGAGCGCGGATTGAACGCGATTCCCCTGTCCTTCAGCTTGTGCGCGAGTTGAACGCCGATATCCCAGCTTAGCTGGTTGTCCTGCAAACGATCCGCGGCGGAGGCGAATAGGACGCGCCCCTCGGCGATCCACGGATCGTCATCTTGATAATCCGGATCCAGCAGCGCGCGAGCCAGCCGGTTCAGATAGTCGCCGACGGTTGCCGCCTGCGAAGCCGCAATGGTGTGGAACTTCGCCCACAGCTGGCGCAATCCGGGGAAACGGCGGATAGCGAGCGTTTCCACGCGCGCGTCTTCTATCACCGCAATGACCGCCATCTGCAGCGGGTTGAGCGATTCGGCCGATATGGGCGTTCTGGTTTCGACCAGATGGGCCGCGCTGTGGGCCGCCGCCGCTCGATACAGCTCGACGCCCGGATTACCCTCGAAGTCGTCATACGCATCCGGAAGATGCAGCAGATAACCCTCAATATACGGTTTGTAGCCTTCGCGTGTTTCATAGTCCCCCGATGTGGGACGCAGGAAAAAATCGCGCGCCCAAAGCGCGCGCAGATACATGTTGATGCGCCGCTGCACATCGACGAACAGCGTGCCTTTGCGTTCTTTCTGCAGCACCGCCTGCGACTCTTTCGACTGCAGGCTGAAATATTTGGCCTGTTCTTCGTAGTTGGTGCGGTGCGCATGCGCGCCCCACATTGCCCAGCGCCGCAGCCCGCCCAGCGTCAGTTGGCCAAGCAGCACATCCAGCTTGTCCAGCATCGGCCGCACGCCTCGGGGCGCACGAGAAATCAGCGAGTCGATGAACTGCAAATAATTCCGGAACAGCTCGGCATCGCCCAGACGTCGCGCCGCGGTTGTCGAAGTGGACAGGATCAATTCGATCACCGACCCCGAAGTTTTTGAAGTCAGGCTCATCGCCGTCTGTGCCAGTTCGACGATGACCTCTTCGCCGATTTCCTTGCTCACGTGAGGCGCCTCTTCCAGCCATGCGATGACCAGCGACGCGCCGCGCCCCAGCTGGTTGATCGCGGAAGCTGCCTTCAGGTAGTTATCCAGGCCGCGCGCGGAAAAGGATTTTGTCGCCTCCACCCAGGATGAATGCAGCACCTGCACGGCTTCTGGCGCCAGGCTGTCCAGCAGTTCCTGATAGTCTTCCAGCTTGATCGACATGAGCGGCGATGCGGTTACTTGTCGCTGAAGAAGGTCGTCACCGCCGCGTCCAGCGCGTCGCGCATATCCGGGTCATCGGTGATTGGACGGACCAGCGCCACGCGACATGCCGGCAACGGGGCCACACCCTTGGAAATCAGTGATCCGGCGTAAACCAGCATGCGCGTGGAAATTCCCTCATCCAGGCCGTGGCCTTTCAGGTTGCGTGCGCGTTCCGCGATGTTCACCAGTTTGCCGGCAATTTCCGCCGACACGCCGGTTTCATGAGCGACAATTTCCGTTTCGGTCTGGTGTTCCGGATAATTAAAATCCAGCCCGCCAAAACGCTGCTTGGTCGATTGCTTCAGGTCTTTCATCAGACTCTGGTAGCCCGGGTTGTAGGAGATCACCAGATGAAAATCCGGGTGTGCGTGCAGCAGCTCACCTTTTTTTTCCAGGGGCAGCACGCGACGATTGTCGGTGAGCGGATGGATCACCACCGTCGTGTCCTGGCGTGCCTCCACCACCTCGTCGAGATAGCAGATCGCGCCATACCGCGCGGCAATTGCCAGTGGGCCATCCTGCCAGCGCGTACCATTCGCATCCAGCAGGAATCGGCCGACCAGGTCGGAAGCGGTCATGTCCTCGTTGCAGGCCACGGTGATCAGGGGCCTGTTCAGCCTGTGCGCCATAAATTCCACAAAGCGGGTCTTGCCGCACCCGGTCGGTCCCTTCAGCATCATCGGCATGCGCACGGAATAGGCTGCCTCGAACAACTCGACTTCATCGCCCACAGTGCGGTAGTAGGGTTGATTGCTGACTCGGTACTGTTCGATTACATCGCTCATGTTTGACTCCATCGTTGGCTGAATTGGACACAATGCCAAAGGCCTGCCCTTGGCATTGCATCCAGGTAATACTCCAAACAGAAAGCCCTCGCCGTCTTGGCGACAACGAGGGCTTGCCGGTTAAAACTGATACTTATACCGTCTTGCCGCGGAAGATCACCATGGCAGCGCCCTGGCTTTGCTTGAAGTTGTCATAGCCGACCAGACGCACATGGTTGTTCGGATTGGCCTTGTGGCAGGCTTCTGCTTCGGCTACCACTTTATCCACGTCGGTTTCGCCAAACATCGGCAATTTCCACATATACCAGTAGTTGTCCATCAGGTGCTCCGGTTCGGTATGCTCGATCGCCGGGTTGAAACCCTTGGTTACCAGATACTGAACTTGCTTCTTGATGTTATCCATCGTCATCGCCGGCAGGTAGGAGAAAGTCTCGAACTTGCGGCTGGAAGGGTCGGACACGCGGGATTTGTAATCTTGCATTTCACTCATTTTGTTTTCCTTTAAGTTAACTGGTAGCCGGTTGCTTTGCGCGACGCGAACGCGTCGCGCAAAGGCTTTCCTGCTTATTTGTGCGCTACGTCCAGTTTGTCAACGGTATCGAATTCGAACTTGATCTCTTTCCATGTTTCCATGGCGATCTTGAGTTCCGGGCTGCTCTTGGCTGCGTTGGTCAGGATATCCTTGCCTTCCTTCTCGATCTGGCGACCCTGGTTGCGCGCTTCGACGCAGGCTTCCAGCGCGACACGGTTGGCTGCAGCACCTGCCGCGTTGCCCCAGGGGTGTCCCAGCGTACCGCCTCCGAACTGCAGCACGGAGTCATCGCCGAAGATGTTCACCAGCGCCGGCATGTGCCACACGTGTATACCGCCGGAAGCAACCGGGATCACGCCGGGCATCGAACCCCAGTCCTGGTCGAAGAACAGACCGCGTGAGCGATCTTCCTTGATGAACTCGTCACGCATCGTGTCGATCCAGCCCAGGGTGGAAGCGCGATCGCCTTCCAGTTTGCCCACCACGGTACCGGAGTGCAGGTGGTCGCCGCCGGAAAGGCGCAGCACCTTGGTCAGTACGCGGAAGTGGATACCATGGTGCGGATTGCGGTCGAGCACGGCGTGCATCGCGCGGTGGATGTGCAACAGCATGCCGTTGTTGCGGCACCAGTTCGCCAGACCCGTGTTGGCAGTCAGGCCGCCGGTCAGATAGTCGTGCATGATGATCGGCGAACCGATTTCCTTTGCATACTCGGCACGCTTGTACATTTCTTCCGGAGTCGGTGCGGTTACGTTCAGGTAGTGACCCTTGCGCTCGCCGGTTTCGCGCTCCGCCTTCTCGATGGCTTCCTGCACGAAATCGAAACGTGCGCGCCAACGCATGAAAGGCTGGCTGTTGACGTTCTCGTCGTCCTTGGTGAAGTCCAGACCGCCGCGCAGGCATTCATAAACTGCACGACCGTAGTTCTTCGCGGACAGGCCCAGCTTGGGCTTGATGGTGCAACCCAGCAAGGGGCGGCCGTATTTGTTCATGATGTCGCGTTCGGCCTGAATACCCTGGGGTGGGCCGCCACAGGTCATGATGTAGGCGATCGGGAAACGGATATCTTCCAGGCGCAATGCACGCAGCGCCTTGAAACCGAACACGTTACCGACCAGCGAGGTCAGCACGTTGACCATCGAACCCTCTTCGAACAGGTCGATCGGGTAAGCAACGAAAGCATAAAAGCAGGTGTCGTCGCCGGGCACGTCTTCGATGCGATAGGCACGGCCCTTGTAGTAATCCAGGTCGGTCAACAGATCGGTCCAAACCGTGGTCCAGGTTCCTGTCGACGATTCGGCTGCCACCGCAGCGGCGAGTTCTTCGCGAGGCACGCCTGCCTGGGGGGTGATCTTGAAACACGCCAGGATGTCGGTTTCCTTTGGGGTGTACTCGGGCATCCAGTAGGTTTCCCGGTACTCTTTGACACCGGCGCTATATTTTTTCACTGCCATGATAAAACTCCCTTTCAAAAATGCGGCGCGACGCGACGCGGTTAAAACGGCTGATAACACAACTCGCCATTCGACCAGGCTGCCAGAATTCGACAACCGGGGCTGGGTTACTGCTTGGGATGAATCTTAGCCCCAGCAATACATAAGGACAATTCAATTGTTTTAATAGTTATGATAATATTTTGCTTATACATAAATCCTGGGGCGGATATCCATGTTACATCTAACCTTAAGACAATTACAGGTCTTTGAGTCTGCCGCGACGCATCTGAACTTCTCGCATACGGCAAAACAGCTTTACCTTTCCCAGCCGGCCGTTTCGATGCAGATCAAGCAACTGGAAGAAAATATCGGCTTGCCGCTGTTCGAGCAGATGGGCAAGAAGCTGTTCCTGACCGAGGCCGGGCGCGAGTTGTTCCAGTACAGCCGCAACATCACGCAACAACTCGCCGAAATGGAATCGGTGTTTGACGAGATGAAAGGTCTGGGGCATGGCAAGCTCACCCTGTCCGTGGTCAACACCGCGAATTATTTCACCCCGCAGCTGTTGGCCCGGTTTTGCCAGCAGCACCCCAGCATCAATGTGATACTCCAGGTCGCCAATCGCGATGCGGTGCTCAAACAGCTTGCCGACAACAGCACCGACCTTGCAATCCTGGGGCAGCCGCCCGACGGTCTGGACATCATCGCGGAATCATTCCTGGAAAACCCGCTGGTCGTGATCGCCGCCCCCGACCACCCCCTTGCCAAACAAAAACGCGTCAAATTCACCCGGCTCGCGGAAGAAACCTTCCTGTCGCGCGAACGGGGCTCCGGTACCCGCAGCGCAATGGAACGCGTGTTCGAGCAGCATCATATCCAGCCGCACATCAGCATGGAAATGGAAACCAATGAAGCGATCAAACAGGCGGTACAGGCCGGGATGGGAATGGGTATCCTGTCGCTGCACAGCATCGAGTTGGAGCTTGAGACTGGCCGGCTCGCGATGCTCAATGTCGAGGACTTTCCGCTGGTCCGCCTGTGGTTCGTCGCGCATCGCAGCAACAAACGGCTGAGCAGTGCGGCGCTGGCGTTCAAGAACTTTTTGTTGGTTGAGGCAAAAAAGATATTCGCAGCGCGCCTGAACGCCTCGCACGTCAGTTAGGCGCCTAACTGCTTACAGGATCTGCGCGGCTTCCTCGAATGTCAGGCGCGGGTTGCGCGGGAACAATTTGGCGGGATCGCCATAACCCAGGTTGACCACGAAATTGGATTTGATCTTGCCACCCGGAAAGAATTCCTGGTCCACCTTCGCGTTGTCAAAGCCGGACATCGGCCCCGCATCCAGACCCAGCGCGCGCGCAGCGAGTATAAGATACGCGCCCTGCAATGTCCCGTTACGGAATGCGGTGGTATCGATCAACGGCTGGTTGCCGGCGAACCAGGAGCGCGCATCCGCTTGGGGAAATAGCTTGGGCAGCTTTTCATGGAATTCACTATCGTGCGCGATGATCACCGTGACCGGTGCGGCGCGGGTCTTTTCCACATTGCCCGGGGACATTGCCACCAGCAAACGTTCCTTGGCAGCCGGACTGCGCACGAACACGAAGCGCGCCGGGCTGGAATTGGCGCTGGTCGGCGCCCACTTCATCAGGTCGTAGATCTGGTTGATCAGCGTATCGCTGACCGGCTTGTCCAGCCAGCCATTGTGGGTACGCGCTTCGCGGAAAAGGATGTCCAGGCCGGGATCATCGAGTTGCATGGTTTTCTCCTTTGTTTGAATTAAACTAGTTTACATCACTCATATGCCGGCGCCCAAAAAATGGAACGAGCAAATGGACCGGTCAAAAAGCAACAACCCAAGGAAACGGTAAAGATGGATTCATTAGTCGTTGCGGCAATCTACAAGTTCGTGAAACTGTCCGATTGCGCGGCATTGCGTGCGCCGTTGCAGTCGCAATGCGAGGCGCTGGGCATCACCGGCACGCTGCTGCTCGCCGAGGAAGGCATCAACGGCACGATCGCCGGCACGCGCACCGGCATCGACAGTATATTGACCTATCTGCGCAGCGACCTGCGCCTGGCCGACCTGCAGCACAAGGAATCTACCGCCGAACTGCCGCCGTTCTACCGGATGAAGGTCAAGCTGAAAAAGG
>JBAUQH010000100.1:0-2926 GCA_049580605.1 Gallionella sp. | reverse complement strand
GGCAGGCGACGCCGCCACCGCCCGCGCCGGCAGCGCCCAGCAAACCCACGCCCAGCGCCGATTACCTGATGCAGATCAATGCGGCGGTGAAGGCAGCCCATTCCTGTCCCGCCGCTGCCGAGGACCTTCATTACACCGGCAAGGTGCGCGTGGACTTTCGCCTGGATGGTTCCGTTCCCAGCGATATCAAACTGCTGGTCGCCAGCGGGTATTCGATGATAGACCGCGCGGCGCTGCAGGCCGTGCAGAACGCACGCTACCCGGAACAGCCGCCGGAAATCCGCGGTGCCGACTATGTCTACCAGGTCTGGATCGAATGCAACTGAACCGCGTCAAGCAATCTGCAAAACGAAATCAAACGAGGAATACATGCTGAAGCTAACCGGTATCACATCGTTAATATTGTCCGTTGCCGCGCTGCTGGGCTGCGCAACAACGGACGCGCATCAAACCGCAGGCGTGTTAAGCACCTATGTGGTGCTAGGGGAGAACGGCACCGCGATTGCGCGCGCGGTCACGACGGACGCGCAATGCCCGATGATCAGGATCGACGGCATGAAAGTTCAGATGAACCTGCGCGCGGCGCCTGCAATCGAGCCGTTGCGCCCGACGCGTTCGGCACCCGCCGATTCGAAACCGTCGGTTTTTCCGGTCCGCACCTGCGAGAAGTCAATTCCTGCCGATACGGTGCAGGCAACGATAGGCGAACTTTCGCTGCCGCTGCCGAAGAAGCAAATTGACCGCATCGTCGTGATCGGCGATACCGGTTGCCGCCTGAAGAAAAGCGACAATGCCTACCAGGCCTGCAACGACCCCGACCGTTACCCGTTCGCGAAGGTGGCCGCTGCCGCGGCAAAATGGAAACCCGACCTGGTCGTGCATGTCGGCGATTACGAATACCGCGAGAACAAGTGCCCGGATAACGACCCCGGTTGTGCGGGCAGCCCATGGGGTTACGGTTGGGATACCTGGCAGGCCGATTTCTTCAAGCCGGGTTCCGCATTGCTGCAAGCCGCGCCCTGGGTGCTGGTGCGCGGCAATCACGAATCCTGCTCGCGCGCCGGGCAGGGCTGGTGGCGCATGCTCGATTCATGGCCATACCTGGCAGGCCGCGATTGCAACGACGCAGCCAACGACAAGGTTGGCGACTACAGCGAGCCCTATGCAATTCCGCTGGGCGGTGGCGCACAGCTGATCGTGTTCGATTCGTCGAACACGAAGAACAGCGCGTTCGCGCCGGATGACATACGCCGGACGATTTACCGCGATGACTACCGCAAGATCGAGCAACTGTCGCGGCACGCGGATTTCAACATCATGGCCAACCATCATCCGATACTCGGGGTTTTTGCCGATAACGATGCCCATGGAAAGGTGGTGCTGAAGCCGGGCAACCAGGGGATACAGTCGGTATTCGGCAGGATCAATCCGCTGATCATTCCGCCGCGTATCGATGTGCTGCTGTCAGGGCATCTTCATGTCTGGCAGGAAGTGAGTTTTTCCAGCCCGCACCCGACGCAATTCGTGGCGGGTTTCTCCGGCACAATGGAAGACCTGGTGCCGCTGCCCGAATATTTGCCGCCGGGCACCTCGCCAGCGCCGGGTGCGGTGATCGAGCATCACAGTTCCTGGGTCAACGGTTTTGGCTACATGACGATGGAGCGCAAGGGACCGAAGCAGTGGAAGGTCAGGGTATGGAACGGCTCAGGCCGGCAGGTCAATGCCTGCGATATCGACGGCCGGCATTCCGGTTGCGAGCTGGCTCAGGTCAAATAGCTGCAAATTCACATACACCAAACCGGATAAAGCGATGCAAATCAAAATTCTGGCTACGCTGTTGTTGGGCACATGCCTGCTGGGCGCAAACCCTGCCGATGCGGCAACAATTCCTGGACATGGCATCAAGTTCGAAATTGTCAAACGCTTCCACATTCCAGGCACCGGACGATGGGACCTGCTCACCCTTGACGTAAAGCGCCACCGCCTGTTTGTCAGCAGGGCAACCCATGTGCAGGTCATCGACACCGATACCGGAAAAGTTGTCGGCGATATTCCCGGCACCCCGGGCGTGCACGGGATCGCGCTTGCCGATGACCTGAACCAGGGATACACCAGTAACGGCAAAGGCGACTCGGTCACCGTGTTCGATCTGACCACGCTCAAGGTGACCGGCAACATCAGGATTTCCGGTTCGGACCCGGACATCATTCTCTACGAACCGGTGACCCGGCATGTCTACGCGTTCAACGGCCATTCCGATAACGCGACGGTGATCGATGCGGTCGCGCACCGGGAGATCAAAACCATCGCGCTGCCGGGCAAGCCCGAGCTGGCGGTCAGCGACAAGTCGGGCAGGGTATACGTGAACATCGAGAACAAAAGCGAGATCGCTGTTATCGACAGCGCTTCGAACCGGGTGATCAGGCACTATCCGCTCGGCAGGGGAAGGGAGCCCAGCGGGCTGGCAATCGACCGGAAGCACCACCGGCTGTTTTCGGTTTGCGCCAACCGGATCATGGACATCCTGGATTCGAGAACCGGGCGGGTCGTTGCGGAAGTCGCAATCGGGGATAAACCGGATGCGGCGGCGTTCGATCCGGCTTTGGGGACTGCATTCAGCCCGAACAGGGACGGAACATTGACGGTTGTAAAAGAAGCGGATGCCGACCATTTCTCGATCGCGCAAAATCTGATCACGCAACAGGGCGCCCGCTCGATGGCCTACGATCCGGATCATCATCGCGCTTATCTGGTGACCGCTGCTTTTGGTGCTGCACCGCCGGCAACGCTGGAGGAGCCCAAGCCGAAACCGGAAATCATTCCGGACAGCCTGGTCGTTTTGCTGGTTTCAACGGCCCGCTGATTCAGGTTTGATGTTTTAATGTCGAAATGAATACCGGACGCTGCGCAACATCCGGGATAGCGA
>JBAUQH010000099.1:0-6128 GCA_049580605.1 Gallionella sp. | reverse complement strand
GCCCCAGCGCTGCTTGCAGAATTCCAGCGCGCGCTCCCAGCCCGACACGGTGCCCGCAACGGTATTCGCGGCCAGCGGTCCCCGCACCGGGATGCCGGGCAATCCGCGCGAGGTGTAGAACGACGGGGTCAGTCCCGCGGCCGCACCGCCACAGGCGTCTATCGCTATGGGTTGCTGTCCCGGTTCATGGATCAGCCAGAACGCGTCGCCGCCGAGCCCGGTCATGTGCGGATAGACCATCGCGATCGTCGCGGCGGCGGCCACCATCGCCTCGATTGCATTGCCGCCGTCCTTGAGCACGTCGCGTCCAGATTGCGCGGCCAGAAAATGCGGCGCGACCGCCATCGCGCGGCCGGCTTTCAATGCGCTGGTCATGTTTTGAAATTGTTCAAGATTGCTCCATTGCCTGTTTCAGGGGCCGGCTTCAGGGTATGCGTAACCATTCCATGGGAGTTCATGCCGGCCATCCGGTTTATTTCGTGGCGCGATCAGTTTTCTGCGACCAGTCTACCAGACCGGGATCGTGTTGAACCTTGTGTTGAACATGATGGCCGCGTGGATATTCCGGCACCGGGAAAGCAGTTTGCCAGTTGCGTTAAACCAAGGCACACTTGTAACGACAAATTTTGATACGGCATCATGGCTAAAGATTTTACCGATTACAGCACCGTCGATTTCATTCCCGCCGCCCTGCATGTCACGCGCGGCCAGGTATTGATGGACCGGCAGCGCCATATCGCGATCGTCGTGAAAAAGGGCAAGAACAGTGCACATCTGGTGCACGTCAGGTCGGGAGAATTGAGGATGACCCGGCACAGTGCAGGGGAAATCGTCGAATCATGGTCGGAGGCTGACTATCCGTTTGATCGCGCGGTCGCCAAGCTGCTCGAACTGGGCAGGCAGCACGGCATCACCGATGCGGCGCGCAATGCGCTGGATGAGCTGGTCAGGGCGGGACGGGAACCGCAGCAACATGAGCTGTTCGATTGAATTTTGATGTTCCAATTGGCGCAGTCCCTATTGACTG
Organism: Gallionella sp.; assembly: GCA_049580605.1. GTDB lineage: Bacteria > Pseudomonadota > Gammaproteobacteria > Burkholderiales > Gallionellaceae > Gallionella. The sequence goes on along the minus strand of JBAUQH010000099.1, from coordinate 5,101 downwards.
CCGGTAATCCCGTTTACCGGCAGGTACAGCGGATCAAGGGGCGGGTTGAAAGATTCTGGAATCTGGCAAGCCCGAAGCCGGTGGTGCGTTTACCGTTAATATTTTCCAACTGGTGCCGATAAAGTAATTCAGCCGGTGTGACTTGATAATTCGCATTTGTTGGTTTTCCGGCGAAACCGGGGACTGTGCCCGCAATATCAAACGAAATTGAAACGATGTTCAATGACCGTTCCGATCAGCGAAGAAAGGGCCGATACGCTTGATTCCCATTGATTAAGTACATCCGCTTGCAGTGTGATGCACGATGATCATCTTGCAAAAGTCCGCCAACAGAGTACTTTTGCTTAACAATCCATTGATAATTCGGCAATATGTGGCTATCTGTGGGACGGGATCGGCTAGTTTATACCATCCATACGAGAAGATATGAACGAATACGTCATCTACGGTATGTATCTGCTGGCAGGCATTCTGGTCTATGCCACGTTGCACCATGTCGTTTCCGCGCTTCAATCCCAACGCAGTCGCGCGCAGGTTATATTCACCTGTATATGCCTGCTGGCGATACCTTACGATTATTTTTACATTCAGACGTTGCAGTCGACCAGCCTCGCCGAATTTACCCATGCGCTCAAATGGAATCTTGCTTCACTGATCCTGATGGTTCCCCTGTTCGCCTGGTTCATTGCACTCCACACGGAAAAATATTCACGGACTTTCCTGGTCGGAACAAGCGTGCTGTTTGCTGCGTTATTTGCAGTCAATCTGTTGCAGCCCGACAGCCTGCAATACGATCAACTTGACGGGATTAGGGCACTGCGCCTTCCATGGGGCGAGACGGTCACCCGCGGCATCGGACACACCGGACACTGGTTTCACCTCTCCATGATTGGTGTCGTCCTGGTATTGGTGTTTGCGCTATATGCCCTCGGTGGCGCGTACCGTCGCAACCGGCAACGCACGGATTTATGGATGTTTCTCGCCGCAGGGCTGCTCTTGCTCACCGGTTTGGAGGGCATACTCGCGCGGTTATCGATCATCGATTTCATCGAGATGGGTCCTATCGGCATTATCGCGATGGTTGTGGTCATGAGTTTGGCGGTTTCCCTTGATACCCAGTTGCGCCTGCGCAATTCCGAGCGCAACTTCCGCTCCCTGTTTCAGAACTTGCCGACATCCATGGTGGCCATTGATGCGAACAGCCGCCGCATTGTCCAGGTCAACGACATCGCAAGAGAAATTTCCGGCTTCAGCGCCGAAGAGTTGACCGGCAAAACCGCGGCCGACCTGACTCACCCGGATGACCTCGATCTGCAGGAATACCAGCAAAATTACGAACAACTGTCCAAAGGCTTGGTCGATCGGATGTCTTACGAGAAACGCTATCTCAGAAAAGATGGAAGCAGTTTCTCGGGATACACATCGATCTCAACGCTCAGAGATGATAACGGCCAGGTGATTCGATTCATCTCGAGTACCATCGATATTACCGGGCAAAAGCTTGCCCAGGCAGCCAGAATAATGGAAAGTGAAAAAAACATTGCGCTTTTGCGCAATGCCAGCGATGGAATCCACATACTGAATTTTGACGGGAACATCATCGAAGCCAGCGATTCATTCTGCGCCATGCTGGGCTATCGTCGCGACGAGATGATGGGGATGAATGTTAGGCAATGGGACGCGGGATTTGCCGATCCGGAACAGCTGATGAAAGCGGTCAGGGAGCAATTTGCGAAACAGGTGCGTTCCCAATTCGAGACCCTGCACCGGCGCAAGGATGGAACCCTTTTTCCTGTCGAGGTCAGCGGTTATCCGCTTTTGCTGGACGGCAAGCCTGTGCTTTTCAATTCCTCGCGCGATATTTCCAAGCGCAAACTGCTGGATGAAACGCTGCATTTCCACAGCGATATCCTGAACAACGTAATGGAAGGTATATTCCTGGTGCGTGCCCGTGACAATTTGATCGTTTTCACCAATCCGCAGTTCGACAAAATGTTCGGCTACGAACACGGAGAGTTGTTGGGCAAACACGTAAGAGTAATTAACGCTCCCGGTGAAAAGTCGCCTGAAGAAACGGCCAGTGAAATCATCGAGGCACTCGAATCCAAAGGAACGTGGAGCGGCGAAATTCTACATGTCAAGAAGGACGGTACGACTTTCTGGGCGGGCGCCAAAGTCTCAACCCTGTTTCATCCGGAATTCGGGCGGGTGTGGGTTTCGGCACATGAAGATATCACCGAACGTAAGCGAATTCAAAACAACCTGCACGAAATTAAAACCCGCTTCAGTACGGTCATTGAGCAGTCCCCGGTCGGTATAGTATTCGGCCGTGACGGAATCATTTTCGATGCCAATGCGGCATTTCTCGAAATGTACGGCTACAGCGACATTTCAGAAGTTCTCGGGCAGCCGGTGATCAACCATGTGGCACCCCAGTTCCAAGCTGAAATTGAAGAGCGGATCAGGCAGCGCGTTGCGGGGATACCAACTGACACTTCGTATGAAATAGCAGGATTAAGAAAAAATGGCTCCCAGTTCCCGTTATATGTATCGGCGAAGCGCGTTATGCTCGAAGACGGACCATTCACGGTTGCCTTTGAGATCGACATTACCGAACGAAAGCAGGCCGAGGAATCGCTAAAGGAAAGTGAGCAGCGATTAAGAACCATCATTGAACAGTCACCCGTCGGAATATCGTTTAGCCGCAATGGAATGACGATCGAAGTAAACGCAGCCTTTCTCGAAATGTTCGGTTACGAGGATATTGATGAGGTGCGCGGTACTTCCGTGCTGAACAGGATTGCTCCGCAGTGCAGGGATCAAATTGAACAGCGGATCAGGTTGCGAACCCTGGATGAACCTACCGATGCATCGTACGAAACAACTGGCCTGCGCAAGGACGGTTCACAGTTCCCGCTGTTTGTTTCGGTACGGAGCGTGATGCTGAAAGATGGGCCAATGAGCTCGGCAATCCTGATCGATTTCACGGAGCGCAAGAATGCAGAGGCTGATCTTCGCATTGCATCGATTGCCTTTGAATCCCAGGAAGGGATCGAGATCACAGATGCCAATAACAGGATTCTCCGTGTTAACCAGGCATTTACAAGAATTACCGGGTATGCTGCGGAAGAAGTCATCGGAAAGAAGCCGAATCTGCTGAGTTCCGGGAGACATGATGCCGAGTTCTATGCGGCCATGTGGGACAGCCTCGATCAAACCGGATCATGGGAAGGCGAATTATGGAATCGCCGCAAGAATGGCGAGATTTACCCTGAACAGATCACCATCACCGCAGTGAAGGATGCCGGCGGTCAGGTAACCAATTACATCGCTTCATTCATCGATATCTCCGACCGCAAGGCGGCGGCGGACAAGATCAATCAACTGGCATTTTTTGACCAACTCACCCTGTTGCCGAACAGGCAGCTTCTGCTGGACCGGCTTCACCAGTCCCTGGCCCTGCGGTTGCGCAGCAAACTGCAGGGCGCGCTGCTATTCATCGATCTCGATAATTTCAAGACGCTGAATGATCTGTACGGGCATGAAACAGGCGATCTACTGCTCAAGCAGGTTGCGCTTCGCCTGAGTGAATGCGTGCGTGAAGGCGATACGGTCGCCAGACTGGGCGGCGACGAATTCGTGGTCCTGCTGGAAAACCTCAGCGAATTTTCCATCGAGGCGGCGAAACAAACCGAGACGATTGCGTACAAGATTTTGACGGCGATCGGCCAGCCCTATCAATTGGGCAACCACGTTCACCATAGCACGCCCAGCATAGGAATAACCTTGTTCGACAGCCATCACGAGACTACGGAGAATTTGCTGAAGCAGGCTGATATCGCCATGTATCAAGCCAAGAAAGACGGTCGCAACACCATACGTTTCTTCGACTTGCAGATGCAGAGTGCCATCAATACCCGCGCTGCATTGGAGAGTGAGTTGCGGCAAGCCCTGACAGGCCGGCAATTTAAACTGTTTTACCATATCCAGGTGGACAACTTCGGACATCCATTGGGGGCGGAGGCCCTGATCCGCTGGATACACCCGGAACACGGGCTGGTATCGCCTGCTCAATTCATACCCATTGCCGAAGAAACTGGACTGATCTTGCCGATAGGTTTTTGGGTGCTGGAAACGGCCTGTGCCCAGATAAAGGAATGGGAACGGGATGCTGTCTGCCGGAATCTGGTTGTCTGCGTGAACGTGAGTGCAAAGCAATTTCATCAGGTTGACTTCGTTGCCCAAGTACAGGCAACCATTCAGCGCCACTCCATCGACCCGAACAGGATCAAGTTGGAATTGACAGAAAGCATGCTGGTCGATGACATCGAAATTATCATCGTCACCATGAATGCATTAAAGGCAATCGGTGTCCAGATATCGCTGGATGATTTTGGGACGGGTTATTCATCTTTGCAATACCTCAAGCGGCTGCCGCTGGATCAACTCAAGATCGATCAGTCGTTCGTGCGCGATATTGCCACCGACAGCAGCGATAAAGCGATAGTGCGCACCATCATCGCGATGGCAAAGAGCCTCGAACTGGAAGTCATTGCCGAAGGCGTCGAGTCAGAAGATCAAAGGAAATTTCTTCTGGAAAATGGCTGCGATCGATTCCAGGGATATTTGTTTGGCAAGCCGGTACCCATAGATCAATTTGAGGCAATGTTAAAGCACATGCAGGATGGCAATCCGGATAAGCAAATAGTTCAATCTTAATTTCCTGAAATTACCCAATCATGAACGCTGAACGAAACCTGCGTCAGGCACTAAAAAACCTGGATAGTCTGCCCGCAATCCCGGACATAGCGCAGAAAATTATGTCGCTGAATTTAAACACGGGGAAAAATCATAATGCGCTTCTGGAATTGATCGTTCAAGACCCGCCCATCATGTCCAAAATCATCGGTCTGTCGAATTCGCCATTATTTAATCCGGGGAAGACTATTACCAAACTTGATTATGCAGTGGCATTCCTCGGATTCAAACGTGTCAAGGTGATTGCGCTGAGTTTCGCCATAATTTCTTCCGTGACACGGAAACCGGCCGGCCGGCTCGATATCCGGAAATTATGGAACCACGGTCTGGCGCTTGCCAAGGT
>JBAUQH010000098.1:0-3768 GCA_049580605.1 Gallionella sp. | reverse complement strand
GCAGCGGAGGCGCGCTCCAGTGCACGGTGTATCCCGTCGGTGACAAAATGGAAAGTGGTGCCGCCGTTCATCGCGACCGGCTCGCGGGCGTGGTGGGTCAGCACGAATACCGGCGTGTGGTACGGCGGGGTGTCGCCCCACCAGCCCTTCCAGCTTTCGTCTGGCCAGGGACCGCGCACCGGGCCAAACATGTTGCGGCCCAGGATCCATGCGCCGATGTTGGCGAATCCGCGCGCGGCAAAGTCATCATCGATGCCGGTCGTACCATCCCCGTTGCCGTGCATGCGCTGGAACGTCCGGGTGGGGAAGGCCCATTCGTGCAGCGCAAGGCCGCCGACCCCAAGCGGATTTTCCAGGTCCTGATCCGGTCCGGCACCGTACCCGTCCAGCGAAATCGAAAAGCTCTGTATACGCAGTCTGGCCAAGATTCCCCCGTAATTTTGCAGCGCTTAATTGATGTCTCGTGCCGGTTTACCGCATCGAATGCAGGCCGATCATGTTGCCCTCGGTGTCGATGACCAGCGCGATGTAGCCATACTGCCCGATGGCCATTTTTTCTTTCTGGATACGGCCGCCTGACTTCGCGGCCTTTGCCGCCTCGACCGCGCAATCCGGGCAGCTGAAATAGACCAGGACACTGTTGCCGCCGGTTCGAAACCCCGGCATTTTCACCAGTGCACCCGACGCACCGTAGCCGTCCATATGCATCGGGAATCCCCACAATTCAACTTCGGGACTTTCGAGCCTGGAAAGCTGAACGCCGAACACGGATTCATAGAACGCTTTGGCGCGGTCCATATTGTCCACATAGATTTCAAACCAGCCAACGGGATTGTTCATGGTTGCCCTTTCGATATCCGGAAAAGATTAGCTTCAATGTCCTAGCCGGGAATTTCGGGTTCGACGAGCAGGGCCAGTTGCGCGAGCGATTCCTGCCAGCCGAGATAGCACATTTCCGTCGGTATCGCTTGCGGAATCCCCTCCTGTACGATATCGAGACTCGTTCCGCAAGATACCGGCTTCAGGGAGATTGTCGTCTGCATTTCACCTGGCAGGTTGGGATCGTCGAAGCTGTCCGTATAGCGTATCGTCACGCCGGGCACGAGATCACGATATTCGCCGCCAAAGGAATGTCCGTTGCCTGTCGAGAAATTCGTGAACGACATCCTGTATCTGCCGCCGACCCGGGCATCCATCTGTTCAACCCTGCAGGTGAAACCCTGGGGAGGGAGCCACTTGGCGATTGCGTCGGCATCGAGGAACGCCCGGTAGACTTTCTCCGGAACAGCCCGCAGCACGCGGTGCAGCCGGACGGTGGTAGAGGTCATGATCGCATCTCCTTTCGAAGAAGTTCGGCCGGGTGGATGTAATGAAATTTCCCGGATCGAAGCTCGTTTATATAGCCTGGCGTTCGACAGCGCACAGTCCGTTGTGCATCCACCATATTCCATGGCTGGCGAAATGCATGGCTGGGCAGCATCATCAGTTCGGGGTTGCCGGTTCCGCCGAGCGGTCCCAGATGTTCGGCGTCACGTTCCTTGAATATCCGGAGATAAATGTGCTGGTGCGGCCGGTATCCGGTTCATAGACATGGCGTCGCACTGCCCCGATATTCGCACCGTAGACGTGAATACTGACCGACGCGCGGTCGGCGAGCGCGTTCGACACCTTGTGGATATCCCCGATGCGCGGTGAAACCAGGTCGATGCCGCCGCAGGGCAGCTGATGCATGCCTGTTGCGCGCAAGCGGCCGGTTGCGGGTTCCATTTCGAATTCCTCGCAGGTCTCGGCGCCGCGCAATATCCCGACCATGCCCCACACCGTATGGTCGTGTACCGGCGTGGTCTGGCCCGGCCCCCATACGAAACTCACCACCGAAAAACGCTCCATCGGGTCGCAATACAGCAGGTACTGCTGATACCGTTCCGGGTCCGGTCGGGCAAATTCGTCGGGCAGCCAGTCATCGTGACTGACGAGTTCTGACAGGAGCTGCCTGCCATCCGCAAAGATGCGCTCCTCATCGTTGCGGTGTCGTTCGATAACATTCGTGAAGGACGTAATGAAATCGCGTAACCTGGCTATGTTATTCATCGCTGGCCCTCCTTCAAAACGCACATGTGGCAACTTGCAGATGTGAATATTAGCCTATTTGCTCCCCTGTTGCAGGCCGCCCGGATACGGGTAATTCCGGTCCGCCCGCAGGGCTGGAGCGGGAGTCCAGCGCTTTGCGAATGAACCCCTGCCAATTCTCGTTGGGGACCCAGACCTCCCGCATCGGGTGCATCGAATCCTCCTCGCTATCGTTCAGGCACAGCTTGCGGTAGAGATAGATGAAAGCGGACACGCGCATGTTCCTGGCACAGTGCACCCAGACATTGCGATGTTCGAAAGTCTTGAGTGTGCCGAAGAACTGCTCCATCTGATGCAGTTCCGGGCGTTCCCACTCCACCGGAATATGGACGTAGGTCATTCCCAGCCGCGTGACAAGCTCGGCCTCAGCGGGCAGCGCATTCGACGAAACCGGAAGGGCCAGGTTGATGACCGCCCCGATGCCGAGCGCGGGGAGGCGTGCGATATCCCGCTCGGACAACTGGCCGGATGTCCACAGCCAGTCGAAAACCCGATGTGTGTTCTCCGCGTCCATACGGAATCCGGTGTCAGGCATGCACGGCCATTGCCAGCACGTGCACAATGCCCTTCATCACGGCACCCGTGACAGCGAGTAGCAGGAACGCAATCGCGCTTAGCCGAAACCCGCCATCCCGTCCCAGCGGCCGGCCCTGTTGCGTCATGCCCCGGGTGCTGAAAAACCAGCTGCCGAACGCCGTTGAAAGCACGAAGCCGAATACCATCGACACGGTCGGCGGGACGGAAATTCCCGCTGCAACGGTTGCGGCAATCACGATCAGCAGTATGACAGTGACTGACAGCGCGAAGATGAACGCGTGCTTCCAGCTCACGACCGAACCGTGCAGCATCTTTCCGGACAGCTTGACGAAAGCCGTATGCATCACGCTTATCACCGAGTAAATGACGAACAGGATAATGAGCGGGAAATAAGATATCAGAGTCGTGTTCATACGATGCCTTCGGATGCGGGCTTCGCCTGATTATGCCCTAATCCGCGACGGGCCATTGCGGATTCCAGGCAACCTCCCAGAGATGACCATCGGGGTCCCGGAAATAGCCCGCGTAGCCACCCCAGAATGTATCCTGGGCTGGCTTTACGATGGCTGCCCCGGCATGCCTCGCCTGTTTCATCACCTGGTCGACCTCGACCTTCGAAGCACCGTTGTGGCCAAGACTGAAAGCAGGGGTAACGGTCGTTCCCGGAGGCAGGCCGGAGTCAATTTCCAGGCTCCTGCGCGGGTAGAGCGCGAGCTTGAGGTTCGCCTGCAAATCGAAGAACGCGACCGCGCCATTCTCAAATTCCGTGCCCATGATTCCTTCCGTCCCAAGGCCAAGGCCATCGCGATAAAAATGCAGCGACGCTTCCAGGTCATCGACACCGAGCGTAATCAGGCTGATTCGAGGTTTCATCTGCGTTCTCCCGGGGCAGTGTTTTAGCTTGGAGGAAGGTAACTTATGGTCTGTCACGCTTGAGCAAGGGGTAATACTCGTTTGCTGATTGAATCAACGTTGCACGCTCTCGAATTCAAAACAGGATTGAGCTCCGCCTCCATTTCAGGCCGGCCATCCCGGCATTTATAGTTCGCGCAGGTAAAGAACAATCTTCCATATTTCATCTTCTTTGAGGCTGTCCTTGAA
>JBAUQH010000097.1:0-2819 GCA_049580605.1 Gallionella sp. | reverse complement strand
TCTTCGAACAGGTTCGGCTGGTTGCCAAATGGAACACCACCGTGTTGATACGCGGCGAAACCGGATCGGGCAAAGAGCTGATCGCCAATGCCATCCATTACAACTCGCCGCGCGCGCGCGGTAGTTTCGTCAAACTCAACTGCGCTTCCCTGCCTGAGACCCTGCTGGAATCGGAACTGTTCGGCCACGAGAAGGGGGCATTCACCGGTGCTGTCGCGCAACGCAAAGGCCGCTTTGAGCAGGCCGAAGGCGGCACGCTGTTTCTCGACGAAATCGGCGATATCTCCCCCTCTTTTCAGGCCAAGCTGCTGCGCGTGCTGCAGGAAGGCGAGTTGGAGCGTGTCGGCGGAACTCGCACAATAAAAGTCGATGTGCGCGTGGTTGCCGCCACCCATCGGGATCTGGAATCCGAAGTGGAAGCCGGGAAATTCCGCGAGGATTTGTATTACCGGCTCAATGTCATGCCGTTGTACCTGCCGCCATTGCGAGAAAGGATGGAAGACATTCCGGACATCGCGCGCTACCTGGTTGAAAAGGTCGGCACGCAACAGGGCCGGCAGCTCAGCCTGACCGATGACGCGCTGCGCGTGTTGATGCATCACGATTGGCCGGGCAACGTGCGTGAACTTGAAAATTGCCTGGAGCGTGCCGCGGTGATGACCGAAGGCAACGAGATCGACCGCGACGCCATTCTGCTGACAGGTATCGATGAAAAAGTTTCAGCGGGTCGTGGCGCCGTTCAGAACCTTGACCTTGACGATCCCAATCTGGACGAACGCGATCGCGTCATCGCCGCTCTGGAACAGGCCGGCTGGGTACAGGCAAAAGCCGCGCGCCTGCTGGACATGACGCCCAGACAAATCGCCTACCGTATCCAGACCCTGAACATCAGGATCAAGCAGATATAGCCGCAGCCACTTACCTCTTGCATCTCAAAGCACAGGGAGGAAAAGCAAAATGACCATCTAGCCGGCGCTTGAACAAAGATGCCAACCATCCCGGCATTATTTTCCGACAACAACCATTCAGAGAACAAAAATGGCAATCAAAGACATCAAGGCTTTCTCGGACAAAGCCCGTGCAGAACCCGAACTGAAAGAAAAACTACTCGCCTGCAAGAAGGTGCGCGAACTCCTCACCCTGGCACGCGAAAGCGGATTCAACATCATCGAGGACGAGATGTATCCGCCCAACGAGCCGCAATTCACTGCCGACCAGCTTTCCAAAAGACTCGTCAAGGCACTGCTGCGCGCCTGATCGAAATGGGCGGCGAGGTCACCGTGTTGAATTTCGATGCGGAAGGCAATCCGGTATGAGCACGTTCAAACCCTGCAAAGGCAAGACCGCCTGCCGCGACGATGGCGAAAAGTGCCTGACCTGCGGGCGCAGCCTTGCCGAGATCGAACAGACCCGCAACCTGATCGATGCGATCGCTGACTTTGCCTGCGCGCAAGGTTATAACAATGCCGGCGAGTTCGCCGCTTATGTCGCCGACAAGGTTGAAAAAAAGGTCAGGCACCGGCGTGAAGCAATGTAGTATTGCCAGCCAAGTATTGGGATTTCCGGAGATCACATGGCGTATCAATACGGCGTGGGTGGAACGAACTACCGTTTTGGTTCGTTAAAAGAAGTCATGGCGAAAGCCACGCCTGCGCGCTCGGGGGATTACCTGGCAGGGGTGGCCGCCGAAACCTATGCCGAGCGTATGGCGGCCAGAATGTGCCTTGCTGCAATACCGCTCAAGCGTTTTCTCGAAGAGTTGCTCGTTCCCTATGAGTCCGATGAAGTCACCCGCCTGATTATCGACAGTCATGATGCGCAGGCTTTCGCGGAAATCAGTCATCTCACCGTTGGCGATTTTCGTGACTGGCTGCTTTCGGATGCGGCGGATACTGCCGCATTGAAGCGCATCGCCTTTGGTATCACCCCGGAAATGGCAGCTGCTGTCAGCAAGTTGATGCGCAATCAGGACCTGATCCTGGCAGCCAAAAAATGCCATGTCGTCACGGCATTCCGCGATACCATCGGATTGCCCGGCCGCCTCTCGTCGCGCCTGCAACCCAACCATCCGACCGATGACGCGCGCGGAATTGCCGCCTCAATTATGGATGGTCTGTTATACGGCGCCGGCGATGCGGTGATCGGGATCAATCCCGCTTCTGACAGCCTCCCCGCGCTGATGGAACTGTATTGCCTGATTGATGAGGTCATCAGCCAGTATGGGATCCCCACGCAATCCTGCATCCTGACGCACGTCACCAACCAGATTCAGCTCATTGAAAAGGGCGCGCCGGTGGATTTGGTTTTTCAATCCATCGCGGGAACAGAGAAAGCCAACAAAAGTTTCGGCATCGATCTGGCTATTTTGCAGGAAGCACAGCAAGCCGCTCTCTCGCTTGGCCGTGGCACGGCCGGCAACAACGTGATGTATTTCGAAACCGGCCAGGGTTCCGCGCTTTCCGCCAACGCCAATTTCGGCGTTGACCAGCAAACCTGCGAAGCCCGGGCCTATGCCGTTGCGCGGCATTATTCGCCATTGCTAACCAATACCGTGGTGGGCTTTATCGGACCGGAATATCTGTTCGATGGCAAGCAGATCATTCGCGCCGGTCTGGAGGATCACTTTTGCGGCAAACTGCTGGGCGTGCCGCTCGGTTGCGATGTGTGCTACACCAACCACGCGGAGGCAGACCAGGACGACATGGACAACCTGATGACGCTGCTCGCCAATGCCGGGTTGACATTCATGATGGGCGTTCCGGGCGCGGACGACATCATGCTGAATTATCAATCGACATCCTTCCATGACATTCTTTACC
>JBAUQH010000096.1:0-15146 GCA_049580605.1 Gallionella sp. | reverse complement strand
AGATTGTCCGATGCGTTCATAAGATTATTTGATGCAAACTGCGCGCACCTGGTGCATATCGGTTATGCCCTGCAGCACTTTTTCCATGCCATCCTGTTTCAGGGTGTGCATGCCTTCATCTAGTGCGATGGCCAGCAGTTCTGCGACCCGCGCATGCTCCTGAATGGCCTTCTTAACCGGATCCGTACCGAGCAGCAATTCATGCAACCCGACCCGACCGCGGTAGCCGGTGCCCATGCATTTGTCGCAACCAATCGGGTCATATATCGTGAACTGGCCTTTTTCATCTGCAAACGACTTCCGCCATTCGGAATATAACGCCTTCATCGCAGCAGACGGATCCCTTTTCCAGGTAGTGGTGTTGACCAGTTCGGAACTGTATTCGTCCAGCATGAGCTTGATCTCGTCGGCCGACGCAATATGCGGTTTTTTGCAATCGGCACACAGGCGCTTTGCCAGCCGCTGGGCCAGAATTCCCAGCAATGCATCGGCAAAATTGAACGGGTCCATACCCATATCCAGCAGACGGATGATCGATTCGGGCGCGCTATTGGTGTGCAGCGTGGCAAAAACCAGGTGGCCGGTCAGCGAAGCTTCGATCCCGATCGACACGGTTTCCTTGTCGCGCATTTCGCCGACCATGATCACGTCCGGATCGGCGCGCAGAAAGGCGCGCATGATGGTGGGGAAATCCAGCCCGGCTTTTTTGTTGATCTGCACCTGGCGCAGACCCCTCTGGGTGATTTCCACCGGATCTTCGACAGTCCAAATCTTGGTATCCGGTTTGTTGATGAACTTGAGGATGGAATGCAGCGTGGTGGTTTTGCCGGAACCGGTGGGGCCGCACACAAAAAACAAGCCATAAGGTTTGGCTACTGTCTCCTTGATCAGTTCGTTGTTGCGCGCCGAAAAACCCATTTTCTCGAGCGGCAACGGTTCGCCGGAAGCCAGAATACGCATCACCACATCTTCCACGCCGCCCTGCGAAGGAATGGTCGCCACACGCAGCTCGATATCAAGCGGGCCGAATTTCTTGAACTTGATCTTGCCATCCTGCGGTTTGCGCTTCTCGGAAATATCCAGGTCGCACATGATCTTGAGACGTGTCACCAGCGCGTTGCGGTAGGTCGACGGCACCTCGATGTAGTTCATCAATGAACCGTCCTTGCGCACCCGAATCACCGTCTTGGCCTTGCCCGGACCCGGTTCGATATGGATATCAGATGCGCCCATCCGGTACGCATCGATGATGACCTTGTTGACCAGTTTGACCAGCTCGTTATCTGCCGCAGCACTGACGTCTTCCTGGTTGACACTGGTAATTTCTTCCTCGTCCCCCCCCATGCTGGTCAACAACTCGTCCATGGACGACTCGTCGCCCGCCAGCATACCGCCGCCATCCGTGGCAGTACTTCCGCCATAGAACAGGTCAAGGGTTTGCTTGAATTCGCGCTGCGAGCAAACCTGGTAGTTAAGGCGGCTCTTGGAGAATATGTTGTTGACGACGCGCGAAGCCTGAATCCGCTCCGGATCGGTGGTCAGAATCATCAACCCTTCCTGGGTTTCCTCGATAGGAATCCAGTGACTGCTTTCCACATACTCGCGCCTCAGATTCTTCAATAGATCAGCAGGCTTGATGCGGTCGCCCCGGTATGGCTGGTACGGAACGCCGAAAAAACTGGATAGCGCCTTGCCCAGGGCTGAAGGACTGACCTGGAATTCGTCGAGCAGAACCTCCTCGATATCAATGCCCTTGCGTCGTGCAGTTCGTGTTGCCAATTCGAATTCGGCAGCGGATAGCACCGCATCTGCAACCAGATAATCGTATTTGGTTTTTGCCGAGCTGTGTTGCTGGCGCTGATGCTGGCGCAATGCCACCGCCATGGTCTGGGCAAGCTCCTGCACCCCCTCTTCTATCATGGTCGCAAAGGGGACACCCGACTTGTTGTTGATCACCTGGATTACCCCGACCAGGTCACCGTTGCCGGCATCCAGAATCGGTGAAACCAGCATTTGTTTGGTGCGATATCCGGTGCGCCTGTCTACTTCCTGCAGGAACCGCAGGTGCGAACTGTACTGGGCCAGCTCTTTTTCATCATAAACATCCTTCACGTTGAGCAGCTTTTTATGCATTGCCGAATAGCCGGCAAGACTTTGTTCGGCGATCGGTAATTTGAGATCCTTGAAAGAGTTGAGTCCGGTCTTGACCTTGGAAACGAGTGAGATATTGTCTTCACCGACGACATAGATCGTCAGCCTGTCCGCATTGAACAGCGTGCAAATGTCCTTGCTGACCTCCAGCATGATTTCGTCAACATTACCGGTGGCATGTATCTTGTTGTTGACTTGATTGAGGTTCTTGGTGAATTCGAGCCTGAGGGCCATATCACCGACATTTCTTGCTGTGCTGTTAGCTGTCATCACTGTACTCATATCACTCCCTCGGACGTCTCATTGGGCTGCTGTTCTGCCGATTCCGGTATCGCGTATACATCTGTTCCATGCGGCTCATCAACCGCCGTTACAGTTCGAATTCCTGATTGTTCAACAACATCGCTGGCGGCAGGCCGCTCACACATTCCTCAATTTCACGCATCGTCAACTCAAGCTCGCCCGGCTTGAGATGGGTGATGAATATCTTTGCATCGCCCCTGAATTTCTCCAGTTCTACCGCAAGCATACTCGGACACAGATGTTTTGAAACTTCCGCCAGGTCCCTTTCATTGTTCGAAAATGCTGTCTCGATGAGCAGATAGCGCAAGTTTGCAATTTTGTTGACCGTTTCCCAAAATGCGTCATTTGTGGTGGTATCCCCGCTGAATACCAGACTCGCCTGCCCGCTGTCCAGATGATAACCGACCGCAGGCACCACATGATTGGCCGGAACAGAAGTGATTTTGCGGCCGTCAAGAACGATGGTCGCACCCAGTTCCATCGCCTGGTAACGCATGTAGGGATATTGCGCACTGGGTATCTCGACAAAATCCGGCCAGATTTTCCAGTTGAAAATATGTTGTCTGAGTATGTCCAGCGTCTCCTCGCTCGCGTAAACAGTCAGTGGCCGATCGCGCATGAATCCGACACTGTCGACCATGAACGGGATGCTGGCAATATGATCCAGGTGGGCGTGCGTGACAAAAACATGGTCTATCATGGCAAGTTCGGTGAGGCTGAGTTCGCCCACCCCGGTACCGGCATCGATCAGCACGTCGTGATCGAGCAGGAACGAAGTGGTGCGCAGATTGCCACCGATCCCACCGCTGCATCCCAATACCCTGAGTTTCATATTTGTCCGAGTTTCATATTTGTCTGCCTGGTTATCCCGAGCGTTCTTTTGAATCACTTGGTCTGAAAATCGAACACGCCGTCCCAATCCTGCTTGGGCGGCAATTTTCGGTAGGTGGCAATCCGCTTCGCATAGGCCTTATACAATTCGCTGTCCGGCGACAAGCGCTGCAAATTCATCAGCTTCAATTCCGCCTGTTCCCAATCCTGCTTGCGATACAGGCGGCGCATTTCGTGAAACAGCCTGACTTCGTCGTGCAGCGCTTTGCTGGTCTCGGCCAGCAACCCGACCGGCTCGTATATCGCCACGGGATTATCTTTACCTTTTACCCGTACGTGGTCAAGTTCACGATACAGGAACTCATTCGCGAGGTGGCGGGTATTTTCGCCAACGATGATGCCTACCCCGTATTGCTTGGTGATTCCTTCCAGGCGAGATGCCAGATTAACTTCGTCACCCATCACCGTATACGCTACGCGGACTTCAGAACCCATATTGCCGACGCTGACCCGCCCGGTATTGATACCCACGCC
This sequence comes from Gallionella sp., assembly GCA_049580605.1. GTDB lineage: Bacteria > Pseudomonadota > Gammaproteobacteria > Burkholderiales > Gallionellaceae > Gallionella. Next base: position 11,327 of record JBAUQH010000096.1, on the reverse strand, counting down.
AACCTGTATTTCCGGCCAACCGCGTTCCCTGAAGTGCGGCTGCAATGCATTCAACGTTTCGAGCATCTCGATACCCGACATTATTGCGTTGCGCGCATGATCCTTGTCCGGAAGTGGCGCGCCCCAGAAAGCCATAATACAGTCACCCATATACTTGTCTATTGTTCCGCGGTGCTTGTATACGACACGCGACAGGGGCGTCAGAAACTCATTCATCAGCATGGACAGCTGCTTCGGATCGAGGCCTTCGGAAATACTGGTAAACCCGCGCACATCCGAAAAAAGAATGGTCATATCACGGCTTTCACCTTCCATCGACACACTTTCCGGATGCTTTGCCATTTCCTCGACCAGTTCGCTCGGCACGTATTGCCCGAACAATCCGGTAATCTGCCGCTTGGTGCGTGATTCGACGAAGTAACCGTAAGACATGTTCAATGCAAACAGCAGCGCGATCATCACCAGGCTGTTCGTAACCGGCATCAACACGTCTCCAAACTGCCAGGCGACCAGGCTCAGCCCGGTCGTAACGATGAGCGCAAAAGCAGATGCCAGAATGGCTTTAGCCGGTGTGAATAACGGCAGCAAGAAACTCAGGGCGATGCCGACCAGCAATACCCAGACCACTTCCGCTCCCAGCATATAGGCCGGACGTTCCTTCAAATTCTGATTGAGGATACCTGAAATCATGTTCGCGTGAATTTCCACGCCGGGATACACCTTCGCCACGGGCGTAGAGCGCATATCCAGCAGGCCGGGAGCCGTAGTACCAACCAGAACGATCTTGTTTTCCAGTTGCGAGGGGTCAACACGTTCGTGCAGCACGTCGGTTATCGAAATGTAGCGGAAACTTCCCTGGCCACCGCGGTAAGGCACAAAAGTTGACACATCACGGTCAACCGGAATTCTTAACTTGGTGTTGGCTGCATCCAGATCAAGCCACTCCATCGCCGCATACCCTTCGGATTTGGTTTTGGCGTATCCGGGTGACAACTTTGTCCGGCCCAGCAGGGTACGTACGATTGCAAGCGACAACGATTCATAATATGCACCGTCATATTCGACAATCATGGGAATACGGCGAACCCGGCCATCAAAGTCCACCAAGGGATTGAAATGGCCGGCACTTGCCGCAGACTGCTGTAATTCGGGAAGATTGGCGCCATAGCCATTCCAGGTCGTGAAATCGACCTGATGTCCCTGGAAAGCCCCGGGCGGAAAGGTCGGATCAGGCAACATTCCCGAGGCATGCGGCTCAGCCTGATTGGTCAGGTAATATCCCAGCACCACATTGCGGTTCTTGATCTTCCTGGCAAACAGGTCGTCATATTCCAGTTGCGGGCGGATTTTGTCCAGCGTCGCCTGGAACGGCTTGTCGCCCTTGAGTTGATTTTCACCGAGCCTCTGCAATACCCTGAGCCCCGAACTCTCGTCCTTTTCGGCAAAAACGACGTCAAACCCCACTACCGCGACGTGATATTTGTCGAAAAGCTTGTCCATCAGCTGCGCCATCCGGTCACGCCCCCATGGCCAACGCCCTTCCTCCTTCAGGCTCTTTTCATCGATATCGACGATAACGATACGATTATCCATCGTACGGGGCATCGTCAGGCGCAAGCGGTAATCGTAAAGTATGGAAGACAGTTGATCGACAATATCCAGTCGGTAAAACCGCGCAGCGCTACCGACAAAGAACAGTACGATCAGGAGGCCCAGCCCGATCAGGATTGCATTTTTTTTCACAGTGCCGGACAAGCCGAACGGCTTGTTGTTTCTGCAGAAAATTCTGGGCAGAAGACCGGATGTTTTGTGGCGCGTATCAGCTCATTCGGTAATACATTGCAGCCTAGGCCATACACCTGTCTTGCGCCCGGCGTGTTCTGCACTGAATCCGACACCCACTATCCCTTGAAGTAGAATTCCATCTTGATCCCGGCCAGCTCAATCACATCATGTTCATTCAACTGATGCGCCTGATTGGTCAATGCCCGGCCATTTACCAGCGGGAAATTTTCTCCTTCCACGTGCGTGATGAAATAGCCGTGTGGACGGCGGGTGAGTACCGCCACCTGCAATCCGGGCTTGCCCAGGGTGGTCAGGTTCTTGACCAGTTCGAGTTCCTTGCCGGCATTGGGTCCGGTCAGGACCTGCACCACGGCGACCTGCTTCTGTACTCCGGGCTGGGTGCCCCCGGAAGCGGGAGATTTAAGCCCATGGTCGGTCTGAGTTGAAGTCTGGGCTGCCTTGTGTGAGTCAAACTTGCCGGTCCTGTCCGCCGCCTCTTCCTGTACCTGCTTTCCACCTGGTTGAACTTTCATTGCAACCTGCGGTTCAGCAGGTTTGTTCGCGACCGGAGCGGCTGCCTCTTTCTTGACCGGCGCGCGCAACACCATGGTTCTTTCGAAATCTTCGGGAGTGGTCTGGGTTATCTGGTCCGTGATGTATTTCAGCCTGTATTTGCCGATTTCGATTACATCATTATTTTGCAGGAAGTGCTTTTTGGCGGGTTTTCCGTTCACTTCCAAGCCGTTGGTACTATCGAGATCCTCAAGAAACGAATCATTCAGTATGGTAACGACCGCAGCATGCTCGCCGCTCACCGCCAGATTGTCGATGACGATGTCATTGTGCGCTTTGCGCCCGATCGTGATTCGTTCTTTGTTGAGGGGGTATTCTTTTATGATCCCGCCATCCATGCTGAGTATCAATTTTGCAGCCATAGTCTTAACCCTCGTAACTAATTATTTTTTAAACCAATTTAAAATTATAGCCAGCAATCCGCGCGGCACGGAAAATCTTCCCTTTACCTTGACCAGTATCACCGAAATATTATCGCGCCCGCCATTATCATTCGCCATCTGTATCAACTGGCTTGTCGCAAGCGGCAAATTGCTCTGCAACGCAAACAGCGTTGCCTGAATATCATCGTCCTCGACCATGTCGTTCAAGCCATCCGAACATAGCAGGTATATGTCCCCGACCAACACGTCGTGCACATGGATCTCGGAATCCACGTGAGCATCTATGCCGACCGCGCGCGTCACCAGGTTCTTGTTTTTTGACATGCGCGCGTCTTCGACACTGATCATCCCGCTATCAAGCTGCTCCTGTAGCAGCGAATGATCATGCGTGATTGTTTCCAGCTCCTCACCGCGCAACCGATACATGCGCGAATCGCCCACATGCCCGACAGCCACCCGATTATCATAAAAAAGTGCAGAAACGATGGTTGTTCCCATTCCGGCATACTGGGGCTGGCTTTGCGCTGCGTGAAAAATCGAGGCATTGGCCTTCTGTATATTTTCGCGCAACAGCGCAACGCCCAATTCCTCGCCTCCGTTCTCGGAGATTTCGACAGGACTGGCATTCAGCAATCGGTGACTGACCTCGGTCGCAACGACCGAAACAGCAATCCCGCTTGCCACTTCCCCTGCGTTGTAACCACCCATTCCGTCAGCCAGCACAACCAGACCGCAGGCAGGCTCACAGGCAACGCTGTCCTCGTTGTGGGAGCGCACCATGCCGGGATCTGTCTGGCTGAATATTTCCAGTGCTTCTGCTATCTTCATCTACATCCCCTTTTATTTCTGGCTGCGGGAGGCTTGCCGTCAAGCGGCGCGGTACCCACTGTCGGCATCAATTCCATATCCCCGTTAGATCGGATGACGGATTTCCTGCCTCTGTTGAGTTCTGTCCAAGCGCTGCACACTCGCGCAAGTCTTCAGCCATTTCAGCGCCACTGGCATAGCGCTCCTCAACCTGCTTGGCCAAAGACCGGTTGATAATTGCAACCAGACACGGGGGCAAATCTGCCCTGATAGTCAAAATATCGGGATGGGGCTCATTGGCGATCCTGAACATCAACTGCGCCATCGACTCCCCTTCGAACGGAAGCTTACCACAAGCCATTTGGTACAAACTTACGCCCAGGGAGAACAGGTCCGACGCGCCTCCGATCTTCATCCCGGCCAATTGCTCCGGGGACATGAAAGACGGCGTGCCAAAAACCATACCCGTTTTTGTTTTGCTCGAATCGGTGATGCGCGCTATGCCAAAGTCGGTCACCTTGGTCGAATCCGATTCGGGATCGTACATGATGTTGGCAGGCTTGATGTCGCGATGCACCACATTCTGTTTGTGCGCATAGTCAAGCGCGTCGGCTACGCGCGCAAAAATGTTCATCAGCTTTGGCAAGGGCAGCAAATTGCCCGGCTTGGTGTAGGAAATCAGATCCTTGCCCTTCAGGTATTCCATCGCGATATAGGCAAGGTCATATTCTTCCCCCGCATCGTAGACGGTCACGATGTTAGGATGGTTGAGCCGTCCTGCCGTTTCGGCCTCGCGAAAGAAACGAGCTTTCACGTCTTCCAATTCGTCGGTATCGAACTCTTGTGCCAGTGCCATGGTCTTGATAGCGACGACACGGCCGATTTTCGGATCTTTCCCGAGATAAACGACACCCATCGCGCCTTTGCCCAGTTCCTTTTCGATTTCATATCGACCCAGCATCGGCTTCGACACGCCGGCCTTGTCCAGTATCAGGGTACTGGCATTGCCCCTTCCGGATGAACCGCCGAGTACCACGGTTTCCGACAGCGCCCGGGACTGCGCCATACGCGCATCAAGATCGCGAAACTTGGGATTGTGTCCGGCCATATGCTTGAAAACCGACTCGGCCTTGTTGAACTGGCGCTTGCGCTCGTAATCAAGTCCCAGGTTGTACAGCACATCCATCAGGCTGTCGTCCAGCGGCACCTTGCGGAATTTATCAAAGGCCATATCCAGTTGTCCCTGCCCCTGGAAAGCCAGGCCTAGCATGCGATTGCTCTCAGCCGACTCGGCATCCGATTTTTGCTTGCCCCTTTCAGTCATCAGGTAACGTTTGGTTGTCAGCAGCAAATGGCCAACCAGCAACAGCGCGGCGGGCAGCATCAGCTGCAGCCACATCGCCTGTGTCGTCATCAGCACAAAATGGGTTACAATCAGCGCCGTAAACATCGTGCCGGTGATCACCGCACCGATGGCGGCAGTAAGCCGCGGAAGCAACAGGACCAGGTACAGGGTTACCAGCAGAAAGACGCCGATTTGCGCCAATTCCGCCCAACCCGGCGTAACGAAAAAGTCGCCTTTCAGGATACTTGATACCGAGTTCGCCAGTGTCACCACCGGCGCCATACCTGACGAAACCGGCGTCACCTGCAGCGAACCGATGCCGGCGGCCGACGCGCCGATCAACACGATCTTGTCCCGGTATTTATCGGCCGGAATTTTGCCGGTCAGAACATCGTAGAAAGAATCCACCGGAAAGGCCGGATGACCTTCACGGTCCTTGTAAAAATAGGTATACATCCGCAGTGCCGGATCGGTGGCTATCTTCAGGTTCCCCAATTGGACGCCTTCGCCCAGATTGACGTTTATATCCTGCGGGCCGAGATTCAGGCTCTTGGCTGCCAGCATCAGTGACAGCGAAGGATAGTACTGATTGTAATAGTTGACCACCAGCGGTTCGGTGCGGATCGCGCCGTCAACGTCCGGGTAGCTGTTCAGATGACCGATGGCCAGCGCCTTGCTGCCCAGAATCGGGATCGGGGCCAGCAAAGAAATTGCCGGCAGCGGAGAATCGCCCGAGCCGCCCGGATCCTTCACACTGGTGAGATCATTGCGCAGCACATAGTCGGGCAATTCGTGATCGGGTTTGCCCCGCGGCTCACCCAGTTCGAAAAACATCGGCAACAGCACGTCATTTGCACCGGCAATGCTTTTGCTGAGTTCCTGATCGTTATCGAGATTCTGTTCCGCCTCCTGCAGCAGCGAACCAAGTTTGGCCAGGTCGGCCTGCTTTCCGGGGTCGGAAGTGTCCTTGAGCCTTGAGTCAGCCAGCAATTCGGCAATTTTCTGTATATAGGTGAGTCCGGCGTCTACCTGCGGCTCGAAAAAGAATGCCGTATAGCCGATCACTTTGGGATGCCCGGCAGCCAGTACATCCAGCATCCTGGCATGTATCGCGCGTGGCCAAGGCCAGCGCCCCAGATTGGCGATGCTTTGCTCATCTATCGCAATTACCGCAATCTTGTCGCTCGGCGTCCGCGAAGAAGCCAGAACGCCGAGGTCATATGCCTTGCGCTCCAGGCTCTGCATCAGTTCGCTATTGGCACCGAGCATGAACAGCAACGCCACCAGCAAACCTACGAACCAGTCCTTCCGCCAAAATGACCACTTATTCATGCTGTCCCTTGATGCGCTTTGCCGATCCTTAGGCTTTGTGTCAAATAAATGGAGAGAATATTAGTATATTTCACAACAACACACCACAATCCTTTAGATTTATTAAGAAATATCGGAATCCAGGACTGAGTAGTCCGCGCTCCGTTTCCCTATTTGATCAGCACCACCGGACAGTCAACAAGCTGCAGCACTTTTTTCACCACCGTTCCCAGCAGCAGGGATTGCAGTCCGCCCAGTCCCTTTCTGCCCATCACGATCTGGTCCGCCTGCTGATCGCAGGCATACTGAACTATCGCTTCCGCCGTGCTGCCGATACTGATGTGATACTGATAGGGCAATCCGGCAGCATCAAACGCGGCGCGTGCCGCCTGGAGCGCCGCCATCCCCTGTTCGCGGCAGTAGTCATTGATCGTTCCCTGGTCGATGAACAGCTTGACGTTGCCCTTCGCGACATTCCGCTGCACGTTCAGCAGCAACAGTTGGGGAGGGTCCTTCAGTTCGGCGATATTCCTGACCACGTAATCGACCGCACGCAGTGCATTGGCGGAGCCATCAACCGGAACCAGTATCTTCATAATCCTACCCCTGTGATGTTTTGTCCGGCACACCGGATACTTCCTCGTCCACCAGATCGATCACTTCGCGTCTGGCAATTTTGCGCATCGCCAGCAACTTTCCCAGCCCCAATACCAGCGAAGCGCACAGCACCGGCATCAACCAGTGCAAATAGTGGCCCGCTGCAGCGAGCCCATGCGGTCCAGTCCCGTTCGCGGGAAATGCCTCACTGACCAGCATTTCGCCCGCGACATATCCAAGCAGTGCTCCGCCGGCGTAAATTGTCACGGCGAACCGGTCCATCAGCTTCAGCGCCAATTGGCTGCTCCAAGCGATCAACGGAATGCTGATCAGCAGCCCGAAAACCAGCAGCGTCACGTTACCCTTTGCCGCGCCCGCAACGCCCAGCACGTTATCCAGACTCATCACAAAGTCGGCCACGACGATGGTCTTGACCGCACCGAACAGGCGTGTATCCGCCTGAACACGATCGCCATGGTGTTCTTTTTCGGGCTGGATCAGTTTGATGCCGATCCAGATCAGCAGCAGCGCGCCAACCAGCTTGAGATAGGGCAACGACAACAGGCTTAATGCAAAGAAGGTCAGCACGACGCGCAACACGATTGCACCCAGAACGCCGAACAGGATTCCTTTTTTTCGCTGTTGCGCCGGCAGTTTGCGGCAAGCCAGCGCGATGACCACCGCGTTGTCGCCGCTTAGCAACAGGTCAATTACGATGATTTTCAGGACATCGACCCAGAACAGGGTCGAGGCAAACATCTCCAGCATCAGCTGCCTTTCAGTACCTTCAGCATCACACGCCCCATTTCAGCCGGATTGCGCGTGATGTGGATGCCGCATTCCTCCATCACCGCCAATTTGGTATCGGCGCCGCCCTGCCCGCCGGAAATGATCGCACCGGCATGCCCCATGCGTTTGCCGGGCGGAGCCGTCACCCCGGCAATGAAACCGACCACCGGTTTGTTCATGTTGTGCCTGATCCAGCGCGCGCAATCCTCCTCGTCGCTGCCGCCAATCTCACCGACCATGATCACCGCATCGGTGCCGGGATCGTCGTTGAACATTTTCATTACATCGAGATGCTTCAGGCCGTTGATCGGATCGCCGCCTATGCCGACACAGGAAGACTGCCCAAGACCCAGCGCGGTGAGCTGCCCGACCGCTTCGTAAGTCAGCGTGCCGGAACGCGATACCACGCCAATGCGACCCTTGCGGTGGATGTGGCCGGGCATGATGCCGATCTTGATCTCATCGGGCGTGATCAGCCCCGGGCAGTTCGGCCCGATCAGCAGAGAGCGCTTGCCCTGCATCCTGTATCGTGTGCGCAACATGTCATGCACCGGAATGCCTTCGGTGATGCAGATCACCAGATCGAGATCCGCCTCGACCGCCTCGTCGATTGCCGCTGCCGCATAGGGCGGTGGCACATAGATCACCGACACGGTCGCGCCGGTTTGCGACCTGGCTTCGGCAACGCTGTTGTAGATCGGGATACCCTCAAAACGCTGGCCGCCCTTGTTCGGCGTGACGCCCGCAACAAAACATTCGGCGCCATTCGCATAGGCCTTGCAATTCACGGTATGGAACTGGCCGACCTTGCCGGTCATGCCCTGTGTCATCACCCTGGTGTTCTTGTCAATCAGTATGGACATTACGCGCCCCTCGCCGCATCGACCACTTTTTGGGCAGCGTCCGCCATGTCGCTGCCGGAAATGATCGTCAGGCCCGAATCTGCCAGTATCTTCTTGCCCAGATCGACATTCGTCCCTTCCAGACGCACCACCAGCGGCACCTCGAGATGCACTTCACGCGCAGCAGCAACCACACCCTCGGCGATCACGTCGCACTTCATGATGCCGCCGAAAATGTTGACCAGGATTGCCTTGAGATTGGAATTCTTCAGCATCAGCTTGAATGCCTCGGTGACTTTTTCCTTGTCTGCTCCGCCGCCGACATCGAGGAAATTCGCCGGATTGCCGCCATACAGCTTGATGATGTCCATGGTCGCCATCGCCAACCCCGCCCCGTTCACCAGACAGCCGATGTCGCCGTCCAGCGAGATGTAGCTCAGGTCGAATCGGGACGCCTCGATTTCCGCCGGGTCTTCCTCGTCCAGATCGCGCATCGCGACGATCTCGGGATGGCGGTACAGCGCGTTGCTGTCGAAATTGAACTTGGCGTCCAGTGCCAGCACGCGTCCGTCAGCGGTCAGCACCAGCGGATTGATCTCCGCCAGCATCGCATCCTTCTCGACAAAGCAGCGATACAGGCCCTGCATCAGCTTTACCGCCTCAACCTTTGCCGTATCGGGGATACCGATCGCATGCGCGGTGCGGGCCGCATCTTCCGCGCTCAGACCGGCATCCGGATCGATACGCAGGGTGTGGATTTTTTCTGGGGTTTGTTCGGCCACCTGCTCGATCTCCATGCCGCCCTCGCTGCTGGCCAGCAATGCAACACGCTGCGCGGTGCGATCGATCACCATGCCCAAATAGAATTCCCTGCTGATCTGAGCCCCCTCTTCGACCAGCAAGCGCCGCACCACCTGGCCTTCTTTGCCGGTCTGGTGCGTCACCAGATGCATGCCCAGTATCTGCTGCGCCGCTTTGCGGACTTCTTCTATCGAGCGTGCCACCTTTACTCCGCCGCCCTTGCCGCGTCCGCCGGCATGTATCTGCGCCTTTACCACCCACGCCGCCCCGCCCAGTTTATGCGCAGCGTCTTCTGCTTCATCGACGCTAAGGCACGCCATCCCGCGCGGCACCGGAACGCCAAACTGGTGCAGAATTTCCTTGCCCTGGTATTCGTGAATTTTCATTAATGTTCGCTTAAGTTATCGATAGCCGGAACAGGACCGCGCCGTGACTGGGGCACGGTACGCAATCTTACCGAATTATCAGTTGATTGGCGGAATATCGTACCGCCAAATGATGCCGGCACGGAAAAGGCGCGCTTGCATCGAATCCGGCAGCGGTTGTAATTTGCGTGCAGCCCGACAGCCGAAATAATTCTTGTCCGTGGCCTGGTCCGGTGCACGCAGGTGATGATCAACTACTGACACACCTTTCCTCACAGCAGCGGCGCGATGAAGGAAATGAATTCACTGGTAATTTCCTCATCATGCCCGGCGTCTTTCATTTCCCACTTGATCGTGTTGAGCAGTTTCGCCTTCTTGAAAATATTCAGTTTGTTTTTCAATGAATACGCACGTATCCGGACGACCAGGCTATCGAACCTTCTCTGATATTCCTTCTTCGGAATTGCCTTCTCCTTTCGATCCGATGGCGGAAACAAGCGATTGATTTCACGGACGATTTCATGCGCAAACGAAACCGCTTCTCCAGCGTTGAACCATTCAAGTATCATATTGAAGCTCCGGATATGTTTCTGAAGTAAAAAAGGGCAATATCTGCGGTTATCGGATCTGGAACATACCGATGTGCAACATGTCCAAAAAACGGTCAAGCTGAATAAGTCTAACAAATATCACCTTGAAAAGGTCATGAGATGGGAATATTCGATCGATTTCGTGCCACTACACCGTCCGGCACTAGCAACGATAATCCAGATGCATCCGAGCTGGACGCGACACGCCTGATCGACGAAGGCCATGCGCTTGAAGCAGAGGGCAAGCTCGACGAAGCGATGCAGTGTTACCTGGAGGCTATCCGGGTTGCACCCAATCCTGCAAGGGCACACCTTAATCGCGGCAACATCCTGTTGCTGAAGGGTGATCTGAACGGGGCGCTGGATGCCTTCCAAGACGCGATCAAACACAAACCGGATTATGCCGGCGCTTATTACAACATCGGCAATGCCCTGCTGGGCAATAAACAAATCGACGAGGCAGTGGCAAGCTATCGCCGGGCGCTGGAGATCCAGCCCGATTACGCCGAGGTGCATTGCAGCCTGGGCGTTGCCCTGAAAGAACTCGGGCAACTCGATGGCGCGATAGAAAGTTTCCAGCGTGCATTGGAGTTCAAACCGGATTTGGTCGAGGGGCGTCTAAATCTTGATGCTGCCATCGGAGATATTTTCAACAGGGGAAATATTCTGATGGGTAGTGGGCAACTCGGCGAAGCAGTGGCTCACTACCGCCGAGTGCTGGAGATCCAACCCAATTACGCTGAGGCACACACCACCTTGGGCGTTGCTCTGATGAGCATCGGTCAAGTCGAAGGCGCAGTGGCAAGTTACCGCTGTGCGCTGCAAATCAAACCTGATTCAGCCGAAGCGCATAGCAATCTGGGCATTGCCCTGAAAGAGCTCGGGCAACTTGATAAAGCGGTGGCCAGTTGCCGCCGTGCGCTGGAATTAAATCCCAATTTCGCCGAAGCGCATAGCAATCTTGGCAATGTTCTAATAGCTCTTGGACAACTTGATAACGCGGTGGCAAGTTGCCGCCAAGCGCTCAAGATTAAACCCGATTTCGCGGAAGCACATTGCAATCTGGGCAATGCACTTACATATCTTGGGCAACTTGATAACGCAATGGCCAGTTTTCGCCAAGCGCTGGAGATCAAACC
>JBAUQH010000095.1:0-6138 GCA_049580605.1 Gallionella sp. | reverse complement strand
GAACTTCTGGCGCACTTGCGGCGTACGCGAGTCATGCGCCGTTCGCGCCATCATACGCAGAAGACAGACGATCACGGCAGGATCATCGGCACCGTGTCGATCAGTGAGCGTCCTGCCACGGCTGAAGACCGCGCGGTACCGGGACACTGGGAAGGGGATCTGTTATGCGGCAGTGGTAACACTCAGATTGCGACCCTCGTTGAACGCCAGACACGCTATGTGATGCTGGTGAAAGTGCCCAGCAAAGATACCGAGACCGTCATCAATGCGTTGATCAAGCATGCTCACAAGCTGCCGAACGAGCTCTACAAATCGCTGACCTGGGATCGGGGCTCGGAACTGGCCGACCACACGCGATTTACGCTGGCGACCGACATCAAAGTCTATTTCTGTGATCCGCAGAATCCCTGGCAACGTGGCACAAATGAGAATACCAACGGCTTATTGAGGCAGTACTTCCCTAAAGGAACAGACTTGTCGGTACACTCTCAAGCAAAACTCAATGCTGTGGCTCGTAGACTAAATGAACGTCCACGAAAGACGTTAAACTTCGAAACACCGGCTGAACGGTTTAACCAATGCGTTGCATCGACCGGTTGAAACCGCAGCACGAAGCAGCCGGTCTGGTGCGGCAAGTATAAAGGGGGAATTGCAGAAATCCGCCCTATTTTCGTATAAATAGAAAAAGGCCTGCATCTCTGCAAGCCTTTCAAATACTGGTGGCCCGGGGCGGAATCGAACCACCGACACAAGGATTTTCAATCCTCTGCTCTACCGACTGAGCTACCAGGCCATCGCTGCTTTCGCTTACCCAAGCCGAACGTAATTGAACCGGTTCAGCCAGCTCGGGAAGCCGCGCATTATACCGGTACAGCGCCAAATAACAAACCCCGCCGTAGCGGGGTTTGTTGTTTCTAATGCCGACAGCGGGTTCGGTTACATCATGCCTTCCATGCCGCCCATGCCGCCGCCGCCCATACCGCCCGGAGCAGGTTTGTCATCCGGAAGTTCGGCCACCATGCAAGCGGTGGTCAGCATCAGGCCGGCGATGGACGCGGCATTTTGCAATGCGACGCGTGTCACCTTGGTCGGGTCAACCACGCCCATGTCCAGCATGTCGCCGTATTCGCTGCTGGCAGCGTTGTATCCGAAGCTGCCCTTGCCTTCCATTATCTTATTAACGACCACTGAAGGCTCGTCGCCTGCGTTAGCCACGATGCAGCGCAACGGGGACTCCATCGCGCGCAACACGATGGTGATGCCGGCATCCTGGTCATGGTTGGTGCCTTTCAACTTGGCTACCGCAGCCTTGGCGCGCAACAATGCCACGCCGCCGCCGGGAACGATGCCTTCTTCAACGGCAGCACGGGTTGCGTGCAACGCATCTTCAACGCGTGCTTTCTTTTCCTTCATTTCCACTTCGGTGGCCGCGCCGACCTTGATCACTGCAACGCCGCCAGCCAGTTTGGCTTTGCGCTCCTGCAGCTTTTCCTTGTCGTAATCGCTGGTGGATTCGTCGGCCTGCTTGTTGATCTGGCTGATGCGGCCCTTGATGGCATCTTCCTTGCCGGCACCGTCGATGATGATGGTGTTGTCCTTGCCCACTTCGACGCGCTTGGCCTGGCCCAATTCGGCCAGGGTTGCTTTTTCCAGGGACAGGCCGACTTCTTCGGCGATCACGGTGCCGCCGGTCAGGATGGCGATGTCTTCCAGCATGGCCTTGCGGCGGTCGCCGAATCCCGGAGCTTTCACGGCAACCGTTTTCAGAATCCCGCGAATGTTGTTTACCACCAGTGTGGCCAGCGCTTCGCCGTCAACGTCTTCGGCGATGATCAGCAATGGACGCCCGGCTTTGGCAACCTGTTCCAGTACCGGCAGCAGGTCGCGGATGTTGGAAACTTTTTTGTCGTGCAGCAGGATGTAGGGGTTGTCCATCAGGGCCAGTTGGCGATCCTGGTTGTTGATGAAGTAGGGCGACAGGTAACCGCGGTCGAACTGCATCCCTTCCACGATATCCAGTTCATCTTCCAGACCTTGCCCATCTTCAATCGTGATCACGCCTTCCTTGCCGACCTTTTCCATGGCTGCGGCGATCTTCTCGCCGATCACGGTGTCGGAGTTGGCGGAGATGCTGCCAACCTGCGCGATTTCCTTGCTGGTGGTGCAAGGCTTGGATAATTTCTTCAGTTCGGCAACGGCCGCGATGACGGCCTGGTCGATGCCGCGCTTCAGGTCCATCGGGTTCATGCCGGCTGCGACGAACTTCATGCCTTCCTGGACGATGGATTGCGCCAGAACGGTCGCGGTAGTGGTGCCGTCGCCGGCCACATCGGATGTCTTGGAAGCGACTTCCTTGACCATTTGTGCGCCCATGTTCTCGAACTTGTCCTTGAGTTCGATTTCCTTCGCGACGGAGACACCGTCCTTGGTAATGGTTGGGGATCCGTATGAGCGATCCAGCACGACATTGCGGCCTTTCGGGCCCAGGGTGACCTTGACTGCATCGGCCAGAATGTTCACGCCGACCACCATTTTTGCACGAGCGGCGTCGTGGAATTTTACGTCTTTAGCTGCCATTTTTTATCTCCTTAATTCCTTTAGATTGCTTGGGTGTGCTTATTTTTCGATCACGCCGATGATGTCATCTTCGCGCATCGTCATGTATTCCTGGCCGTCCATTTTGAAAGCCTGCCCCGCGTATTTGCCGAACAGCACACGGTCACCGACCTTCACACTCATTGCCTGCAGTTTTCCGTCGTCGCCGACCTTGCCTTTGCCAACGGCGACGATTTCGCCCTGGTCCGGCTTTTCGGTGGCGGCATCCGGAATCACGATCCCGGAGGCGGTCTTGCGTTCTTCTTCCATGCGTTTAACGATCACACGATCGTTCAAAGGACGAATTTTCATACTGATGTCTCCTAAAACAAGGGGTTAAAAAACTGCGGAGGCGGAGTTTAGCACTCTCTGCCTTCGAGTGCCAATAATCGGGGCGACCCCGCCCGATTTCAAGGTCGGGGCGGGTATTTATTTTTGCGGGGGAAGGGCGATCTTGTTGTCGGTGCTGAACTGGTAGTCCCTGAAGATGTGCTCGGTAGTCAGGATCTGGTAGGTGCCGTCGGGATTGCGGTGCGTCGTATCCTTGAGGCGGTAGGTGTAATGGCCGCAGGTCCAGCAATCGTAGTTGCGCATGTGGGTGCACAAACAGGTCTTGTCCTTGACGGATATCTTCTTCGCATCGGGATGCAGCGCCACTTCGCGGTTGTAGGCATCGATGTAGTCGCAATGGCCGTTGGCATCGAGCAGGTAACCGAACGCTTCACAGTTGGGTCGTATGCCGGCGCCGATCGCCGGACAACTCTTGATCATGCGCATCGGATAGCCGGTCGGCGAGATCATGTTGACCTCGATATCGTCCTCGTCGGCCTTGAAATATTCCTGCTGGATTTTTTCAGGTATGCCGCATTCCTGGGCCACGGTGAAGCGGGTTGCCACCTGTACCGCGGCACAGCCGTTTTCCAGGAATCCGACCGCATCGCTGCCGGTAAATACCCCGCCCGCCGCGATCACCGGGATATCCAGTTGTTCGGCTTTCAGGTGGGCGACGATTTCCGCAACGATGGTGTGCAGGTCGTATTGCGCCCAGTCCATCCCGAAGCCCAGGTGGCCGCCGGCCAGCGGCCCTTCCACCACGATGTAATCGGGCAGGCGGTTGAGCCTGGCCGTTTTGCGCATGAACAGCTGCAAGGCGCGCAGCGACGAAACGATAATGCCCAGCTTGGCATCGCGGAAACGGGGGTTGTCTTCCATCAATGCGAACGAGCCGAGATGCAGTCCCGCGCTCAGCGTGATGCCGTCGATCCCGGCATCCAGCGCGCCGCACAGCCGAACGCGCAGGGTTTCGCGCGGCGCATTCATGGTCAGCTTTTCCATGCAGTTCACGAAAATCATGCCGTCGCCGCGCTTGGCTTCCATGGTCTTGCCGACATGCAAACGGGTCGATTCGGCCACCTGCGCCAGATCGAATTGCACGATCGCCTTGTTGGTTTCCATGACGTTGAGCTTGTATTGCTTTTGCTTGTGGCTGACGAACTTGGTCTTGTCGAGGCGATCGGTGACGGTCGGCAGCATCGCGTCGGAGATATGCCCGATCCCGCCCAGCCGGGCGGCTTCCCACGCCAGTTCTCGGCTTGATATATCCACGCCCATACCGCCGATTATGATTGGCACCAGCTCGCGTTTGCCGAAGCGCAAGCGGAAATCATCAACTCGTTTCATTACTGCCTTCCTCCGGCCGTCCCTCTGGCTTTGTCAAAAGTGACGGAATTTTCTGTGTAACTGCATGTAGACTGCGAAGGATGCCACAAACGGTGGGATACGGAAAGCAAGGCAAGACCTGTGTCATGGGTATAAAACCCGTAACTACTTGTCCAGCAAGTCCTTCAGCGCTTCCCGCAGGTTTGC
Source organism: Gallionella sp. (assembly GCA_049580605.1). Taxonomy (GTDB): domain Bacteria; phylum Pseudomonadota; class Gammaproteobacteria; order Burkholderiales; family Gallionellaceae; genus Gallionella. Next base: position 1,677 of record JBAUQH010000095.1, on the reverse strand, counting down.
AAAAATAAAGCGATAACCCGCTGCCGAAAATTTTCCCGGCAGCACCTTCTGTCCTTCCAGCAACAGGCAGGCACGTTCGCCCAGGGCCGATTTCAGCAGCCATGCCGGAATCACGAACGGCGCCGGGCGATGCAGCACCCTTGCCAGGGTTGAGGTGAATTCCAGGCCGGTTGCCGGCTGCGGGGCGGTCATGTTGTATGGTCCGCCGGCCATTTCGTCGCGCAATAATTCGAGCAGCATCGCGACATAATCATCGATATGGATCCAGCTCATCCATTGCTTCCCGTCGCCCAGGCGCGCACCCAGACCGAGCCTGAACGGAAGCCGCATCCGTCCCAGCAACCCGCCCCGGCGGCTCAATACCAGCCCGGTGCGCAGCAGGCAAACGCGCACGCCGGAAACTTTCGCGGCGAGTGCGGCGTCTTCCCAGGCCGTGCATAGCCGGGCGGGGAAATCCGCGCCGGCCGCGGCCGTTTCGTCCAGCGCCGCATCGCCGCGGTTGCCGTAATAGCCGACTGCGGAACCGCTTATCAGCACTGACGGTCTGGTCTGCGACGCGGCGATGCAACGCACCAGATGTTCGGTCAAAGCGACGCGGCTATCCCAAAGAACCTGTTTGCGACGCGCGGACCAGCGCGCGTCGACGATCGGCGCTCCGGCCAGGTTGATCACCGCATCGAAACGGCGGTCGGGCGGCCATTCCTCCAGACTGGCGATTGCCTTGACGCTTGGCCCGCATTTATGCGGAACCGATTCCGGATTGCGGCTCAGCACCGTCAACGCATGGCCGTCCGCCAGCAGCGCGCTGCAAAGCTGCCGACCGATCAGACCGGTGCCGCCGGTGATGAGTATGTGCACGGTAATGCCCCGCGGAAATAGCTGAATGATGCAGGCTAGCCAAAGTTCGCGGCGTGCGCAAGCCGCAAAAACCGCTATGATTCCGGCCATGGCGAATCGACCGCACAGCAATACCAATCTCCTGGACCGCAGCCTCTCGGCCGTGTGGCATCCCTGTTCGCAGATGAAGCACTACGAGCGCTTCCCGCTGCTGCCGATTGCGGGCGGGAAAGGGGTCTGGCTGCATGACTACGACAACAGGCGCTATCTGGATGCGGTCAGTTCCTGGTGGGTGAACCTGTTCGGCCATTGCAACCCGGATATCAACGCCGCTGTGCGCGACCAGCTGGAAACGCTGGAGCACGTGATGCTGGCGGGATTCACCCACGAACCGGTGGTGCTGCTATCCGAGCGCTTGCGCGAGCTCGCACCCGCCGGGCTTGGCCATTGCTTCTACGCTTCCGACGGGGCATCGGCCACCGAAATCGCGCTCAAGATGAGCGCGCATTACTGGCGCAACACCGGCAGGACGGACAAGACGCAGTTCATCAGCCTGGAAAACAGCTACCACGGCGAAACGCTGGGCGCGTTGTCGGTGACCGACGTTGCGCTGTTCCGCAGCGCGTACGGCGAACTGGTCCGGCAGCAGGCCACGGTGCCCAGCCCGGACTGGCGCAACGCCGCGGCCGGCGAAAGCGCGGAGGCCTATGCGCTGCGCTGCGCGGAAGCGCTGGAACAGTATTTGCTGCAGCACCATGCGCAGCTGGCCGCCTTCATCATCGAGCCGCTGGTGCAGGGCGCGGCGGGCATGGCGATGTACCACCCCGCCTACCTGCGGCG
>JBAUQH010000094.1:0-5909 GCA_049580605.1 Gallionella sp. | reverse complement strand
GTGCGCGTCCAGTTGGCCGGTTTCGCCGGGTTCCGCGCCGAGCAACACCGCGATCGCATGCCGGGACAGCGCGATCTGTTCGGCCAGCGCGGCAAGATCGCGCCTGGTCTGCATAAGCTGCACGGCCGACTGGCGCTGCGCAAACTTGCTGTCCAGCCCAGCCACAACACGCTGGTCGACCAGACGGGCATGATGTTCGGCGCTTTGCAGCAATTGCTGCAGGATCAGCTGTTGCTGCTGCAGGCGCGCCAGGCCGAAATACTGCTGCGCAACCGAGGCGGCGAGTATCACCTGCGCGGCCTGGGCGTCCGCCTGCGCCGCGCGTTCCTGTCCGATTGCCGCATCGAGTGCCGCGCGCTGTTTTCCGAACCAGTCGATCTGCCACTGCGCCGCGATGCGCGCCGTGCTCATCGTGACTTCGCTTCCGCCAAGCGGGGGCGGGTAGATGCTGTTCGCGCTCAGGTGCTGGCGCGTCGATTCCGCTTCCGCATAGACCTGCGGATAGCGCGCGCTGTCCGCTTCCGCGACCATCGCCTGCGCGGCATTCATCCGGGTTTGCACCGCCTTGAGGCTGTGGTTGTTTGCGATTGCCCGCGTGATCAGCGCGTCGAGCTGCTGGTCGCCGAGGCTCTGCCACCAGCGCTGCTGCGGAAAGGCGGCATGATCCGGCTGGCCGGCAAGGGTATGCGGCACCAGCATCGTCGCGCCGGGCGCAATGCCGGTAGGACTTGCGCAACCGGCCAGCGCGAACATCAACGAAGCGGCAGTTAGTATGTTTCCCGACTTCATCATGTTCATGCGGCCTCCTTTTTGATGATGCCGGGGCGTTCGCGGTTTTCGACTCCCTTGAGCAACAGCAGCAGCAGGGAGCAGGCGGTCATCGCGATGCCGGCCAGATAGAGACCGGCCGAGTAGCCGCCGAAATGGCTGGCGAGCGACCCGGTTATCGCGGGTGCGATGATCTGGGCGGCGCCATAGGAGATCGTCATTTTCCCCATCATTTTCGCCGGGCGGGTCGGGTAATACTGTCCGGCCATGGTCAGCACCAGGCTCACGATGCCCATCACCGTGCCGCCGAACAGCAGCGCCCCGGCGAATGCGCCCGCGCTGCCGTGGGTCCAGACCGGCAGCAGGATGCCGACGATCTGCAGCATCGAAGCCGCGATCAGCGCATTGAGTTTTCCGATGCGGCGCGCGATCAGGTCCCACGCGATGCAGGAGGGTGCCGCGGCCAGGCCGATGACCAGGAAGACCAGCGCGCCCTTGCCGTCCAGGCCGGGAATACGGTCGATGATCGCGACGATAAAAGTCGCGCTGACCACATATCCGATGCCCGCACAAAAATACGCGAAGGTGAACAGGCGCAGGAACAGCGGGCTCGGCGGCACATCGTGCATCGCCTGACCGGTCCGGGTCACGGTGCTGCGGTCCGGCGCCGGCAGCCAGGCCAGTGCGGGAACGACCAGCAGGCAACCCAGCGCGGTCAGCGCGTACCATTGCTGGCGCCAGTCCAGCCAGTTGTTCGTCAGCGACACGGCCGCTGCCGCGCAGGCGATGCCGAGCCCGATTCCGGCAAAATGGATGCCCAGTTCGCTGCGGTGGTCGTGGCGTATCAGCCAGTTCATGATCAGTCCGCTGCCGAGCAGCAGGGCCGCGGCGCTGCTGAAACCGGCAACGAAACGCGACAGCGCCCACACGGTGAAATCCGTGGACAGGCCCATCATCGCGGTGCTGAGTATGGCCAGTATCATCCCGATGCGGTACAGGCGATCCTTCAGGACCATGTCGCTGATCAGGGATGCGATCAGCGCGCCGCCGAGATAGCCAACGTAATTGATCGCCGCCAGCCAGCCAGCCGCGACCACGCCAAGACCTGCCTGATGCTGCATGATCGGCAGCAGCGGGGTATACGCAAAGCGCGCTATGCCAAGCGCCAGGATCAGGCTGAAGATGCCGGCGCTTAGAACCTTGATTCGATCCTGCGGTTTGCTCATCTTGGAAGACACCCCAATAATCAATGCCGGATTAGTCAAACTTCAACTCCTATTATTCTTCCCCGCCGGGCAGAGATTCCGCTTCGCCCGATTCGTTCCGCTTATTCCCGCGCTGATCATAGTTTGCTGTTGATGCGCTCGAGAAACTTACCGATCAGGGCTTCGTTGCGGGAATAGAATATCCACTGTCCCACCTTGCGCGGCGTGATCAGCCCGGCCCGCTGCAGGGTGGCCAGATGCGCCGAGATAGTCGATTGGGAAAGTTTGGCCTTTTCGTTTATCTTGCCGGCGCAGACACCAAGCTCATAGGAGTGCACCTGGCTGGGGAAGGATTTTTGCGGGTTCTTCAGCCATTCGAGCATTTGCCTGCGGACAGGATGGGCCAAGGCCTTGATGATCTCGTCCAGGTCGGGTTCGGGTTGTTTTACCATCGCGCAGCGGCTGGTACTTTCGGCAAGTTAACGGAAAAAGTATTTCGAAAAAAAACGAAATATATATCGAGGTGAAACGATATCACAGGTTTGATCCAGTTGCCAATGATTCCCATTTTCTCGACAGTGACATACCCCTGAGCCTACCAGGCAGTGTTTTTACGGCCAATTTGTGCCAGGCAGCCATTCAGTCAATACATTTAGAAGTGGCAGTTGTCGGCCTAAGGAGACGCTGGGGATTTTATGAAAAGGCGGACGGCTCAGGCTGCCGGAATGTCGCTTCAGAATATTTATCGCGTTCACTTCCGGCACCATGGAGACATTCATGCCGCATCGGCTTAGATTTCAGGTTCCATCTGTCAGGCTATGGTTGTATCCTTCTGAAAAATGCAAAGGGAGGAGCCATGAACAAACTGTTTGCTGTATTGCTGCTTCCATTCTCGGCGGCTTTGGTTACGATAGTTCTATTAGGTTGTGCCACAAAACCAAATAAATTTCGCCAAAACCCTCCAGAGTTTAAATTTGTGAGTTTGAAATCTTCAAAGCTGATAGCTGAATGCATAATTGATAAATGGCAACACGTTCCGTTTGCAGGGCCTCTCATTTCAAGGAGAACTCCAACGGGCTATACCATAATTCAAAATTCAAATGGCGGAGTTGGGGCTGACCCGGCATTCATCTCTGATATTATTGACATTCCAGCGGGGACAGAAACCAGCTTTTACACATACTATCCATTAGGGAATAGCGCTTCTTACTTTCAAGATTCGGTGAAGGAATGTCAGTAAGTCAATCCTGTCAAGCAAGCAACTAAAAGAATTGCAAAAAAGGCAAACGACTTACAAATTCCCTCAGCATGCAATGCCATCCGTGGCCGAGGCGCGGACCTTATGGCAACTGCTGAGCTGCCGCTCGGAGTCGGGAACGGAACAAGGCGATTGTCTGCCATGCCGCACTCTGCTTAATTGACCTGAATTCAACTTGCCGATGGCATTGGGCGCGCTGATCGATAGCAAGATGCTTAATTCGCTAGCTGCCAAACCAGGACGGGCTGAATTCGAATAAAATTTACAATTGCACTCGCGAAATAAAAATAATGATTGCACCGAGTGCAATCCAATAATTGAATTCGCGCATCAGGTACGCGGCTGCAATAACTTTGGCCCTCGACAGACTACAAACAGTGCCGTGAAAGCCAATAAATTAGGGTGATTCGCGTATTCTGAGTTCGTATATACCAACAGATTTACCAACAATTATTATCTGCTTGGGCTTGGCTTGTATGCGATTTCTGCCCCCAGTTCCCTCCCCGCGCTAAGATCAATGCCCCATTTCTTCATTGCCCGTTTCTTGAGGCTCGATCACCTTCTTTTTCTGCTTCCTTTTTGCAAACGTACGCACCGTCTTTTGTTCGGCCATACCAGCGTTGCCCTTTGAAATGGAATACTCCAGTGGGGAGATTAAGCCAAACTACAGTATCGCTGGGACAGTGCTTCTGTGCGGCTTGTTCGCTCTGGAATAGGTCGAGCGCAAAGGATTGAGTGGAGATCAGGCTCAATGAGAGAAACAAAGCGGCCAACATAGCTTTCATAATTCACGCCCTGGTTCAATCGTCATCATCTTCATCAAGCGTTTGGCTGCAATCCACGGACAATTTACTACCTAGTGCTTTGCAAAATGTATCTACCTCATTTTGATCGGTGTCATCTGATGAACCAATTATCATAATCGTAGCCAACAGCGCCACCAGGATGCCGCCCAACAGGTACAACCGCTTTTTCTTGCCCTTAATTGTGTAATCCGTTTGCCCTGTACTTCCCTTTCCAAGTTTCAATTCCATGCCCCACATCCTGCGCGGCAGGAACATTACTAAAGCTAGCCAAATTGCTATTCTGGGTATCGTGTCAATTAAAAAAACCCAAAGCAGCGCGACGATAAACAGCTTAATTAACGGCAACATATATTTCATTAGTGATTGCCCTGATGCTCCACCCCGCCAGACTTTTTGAGTATCCCGGATAATCATTATTAGTCCTTACCGGAAACAAATTTGCTGAACCGATGGCCATCTAACCGCTCATCCAAATTTTGCAACTCTGCAAACTTATTTAGCATGGTGGAAATATCATCCATTTTTTCGGAAATGTTGCTTAGATCACTTTCAATGCTGCTCAATTCATTAAGCATATGAAGTTTTTCTAATGCTTTATTTGCTTCATCGAGTTTAGTCCAAACGATCCATACCAAAAAAGCAAGAAACGGAATGATTGCTCCAACAGGTCCCATGACTTGGAAAAAAAGCGGATTTAAAATCACATTTCCGTTGTCGGCAATTGCCATACTGGGCAATATCAAAAAATAAGCAAGAATGATCTTGTTCATAATTTCCCCCTCGAAACTGTTTATTTTCACTGCATCCTACATCCGAATAGTCTAAAGGGGTCTCGGGATATGCACCAATGGCTCCCACACTTCACGCTCGTGTATGCGTTATGTTAGTGGATGCTATCGCTGTAAATAACGCGGATGCTCCGGAATTTGCTAATTTTGGTTGATCGATTGGACAGTGATCTTGAAATGTCAGTTGCTCCAACCCCTCCCGCCCCACAGAAATTTTTGAGTTGTCAGAACACATTGAGCATTGACGCGGGTAACGAGCAATAATGCAACATTATTTGTGTGAGCTGTGTATTTTTGGAAATGTTGCAAATCCAGTCAGGTTGTAGTGAAATGTCTTGGAAAATCATTTTTTACTGCCGAAGATATTTTCAAAGCTCGGCATTCTCGCCGGTTCCGGCGTTCGCTGTCCGTGCGTCAAGCTGATTTGACCTCCCGCCAAGTCGATATGCACCCGCATCTCGCGCACCGGCTGGGTGAATGGCTCGTCGTGGATTATGTATTCGCCGTACTTGATTTTCTGAACATATCCTCCATCCACAAGTGCGATCACGTCGCACAATCGCCTAAGAACCGTCAGCCCGGTCTGTCTTTTGCCGCTGATAAAGCGATATAGGTTCTGTTTCGTCATTCTTGCCAATAGAGCAATATCTCGCATTACGATTTTTGTACTTTTTCCCTGACCGCGCCCAGCAAGCTTGGGATTTTTGTCACCCGTCCGACGGCGTATTTTCAGTCTGATCTCGGCAACCGTGTAGGGCAGTGAATCAAGATTGTCGGGTTTTCTACCTTTGGGCATTTTTCACCTTTTCAATTTAATGCGATGTTTGTCCGGAAGTGCCAATGGGTGGACTGCCAAAACTGCCAAAAAGGCCTTCCGTCTGTTTTGTCGGTACTGTTGTGGTGGGTTAGCAATATTTTTTTCGTTGTCGATCCGTTTCAATCTGGCAAAGTTTGCGCTCATAATGCCCCCGCCACGATCCAGTGATAATGCGTTGCTGGCCGTCCGCCGGTGGTAATCTGCTCCTCGCGCAGGTGATGGTATTCCAGCAGTAGATTAATTGCTGCTTGCGCCTTGACCGGGGCT
>JBAUQH010000093.1:0-14747 GCA_049580605.1 Gallionella sp. | reverse complement strand
CATCGCCATCGCTTCCGCTGCTGCGGTGGCCTCGTCGAGCAGCGAGGCATTCGCGATCTCCATGCCGGTCAGGTCCATGATCATGGTCTGGAAATTCAGCAGGGCTTCCAGGCGCCCTTGCGCGATCTCGGCCTGGTAGGGTGTGTAGGCGGTGTACCAGCCCGGATTTTCGAGGATGTTGCGCTGTATCACCGCCGGGACGATGGTGTTGTAATAGCCCAGCCCGATGTAGGTGCTGAATAACCGGTTCTTTGCGGCGATGCCGCGCAGGTGCTTGTGGAATTGATATTCGGACATGCCGTTCGGCAGATTCAGCGGCTTCTTCAGGCGGATTTCGGCGGGAACGGTTTGCGCGATCAGTTCGTCGACAGAGCTTGCGCCGATTTTTTTCAGCATCGCGGTTATATCGCTGGCACGCGGGCCGTTATGACGGCCGACAAATTTATCAGTGTTGATCTTATCAGGGGTGATCATGGAAAATTTCTGGGTAGCGGTTCAGGTGGCAGGGATTGGTTGACAGTGAGAGCTTGATGTTCCCCTGCGTTCCAATCCCCGTTTCGGATTTTTAATGTGCTTCGCTGTCGACGACTGCCTGGTACGCGGCGGCGTCCAGCAGCGCGGATACGTCCGCGGCGTTGTCCGGTTTCATCGCGAATATCCAGGTGTTGTACGGATCGGAATTGATCGCTTCCGGTGTGCTGTCCAGTTCGCTGTTCACGGCCGTGACCACCCCGCTCACCGGCGCATAGATGTCCGCCGCGGCTTTTACCGATTCCACCACCGCACATTCCTCCCTGGCCTTGAGCTTGCGCCCCACCTCGGGCGCTTCGACGAATACCATATCGCCCAGCAATTCCTGCGCATGCTGTGTAATGCCGACGCTGATGGTGCCGTCCGCATCGGTTTTGACCCACTCGTGTGACGGCGTGTACTTCAGGTTTGGCGGATTGCTCATGGTCTGATGTCCTCTGGAGAAATTATAGGGGGATTAAAGTTAGAAATTAAATTAAACCTTTACCGTTGCGCGCGAAAGGATATTTCACCACCTTTGCCGCGAGCATTTTATCGCGAATCGCGACCTCCACAGCGTCGCCGACCTGCACCTCCCTGGGTACCCTGGCCAGCGCAATGGATTTTTCAAGGGTCGGCGAAAAACTGCCGCTGGTGATTTCGCCCGGCCCCTGGGTGCAGTGCACCTGCTGGTGGCTGCGCAGCACGCCACGGTCCAGCAGCACCAGTCCGGCCAGCTTGCGCGTCGGCGGATTGGCGAGCAGCGCCGCCTTGCCGATGAAATCGCGTTCGCTCTTCAGGTCCACGGTCCAGGCCAGTCCCGATTCGAGCGGATTGACCGATTCGTCCATGTCCTGGCCGTAGAGATTCATCCCGGCTTCGAGGCGCAATGTGTCGCGCGCGCCCAGGCCGATCGGCTTCACGCCCTTTTCCGCGAGCGACGCCCAGAAGAATGGCGCAGCCTTGGCCGGTATCATGATTTCGAATCCGTCTTCGCCGGTATAGCCGGTGCGCGCGATGAACATGGCGCCCATCTCCACGGCGCTGAACGGAATCAGGCTTTCGGTCAATTCACGGCTGCCCGGCAACGCGTCCCAGACCTTGGCGCGGGCATTCGGTCCCTGCACCGCAATCATCGCCAGTTCGGGGTGGTCGGCGATGGACAGTGCTGGCGCATGTTTCACTGCCTGTTGCTTCATCCACGCGATATCCTTGTCCGCGGTGCTTGCGTTCACCACGACGCGGAACCATTCCTCGTTCATGAAATACACGATCAGGTCGTCGATCACGCCGCCGCTTTCCAGCAACATCGTCGAATAGAGGGCCTTGCCGGGGACCGTCAATCTGTCGACGTTGTTCGCCAGCAGGTAGCGCAGGAATGCGCGAACACCGTTGCCCTTCATGTCAACGACGCGCATGTGCGACACGTCGAACATGCCGCAATCGTTGCGTACCTGGTGATGCTCGTCGATCTGGGAACCGTAGTTCACCGGCATGTCCCAGCCGCCGAAATCGACCATCTTTGCGCCCATCGCGCGGTGTGCGGCATTTAACGGTGTTTGCTTGAGCGTCATTGCTTCCCCAATCATTAAAGTGGGGGAATTTTCGATAACCGTTGCGGGCGGCCGAAATGCGGGGAGCCGCGCAGCGGGACACGGGCCATATCTGGTCAGATAGGCGGGTGGCGGGCGAGCACGCGACAATGCAGATTAACCGCGCAGTAGGTTAGCGGGAATTCCCCAGTGCTGCGCCCCATCTGTCCTTGATACCTGAGAGATTACAACTTGCGTCGCGTGCCCCTTCGGTGGCCGGCATTGCCGGCGCTCTCCAGATTTGCCTGTGTCAATGGTTCATTTGGCCTGAGCGGTTGCGGGTGTTGCGCCTTCGGCGGTGTCCTCGCCTGATAAACCTCGGACTGACACGCTCTCCCATTGATCTGAACGGCGCTGCGAAATATACCGGAAAGTCGCTATGCTGACAAACGGCAAATGGCGGCACCGGCCTACGCATGCCGGCGGCGCCATCCCACCCCGGAATTCGGCCGGACTATCCCGGTACCCGCGGAGTCGGTTGCCTAGCGGTTTGCATAAAGAAGCACGAGACGATATCCGGATGGCTTGATATCGGCAGTATTGAGATGCAGTTTGATGCTGAGCTCGTGATTGGGCAACATCCCGGATGTTTCACTTTCGGTTTCGGGCAGGTAGTCCGCCGGGTGGAAGGTGCGGCGCGCCAGCGCCTCATCCTGCACATTGTTGAGCGTGAGTTCCAGATCGGGAAAGGCCTGCGGGTAGGAGGCGCGGTTGCGCAGCAGCGCATTCAGCGTGATCTGGTTCTGGTTGGTCGGATCGGCCTCGATTGCGGATGACTCAATATTCATCAGGCTGGCATGCCGCGGCAATGGAACGCTGCATTTCAGCATCCTGCAATAGCCCGAGAGTGCGGGCTTCAGCGGCGGGAAATGTGCAGCGAGATCGACTCGGAAAAAATATGCGGCCTGGGCGAGTAGAAGCAGCAGCATGAACAGGGTTGCCATGACCCACGGCCAGGATCGGGGCTTGTCCTGCAGCTCTGCGTTGTCCTCGTCCTGTACCACGGCGACCTGCTCGGCCAGCGTCATGGGCTGCAGTACGGCCAGCCTGGAATCGGCCGGCACGGCGGCTATGCCCAGTACCGGCAGATCAAGGGGCAGATCGAGCTGGTCCGGAGCGAAGTTCGGCATGGTATCGAAGGCCTGCAGACAATTTCCGCAGCGCACCATGCCGTGGTTGGCCTCCATCTGAGCTTTGGTGATCTTGAAGCGGGTGTTGCAATGCGGACAGACGGTGGTTCCCTGCATGTTAGTGCTTGCGTCCTGACAGGCACGACCAGCCATCCTCGAAAATCGGGGTGTTCAGGTCGAACCATTGTTGATAGATATTCATCACGTCCTGTGCCTGTTCCTCGAGTATGCCTGACAGCACGATACTGCCGCCTGGCCGCGTCGCGTTTGCCAGCAGGGGGGCAAGCAGTCGCAGCGGGTTGGTCAGGATATTAGCAATGACCAGATCATAGCTTGATTGCGGCGCTTCGTCGGGCAAATAAAATGCCGCGTTGCCGACCTGATTGGCGATCGCGTTGCCACGGCTGGCGACGACGGACTGAAAGTCTACATCAACGCCGGTCGCCTGTGCAGCCCCGAGCTTCATCGCGGCAATGGCAAGAATGCCGGAACCGCAGCCATAATCGAGCACCGTTTCGCCGCCCTGCAAATTATTGTCCAGCCAGCGCAGGCACAAGCGGGTGGTGGGGTGGCTGCCGGTGCCGAATGCCAGGCCGGGATCGAGCACGATGTTGATCGCATTCGGGTCGCTTGCGGTATGCCAGGTCGGCACGATCCACAGACGCGGTGAAATCGGGATGGGTTCGAACTGCGATTGGGTCAGTCGCACCCAGTCGTTGTCATCCAGGGTTTCGATGTGATATTCGGGAATGGTGTCGAGGCCGATGGCTGCACAGGCTTCGCGCAGGAGCGCATCGACGTTCCGGTCTTGGTCGAACAGCGCGCTGACGCGGTTGTGCTGCCATACGCCGGGAGGCGGTTCGCCGGGTTCGCCGAAAATTGCCTGTTCATCCGGTGTGTCGGCATCCGCGTCAAGCAGATCGGCCGACAGTGCGCCGAGTTCCAGCAATGCTTCGCTCAATGCCTCGGCGTGCTCGGCATCGCTAGCGACTTCCAGGCTCAGCCACGGCATTTATTCCAGGCCCATTTCGAAGGTCAAACAAGGCGGCGACAAGCGTATGGCGCAGGCGGTGCAATAACAGGCACGACAAGGAGAGAGCGAGGAAGCCAACGCAGTTTCACCGATGAAATGAGTTTGGAATTATTTGCCTTTGTTGCGTTCTTCCAGACGTTCTTCCAGATAATGGATGTTGGTGCCGCCACGCATGAAAGCGGCATCCTGCAACAGTTCGCGATGCAAAGCGATGTTGGTCTCGATTCCCTCGACGGCCATTTCCGACAGCGCGGTGCGCATCCGCGCCATGGCCTGATCGCGTGTATCGCCGTAGGCAATGATCTTGCCTATCATCGAGTCATAATGCGACGGCACGTAATAGTTCGCGTATACATGGGAATCCACGCGTATCCCGGGACCGCCGGGCGGATGCCAGGTGGTGATGCGCCCGGGAGAGGGAATGAATTTGTAGGGGTGTTCGGCGTTGATGCGGCATTCGATTGCATGGCCCCGGAATTGAATGTCGCGCTGTTTGAAAGGCAGTTTTTCGTTCGCGGCGATGTGTATCTGCTGCTGAACGATGTCGATTCCGGTGATCATTTCCGTTACCGGGTGCTCAACCTGCACGCGGGTGTTCATCTCGATGAAATAAAACTCGCCGTTTTCAAACAGGAATTCGAAGGTGCCCGCGCCGCGATAACCGATCTTGCGGCAAGCCTCGGCGCAGCGCTCGCCGACCTTGTTGCGCAATTTGGGATCGAGCAGCGGGGCCGGGGCCTCTTCCAGTATCTTCTGGTGCCGGCGCTGCATCGAGCAATCGCGCTCGCCGAGGTACACCGCATTCCCATGCTGGTCGGCGAGTACCTGGATCTCGATATGCCGCGGGTTTTCCAGGAATTTCTCCATGTATACCATGGGATTGTTGAACGCAGCCTGCGCCTCGGTGCGCGTCATGGTAACCGCATTCAGCAGTGCTGCTTCGGTATGCACCACGCGCATGCCGCGTCCGCCGCCTCCGCCGGAAGCCTTGATGATGACCGGATAGCCGATGCTGCGCGCAATCTTGATGATCTCGGCCGGCTTGTCCGGCAATGAACCCTCCACACCCGGAACGCAGGGAACGCCGGCCTTTTTCATCGCGGACTTGGCGCTGACCTTGTCACCCATCAGGCGAATCGTCTCCGCGCGCGGGCCGATGAATACAAATCCGCATTTTTCGACGCGTTCGGAAAAATCGGCATTTTCGGAAAGGAAGCCGTATCCGGGATGGATGGCCTGCGCATCGGTGACTTCCGCCGCGCTGATGATAGCCGGGATATTCAGATAGCTTTGGGTGGAAGAAGCGGGCCCGATACAGACCGATTCATCGGCAAGTTTTACATACTTGGCATCGGCATCTGCTTCGGAATGCACCACCACGGTTTTTATGCCCATCTCGCGGCAGGCGCGCTGAATGCGCAGCGCAATCTCTCCGCGGTTGGCGATCAGGATTTTTTCAAACATGTGCTTTCTCCGCAGTGGAATGGAGTTTGCGGCATTCGGCCAGCTGGCGATTTGTTTGCGGCATTGTGTTTTGCATCGGCAGTTCGCCGGCGTAACCGGCAATCAGGAGTAGAGTCATATTGTCGGTTCCGGACCAGGGTACTGCATATCGTGCCATATCGATCAACCGATGACGAACAGCGGCTGGCCAAACTCAACCGGCTGGCCATTCTCCACGAGGATAGCCTTGATGACGCCGCTCTGATCCGCTTCGATTTCGTTAAGCAATTTCATCGCTTCGATGATGCACAGGGTTTCGCCGCTGTTTACCGATTGGCCCACGTCGACGAATGCCTTGGAACCGGGCGAAGCCGAGCGGTAGAACGTGCCTACCATCGGCGACTTGACCACGTGTCCTTCCGCTACAGCCGGCATAGCGGGTTCTGCTGCCGGAGCGGCGGGCTGCGGGGAGGGAACGGCTGCTGCAATAACGGGTTGCGGTGCCGGTGCGTAGGTTTGCTGAACGGATGCGGCGGTCCGGGTAATGCGGACTCGTTCCTCGCCCTCGCTGATTTCCAGCTCGGCTATGCCGGAGCTCTCGACCAGTTCAATCAAAGTTTTCAGCTTGCGTAAATCCATGTTGACCTCCGTAATTGCCTGTTATTTGTTGTTAAGCGCGAATTGCACGGCGAACTCGTAGCCTGAGGCGCCCAGTCCGCTGATCACACCGACAGCAAGGTCGGAAAAGAACGATTCCTTGCGGAAGGCCTCGCGTGCGTTCACGTTGGACAGATGTACTTCGATGAACGGGATGCCGACGGCGGCCAGCGCATCGCGCAAAGCGACGCTGGTATGGGTGAATGCGGCCGGATTGATGATGATGAACTGTATCCCGTCATGTTGAGCCTGTTGCACCCGTTCCACCAGTTCGACCTCGGCATTGCTCTGGAAGCAAAGCAGGTTCGCACCGTTTTTTACAGCCAATGTCGCTAAACGTTCGTTAATTTCATTTAACGTGACGTGACCGTAAACCGATGGTTCGCGACTTCCGAGCAGATTCAGGTTAGGGCCATGCAACACAAGGATATTTTTCATTCGAGCAGTTTGCCGTAAATTAGGGCAATTTGTCCAGTATTTTGGCGAAGTTGCCTAATATAAATTATAGACCGGCATGATCAAGCGTTTTCAGGAATTGCGGGGCGTCCTGGTAGCCTACCACGCGTGCATCCGCCATTTCCTTGCCCTGGGCATCAAAAAACAGGATGCCGGGCGGGCCGAACAGTCCAAACCGTTTAAGCAGTGCCTGGTCGGCCTCGCTGTTCGCGGTGACATCGGCCTGAAGCAGCAATACCGGCCGGAGCATGGCCTTCACATTATTGTCGGGAAAGGTATAGCGCTCCATTTCCTTGCAGGAAATGCACCAGTCGGCGTAGAAATCCAGCATCACGGTCTGTCCGTGCGCAGCGGCTATGCGTTGATCAAGATCGGCGATGTCCTTGATCCGGGAAAATTGCAGCGTAGCCGGTGCCAGTGTTTCGGCATGACCGACGTTGCCGAGCGGGCGCAGCATGTCTTTCGCGCCGGACAGCGCGCCAACCAGGTAGGCTGCACCCAGCAGCAGCGCAAACAGGCCGGCTCCCTTGAGCAGTTTGTGCCAGCCGCCGGCATTGTGCGGAAGCGCATCCAGCGCACGCAGGTAAATTGCCGAAAGAATCAGCAACGCCGCCCAGAGCAGCATTTCCACGCTGACGGACAGCAGCGGCTGAATGATCCATATTGCCAAAGCCAGCAGCATCACGCCGAAGAACTGTTTGACTGCTTCCATCCACGCTCCCGCTTTTGGCAGCAGCACGCCGGCCGAAGAACCGATCAGCAGCAGCGGCACCCCCATGCCCAGCGCCATCACAAACAGCGCGACTCCGCCCAGCACGGCGTCATGTGTCTTGCCGATATAGAGCAGCGCCCCCGCCAGCGGGGCCGCCACGCACGGTCCCACGATGATTGCCGACAGCGCGCCCATCACGAACACCCCGCTGAGATGTCCGCCGTGCAGGCGGTTGCTGGTGTTGCTCAGCCTGCTTTGCAGTGCGGTGGGAAGTTGAAGCTCATATAAACCGAACATGGACAGTGACAGCAGTGCGAACAATGCGGCAAAACTGCCGAGTACCCAGGGCGTCTGCAGCGCATTGGAGATCAGGTTGCCGGAATATCCCGCGGCGACACCCGCGGCGGCATAGGTGATTGCCATCCCCAGCACATAGGCCAGCGACAATATAAAGGCGTGTCTGTGGGTGATTTTGTGGCCGCGGCCGACGATGATCCCGGACAGGATCGGGATCATCGGGAACACGCACGGCGTGAGCGATAGCAGCAAACCCGCGCCAAAGAAAAAGGAAATGATCAGCCAGAAATTGCCATCCCTGAACAATTTTGCGATTTTCGAATCCTCCGAGACGGACCGGGAAGGAGGCTGCGCAGGTTCGGACAACAGCGGTGCCGCGGTCTGGCCGGAGGCGACTTCCGGCAGGGAGACGCGCAAGGCCTTGGTGATGGGCGGGTAGCATAACCCCTCCTCGCTGCAACCCTGATAGACCGCGTCCAGCGTAATAATGGGTGCCGCACTGGTGGTGCGTTTGAGCGCGATCAGGCCCTGAAAGGAATGATGAAATACCTCGGTATCGCCAAAATTTGGATCTTGCTTGATGTCGCCCCTGGGCAAAGCCACCGAAACGATTTTGACATTGCTGTCCTTGGTGGTAAATGCGACTTTGTTGCGATACAGATAATAGGTCGGGGTCACGCTGAAGCTGGCCTGCAATGTATGCGCATCGCGGGGTTTCACTTCCAGGCGGAAGGCGTCATCGGGCTTCAGAAAGTCGGGTTGCTTGCTGACAGCCAGGTTGTCAATCCGATCGACAAGGCTTTCCGCGTTCGAAGCGGGAGCAACAAGGCAAAGCAGCAGCAAGAAAGCAAGACGCATGGTTATTCCTTGAGTATGGTTGATTCCTGGCTTACCCAGTCCAGATAGGCGGGTAAACCGGCTGTCACCGAGACAGCGATGATTTCGGGAAGTTCGTAAGGGTGCGCTTCGCGTATCAATTTTTCAAGTCGCGGGTAGGCGGTTTGCGTGGTTTTGATCAGCAGCGGCACTTCGGAAACGGTCTCGATATTGTCCTTCCAGCGGTAGGTCGAGATGCAGGGAGCAAGCTGGTTCACGCAGGCGGCCGCTCGTGCTTCCATCAATCGTCGCGCAGGTTTCTGCGCTGTCGCAGCGTCGGGCAGATTGGTCATCACCAGCAGGATATCGTTCATGATCGGGCAAAACGCAATCCGAGCTGCAGCAGTTCGTCCCACACATCGCCCTGGCGCAGGCCCTTGATTGTCTTGTCCAGCCGTGCTGCCTGCTGGATCGCGCGTTCGAGTTGCGGAAAATTGAAGCGGTTGGCTGCATTCTCGACCAGCCGCTGTTTGTCCTTGCGCACCCGCAGGTCGCGCATCGCATTGCCGATACCGGCGCCGCGCTGCACGGCTTGCGCAACCTTGCACAGCGTGCGTATATCCTCGCTGAGCGCCCACAGGACCAGCACGGTTGCGGTTCCCTCGGCGCGCAACCCGTCCAGGATATGGGTATAACGCGCCGCATTTCCATTCAACATCGCCTCGCTAAGCTTTGAAACGTCGTAGCGGGCCACATCCATGACTGAATCCTTGACGTTTTCGAAGGTTAGGGTGCCGGCGGGGAACAGCAGTGCAAGTTTCTGGATTTCCTGGAATGCCGCAAGCAGGTTGCCTTCGCTGCGGTCCGCGAGAAATTCCAGTGCAGCCTCGTCGGCACGCTGATCCTGCTTTTGCAGCCTTGCGGCAATCCAGCGCGGCAGTGCATTGCGCGGGATATCGTCGGCGGAAACCATCACGCCATGTTTTTCCAGCGCGGCAAACCACTGGCTTTTCTGGGTGGACCAGTCCAGCCTGGGCAGCGTAATCACCGTCAGCACGTCACTGTCCGGATTCGCCGCGTATTCCTGCAATGCCTGCCCGCCTTCGACACCGGGCTTGCCGGACGGGATACGCAGGTCGATCACCTTGCGCGAGGCGAACAGCGACAGGCTGCGGGCGCTGTTGCGCAGTTCCGCCCATTTGAAATGCTGTTCGGCAATCAATGTCTCGCGTTCGCCGTATCCGGCGGCGCGGGCCGCGGCGCGGATGCCGTCGGCCGCTTCGAGGGCAAGCAGCATTGCGTCGCCATACACCACATACAACGGTTTCAAGCCGGAGGCAAGATGACGCGGCAAATCTTCGCTGGGAATGGCCATGGTTTACTTTGACACCGGCTTGATCCGGCTCAGGCGCCGCACGATCTGCTGAACCATGTCGTTGCGCATGCTCTGGAACAGCAGGGTTTCCTCGGATTCCATCGCAAGGACGTGATTGTCGTCATAGGGGAAATCGCTGCGCATCTCGATTTCGTCGGCGGGAATCAGGTCATTGTGCCGGCGGTCGTATGCGCGCAGGGAAACGCGGTAGTACAACTCGAATTCGTTTACGCGCCCGCTCGCATCCAGCGTAAGAATCTGCTTGTCCGGATTTTCAGAAACGATGTTGAGCACGACATCGGCCTGCTTGGGCGAGTCCAGCAGTTTAACCTTGTTCGCTTCCAGCGAGCGGCGCAATTCCTTGATGAAGGCGGTACCGGGATTGGCCGCTTCCAGGTACAGTGTATTGAATTGCATGCCCGCCTGTCCGCGCAGGTGGAAACTGCAGCCGGACAACAGAACGGCCGCAATCAGCAGTATCGGCAATCGAATCGGAAGGCGCAAGATTTCCCCCAGCAAGATTTATCCTAGACCACGACGTTGATCAAACGACCCGGGACGACGATGATTTTTTTCGGCAGTGCACCGGCCAGATGCTTCTCGATTGCCGGGTGGGCAAGCGCCAGTTTTTCCAGGGTAGTCCGGTCTGCAGATTTGGCAACCAGCATGTTGCCGCGCAGCTTCCCGTTCAACTGGATCACCAGTTCGATTTCGTCTTGCGCAAGAGCTGAAGCGTCAACCGTAGGCCATGGGGTAGTAAGAATGTCACCGGTATATCCGAGTTCCGTCCATAATGCGTGAGTGATATGGGGCGTCACCGGATAAAGCACTCGGAGCAATATCCCCAAACCTTCAATAAATGCCGCATCACGCCGGTTCATAATCGAATCATTGCCACTGCCAGGGGTAACAGCAATATGCGGCTCAAACGTTCCCAGTGCATTCAGTATTTTCATCGCACCTGAAACAACGGTGTTGAATTGTAGGCGTTGGTAATCGTAAGTGATTTGATTTAGTGCTGAATGAATCGATAAGCGAAGCGCTTTAACGTCTCTTCCTGCTGCACTGAAATCAATATTGAGATTAGTGCCGGATGAAAATATATCGTCATCTCGATTTTTCATTTCTGCGCAAAGTGCCCAAAGTCTTCTCAGAAATCGCGATGCGCCTTCCACGCCGGAATCGACCCATTCCAGAGTCTGTTCCGGCGGGGCGGCAAACATCATAAATAGGCGCGCAGTGTCTGCCCCATATTTTTTGATGATAGCCTCCGGGTCTACGCCATTGTGTTTGGACTTCGACATCGTGCCCATGCCCTGGAAATCTACCGGCTGGCCATCCTTAAGCAGCGTGTAACCAAGTTCCTTACCGTTGGCATCTTTATTTGGCCTGACATCTTCCGGTGCAAAATATTCGATGCCACCCTTGTCTGTTTTGCGCGAAAAGATGTGGTTGAGTACCATACCCTGGGTCAGCAGGTTGGCGAACGGTTCGTCATATTTAACCAGGCCGAGGTTGCGCATCACCTTGGTCCAGAAGCGCGAATAAAGCAGGTGCAGGATGGCATGCTCGATGCCGCCGATGTATTGGTCCACCGGCATCCAGTAACCGGTTTCCTCGTCCACCATCGCGTTGTCCTTGAAGCCGCTGGCGTAACGAGCGTAATACCAGCTCGAATCCACGAAGGTGTCCATCGTGTCGGTTTCGCGCTTGGCCGGCTTGCCGCATTTCGGACAGGAGGTATTGAGAAAATCTTCGCGCTTGAGCAGCGGGTTGCCGGTACCATCCGGCACGCAGTCTTCCGGCAGCTTTACCGGCAACTGATCGTCCGGTACCGGCACCGAGCCGCAGGTGCCGCAGTGGATGATGGGTATCGGGCAGCCCCAGTAGCGCTGGCGCGAGATACCCCAGTCGCGCAAACGCCATTGCACTTTCTTTTCGCCCAAGCCTTTGGCGGCGAGGTCGGCGGCGATGGCGTCTACCGCTTCTTCATAATCCAGACCATCGTATTTGCCGGAATTCACACAAATACCATGCTTGTCCAAATTTGAAACCCACTTGGTCCAGGTAAGAAAAAATTCATCTTTATTCTGCTCACCTGGAATACTAAGCATAGGGCGGGCCAAGCCATTTGGTGTCGAAGCAGTACCCACCAAAATATTTCGGTTCTTCCAGGATGGCGGAGCAATTACAGCTTTTACCGGTAATCGGCATTTTTCAGCAAATTCAAAATCACGTTCATCATGCGCCGGTACCGCCATCACCGCGCCATCGCCGTAACTCATCAACACATAGTTGGCCACCCACACCGGCACTTGTTCGCCGGTGAGCGGATGCGCAACTTTCAGTCCGGTGTCCATGCCTTCCTTTTCCATCGTGGCCATGTCGGCTTCCATCACCGAGCCGTGTTTGCATTTCTCTATGAATGCGGCTAGCTCGGGGTTGTTCTGCGCTGCATGCGCTGCCAGCAGATGTTCCGCAGCCACGGCACAGAAGGTCACACCCATGATGGTGTCGGCGCGCGTGGTGAACACCCACAACTTGCCGTTGTTGATCAATGCGTCGGACGCATCGCGAATGTCATGGGTGAACGCGAAGCGCACGCCATAACTCTTGCCTATCCAGTTGGACTGCATGGTCTTCACGCGCTCTGGCCAGCCCGGCAGTATGTCGAGGTCGGCCAGCAATTCTTCGGCGTATTGTGTGATGCCGAGGTAGTAGCCCGGTATCTCGCGCTTCTCGACAATCGCACCGGTACGCCAGCCGCGCCCGTCTATCACCTGCTCGTTGGCGAGCACGGTCTGGTCCACCGGGTCCCAGTTCACCACCTGGGTCTTCTTGTAGGCGATGCCGCGTTCCAGCATGCGCAGGAACAGCCACTGGTTCCACTTGTAGTAGTCCGGCTGGCAGGTCGCCAGTTCGCGCGACCAGTCGATCGCGAAGCCCAGT
Source organism: Gallionella sp. (assembly GCA_049580605.1). Lineage (GTDB taxonomy): Bacteria > Pseudomonadota > Gammaproteobacteria > Burkholderiales > Gallionellaceae > Gallionella. The sequence continues at coordinate 1,777 of JBAUQH010000093.1, read as the reverse complement.
TTCTTCAGCTGATCCTTCATATGCGCGATGTTGTCGAAAGTCCACTTGGCGGGTGGCACCTTGTTCTGGATCGCGGCATTTTCCGCAGGCAGGCCGAATGCATCCCAGCCCATAGGCTGCAGCACATTGAAACCCTTCATGCGATGGTAGCGCGACAGTACGTCGCCTATCGTGTAGTTGCGCACATGGCCCATGTGCAGCTTGCCGGACGGATAGGGGAACATGGACAAACAGTAATACTTGGGCTTGCCTGCATCGATCCTGGCTCGGAAGGACCTCTCCTTTTCCCAATATTGTTGTGCTTGCTGTTCGATACTCTGGTGATCGTAATTGGCTTGCATGCGATGTGATTCTGTTGCCTGATTTAACAATATGGCATTATAGCGTCATCGCTAGTCCGCCGCGAACCCGAAGTAATGCAGGTGCCGACCATGAGACGTATCGTAACCGTACTATTCCTGCTTGTCGCTGTGCCAGTCTGTGCCGCACCGAATGTCGTCGTACAGGCCATACAGATGCCTGCCTGGTTGCAGCGCGGCGCAACTACCCGGCCATTGTCCGTGGGCATGGTGATAAGGGATGACGACAAGCTCATCACCGGAACGGATGCGCGCGTCCTGTTGCGATCGGCCGACGGTAGCGCGATCAAACTGGGCGAGCAGGCCACGCTGACCCTGTCCGGTCTCGAGCAACGGCGCGGGAACAACAGTCTTTTTCGCGCACTGCTGGATGTCGCGAAAGGCGCTTTCCGTTTCACCACTGCAGCCGTCGCCAGACTGAGGCCGCGCGATGTGACCGTCAGGGTCGCGGGAGCCACGGTGGGGATACGCGGCACCGATGTTTGGGGCAAGGTGGGCGGCAAGATGAGCGTGGCCGCAATGGAAAAGGCGATGGGCAAAAGCCTGAGCGACATCAACAAGGAGGGCAGGTTCGATTTCGATGTGGTGTGCCTGATCGAAGGCAAGATCAGTGTCACACCTGGCAGCGCGGCGCCGTTCGTGATGGACCAGCCGCAAACTTTCTATGTGATGCGCAAGGACGCGCCGCCGTTGCCGGTCGCCAGTCTGGCCAGCGAACAGTTGGCCAAATGGGCCGCGGAAACCGAGATTGCAAAGGGTCAGGGTGCCAGCCGCGCCGGCGGCAAATGGAAAGTAACGCTGCTCACCGCGAACAACCAGCGGGATGCCCTGGCGGCTTATGATCAACTGCGCTCAGCGGGCTATGATGCGCGCATCAGACCCCTGCCCGACGGCGAATTCCTGCTACATATCACGCAGTTGCCTAGCCGTGCCGAAGCGCAGGCGCTGGCGCACAAGCTGACCGGCAAGATGGGCATCACTTCGCCTACGGTAGGAAGATGACTTATGCGTTAGCTGGCCGCAAGGCATTCTGCTAAAATCCCCGGACAAAATTTTCATAAATCCCTCAGGAGAGTTCAACATGTCGACCAAACATCCCGTGATTGCGGTCACCGGTTCATCCGGTGCGGGCACCACTACGGTAAAGCGTGCCTTTGAAAACATTTTCCGCCGCGAAAAAATCACGGCGGCGGTCATCGAGGGCGACAGTCTGCACAGTCTCGATCGCATGGCGTTCCGGGCTGCTGCTGCCGAAGCGGCCAAGGCCGGCAACAACACGTTCAGCCACTTCGGCCCGGAAGCAAACCACTTCGACAAGATCGAGGCGATGTTCAGGGCGTACGGCGAAACCGGCATGTGCAAGCGGCGTTACTATGTGCACAGCGAAGATGAGGCCGTTCTGCACAACAAGCATTTCA